>CAYXIM010000017.1:0-23553 GCA_964465385.1 uncultured Oscillospiraceae bacterium
TTTTTTCAGCATCCCGGACCACCAGGTTGACGTTGTCAAACACAGTCAGCCAGGGCAACAGGCGGTCTTCTTGAAAAATCACACTGAAGCGTTTGCCTTGCGCCCCCAAAACATGTCCGCTATCCAGCGCAATCAAACCGGCCAGGGCATGAAAAAAGGTGGTTTTACCACAACCAGACGGGCCGGACAGGGCAACAATCCCTCGCTCAGGCAGCTCAATGGAAAAGTTATCCAGCACCACCAGGCCGTCCAGCACGACCCGCACCTTGTCCAATGCGATCGTCATGGTCCTTCACCTGCCTGGAGTCTGGTCGAAGCGGTCTTGTGCAGCCAGCGGCCGGTTCTGGTCAGAAAGGACTTGAGGAAACGTTCCAACAAGAGGCTCAAGACCACCACCACCAGGGTGGTTGCCAGCAGGTCAGCTGTTTCCAGATAAATTTTTGCCAGGTAAAGGTCGCCTCCCAGGGAATGCACAGGCCGGCTGAGCACTTCAGCAGCGATGCCGGCCTTCCAGCTCAGGCCCAGGCTGGTGGTTGCGGCAGCCGTCAGGAAAGGGGCAACCGAGGGCACATAAATGACCCGAAGCACGTCCCTTGGTGACAGCTTAAAAACATGGGCCATCTGCAGGAGCTGGCGGTCTGTTTTTTGAATGCCTTCGGTCACGTTGCCCCAGACGATGGGCAGGACCATGAGAACCACAATGAAAATGACCACACGATCCCGGCTCATCCAGACCAGGGCCAAAATGATAAACGAGGCTATCGGTGTTGACCGGATGGCACTGATCAGAGGATGCAAGAGTTTGTCAACCCAGGAAAAACGGACGGTTGCGACTGCCAGCAAGGTGCCGATCAGCAAACCCGCCAGATAACCGGCTTGAATCCGCAAGAGGCTTAAAAGAACACTTTTCCAAAACCCGGGATCCAGGGCCAGCTGACCGAGCCGCCTGGCCACCTGTAGGGGTGAGGCCAGCAGCAGGTCTTTTTGAACCAGCAGATAAAGCGCTTGCCAGATCAACAACCAAAAGGCCAGGACCAGCAGGCCCTCAAAAAACCGCCGCCTGTCTGGCGGCCGAGAGGATCTGAGAGACCTGTTGGCCGTACGTGGGGATCGATCCATGGAACCGAGCTCCTTATGGGGCGCTGATGCGCTCGTCAGGGCAGGTAATAAAGCTGATCAGGCGGCAAGGCGCCACCGATGGCTTGCGGGTTGGCTGCAAACAAAAGCGCATAAAAGGGATCCAGGGCCTCTTGCATGGCCTGCCCCTGAATCAACACCAGGTGGCAATTGGGAATGGCCTGGGCCGCCAAGCCTGCATCTGGCATAATCTCATAATCGGCAACCCATTGTCCAGCCTCCTGGGGGTTATTCCGCACAAAAACAACGGAGGCTTCGTATTCAGCCAGAAACCGTTGAACGGCTTCAGGGCGTTCGGTCAGGAAAGCCTGGCTGACAACCATGCAGCCCATGGCCAGTTCGCTGCCGCTTGTACCCGTGTGAAAACGCTGCCATTCTTCGGTCAGATCCAGGGCCAGGCGCAGGTTGGTGTTTTTGTTGAGCACTGTTGTGACAAAGGGTTCGGGCAACATCACCAGGTCCGCATCGCCAGACACAGCACGGGTGGCCAGTTCAGCGTGTTCCGACAGGTAGGTCACCGTCACCTGATCCAAGATGCCGGCCTGCTGGAGCAGGTCATTGAGGGCATACTCGGGAACAGAGCCTTGGCCGGTGGCCAGCAGCTCTCGTCCAGCCAGGTCTTCCAGCTTTTGGATCGATTCGTCTTGCGACAGGATATGTAAAACCCCAAGGGTGTTGACAGCCAGCAAGCGGATGCCTGCATCTGTTTTCTGATAGAGAATGGGGGCCAGGTTGGTTGGCAGGGCAGCAATATCGGTTTGGCCGCTGCCAATCTGTGCGACAATTTCATCCGGAGATGCCACCAGTTCAATTTGATAGGGCTGCTGGCTGTTGCCCTGCTCCTGATCTTGCATTAATTTAACCAGGCCGATGCCTGTTGGGCCTTTGAGGGCGGTGATCCGGACGGGCGCTGTGTCTTGTGGGGTTTGCGTGGGAGTCGGGTCCGTTTGGGTCGTTTCCGCTTGAGGCGCTCCAGTCGTGGTCCCCGCAGGCACACAGCCTGTCATGAGGATCAAGGACAACAAAAGGACGACAGCGGTCAACAAGGACAGGCGTTGGTTGAAACATTGCATCAGGTGGCCTACTTTCTAAGGGCTTGTACAGCGGGTGGTTATTGGTAATATTCCACATATTAAGATAAATTATTTTGGCTATATTGTCAACTCACGCCCGCAGCGGTGGTTGTTGGTCAGCGATACTGTCATGGTGTAACTATTCAGCGAAACTGTCATCACGGACGTCGGTAGGCGCTGGGGTGAATGATGTGGTCTGTCCGGGGGTTGAGTTCGGACAGATCCGGACTTTTTAAGAGCAGGCCGCGACGGACGCTTTTGTGGCCAAAGCGGCTCCGCAAACCATCCAGGGTGCTTTCCAATTCTTTCCAGCGCCGGTAGCTGTCAGGGTCATCAAAAAGTGTCAGCTGGATGCCGTGGTCAGCGGTTTCCAGGCGGCAGGCACGCACCCCAAGGCTGCGAACCGGTCGTCTCCAGGGCCAATGCGTTTGAAAAAGCCCCATGGCCTGACGGATCACGTCACGGGCCAGGTCTGTCGGCTGGGCCAGGACACATTGCCGTTCAATGGTCATCAGCTGGTCATCGCGCACGCTGAGCTGCAAGGTCCGGCACCTCAAACCCTGCTCCCTGAGCCGGGTGGCCACGCTTTCAGCCAGGACGGTCAAGACCAGTCGCACCTCCTCGTCCGTGTATAGGTCCCTTGGGGTGGTCGTGCTGTGACCCACCGACTGGATCATGTCCCGGATGGCCAGGGGTCGAACCGGGCTGTCATCCAGGCCTTGTGCATAGAACCAGAGGGTTTCACCCCACTTGCCCAGGAGGCTGCGGGCCTGTCGGCAGGTCAAGCAGGCCAGGTCACCGATGGTCCGGATGCCGACCCGCCTCAAGGCTCGGCAGGTGGCCGGACCTGCATAAATCAGCAGGTTGACCGGCAAGGGCCAGATGGTTTCCCGGTAACGTTCAGCTGTCAAGACCGTTGTCGCATCTGGTTTATTCAAGTCGCTGCCCAGCTTGGCAAAGACTTTGTTGAAGCTCAGGCCGACCGAGCAGGTTAAACCCAGTTCGTCGCGCATGCGGCGGCGCAGCTGGTTGGCCATTTGAACCCCGTCACCAAAGAGGGTCTGGCTGCCTGTGACATCAATCCAGGCTTCGTCCAGGCCAAAGGGCTCCACCTGTTCCGAGTATTGGGCAAATAAATCCCGTGCCCGGCAGGCATACCGGATGTATTTGCGGTAATCAGCTGTAAGCACCTTCAGGCCCGGACACTTGTTTTGTGCCTGCCAGATGGCCTCCCCAGTTTGGATACCGCAGGCTTTTGCCGGCTCATTTTTAGCCAGGACAATGCCATGCCGTTTTTGCGCATCACCGCAAACAGCAACCGGCACGCGGCGCAGTTCCGGCCTGTACAGACACTCCACACTGGCATAAAAGGCATTCAGGTCCGCATGTAAAATGACACGGTTTGTCTTGGGTGCAAGCTGATCCACAAGCCTCGCCTCTCCTTTCTGTCAAAAAGGGGTTAAAAAAATCTGCTCCGGTCAGGAGGCAGATTTTCAGCTCTTAGCGCAAGCGGCTTCAGGCCGTTTCAGGCACAGTCGGGTCGGACGGATGACGCACCCTGCTTTTCCTTGCCACAAACGGCCCACTTAAAACACACACTTGCTTCAGATGCGGCCGCCGCTGACTGGCTTTGGGGCATCTGGCGAGCCAACTGATAAAAAGCAATGCCTTGGCCTTGGGGGGCAATCTGGGCCGCGGCAGGCTTGGCCGACGGCCTTTTCCGATGCTGAGCAAGCTCGTCCTGCAGCTGCATAAGCGCCGCTTCCTGGCGCCCGATTTCTTTTTGCCAAGAATAGGACCAACCGCCCAGCAAGGCGGAGGCACCTAACAAAACAAGCCAGAAAAACCCATTAACCATTGTGTCACACCCGCTTTCCAGGTCAATCAAACATTTGTTCGGTTTTTATTTTAGCAAGACTTTTCTCTCCTGTCAAGGCTTTTCGAACAAATGTTTGCCCCTTTTTCAAGGCAAGAAAAAAGCACCCGTCGGGTGCTTTTTTGACAGCGATCAGGCGCCTGGGCCTTCAGATATCTTCATGGCGATAGGACACACACAGCTGCTCCAGCTGGGTCGACAAAACCCGGTAGTGGACGCCGGCATGGTCCAACATGTTCTTGGAGGCTCGAACGCTGTCCGTGTGCGCATACTTGTCAGAAATATAGACAATTTCACGGATACCCGACTGGATGATGGCTTTGGCGCATTCGTTGCAGGGAAACAACGGGACATAGATGGTGCAGTCCTGCAGGCTGAAGCCGATGTTGTTCAGGATCGCATTCAGTTCGGCATGGCACACATACGGGTACTTGGTATCCAGCAAATCACCCTCCCGATCCCAGGGAAAGGCGTCATCACTGCAGCCGGTCGGCATGCCGTTGTAGCCCACTGAGACAATCTTGTGAGCCTTGTTGACGATGCAGGCACCCACTTGGGTGCTGGGGTCTTTGCTGCGTTTGGCTGACAACAAGGCAATCCCCATAAAATACTCATCCCAGCTGATGTAGTCCAGCCGTTTGCCCATAGCCATCTTTTCTTCCTCCTTCAAGGTTCGACAAGGCCGCGCATCAGGTCCTGCGGCGTCTCACGCCGACGGATCAGGCGGGGCTTGCCATCCAGGCCGATCAACACTTCAGCCGGCCGCAGCCGGTTGTTGTAATTGGAGGCCATGGCGTAGCCGTAGGCACCGGCATCCAGCACCACCAGCACATCGCCGCGCTTGAGGGGCGGCAAAGGGCGTTCTTCTGCCAGCACATCGCCTGTTTCACAAATGTTTCCCACCACCGTCTGTTTCTGGAGCTGGTCCGTTTCCAGCCGTTGGTGGTTGCGGTAAACAAGCAGGTCATGCCAAGAGCCATAGAGCATGGGCCTGGCCAGCACATTGAAACCCAAATCGCTGCCGGCATACGTGGTGCCCCCCAGCGTCTTGACCGCGTGGACGGTACCCAGGAGCACCCCACTTTCGGCAACCACGTAGCGGCCGGGTTCGGTTTTGACGCGGATCGGCCGGCCATAGCGGACAAAAAAGCGGTGGATGCGTTCTGCCAGCCCCCGGCCCAGTTCGGCCAGATCCAGGCGCTTCTCCCCTGCCAGCTTGCGGTGGGGAATGCCAAAGCCACCCCCCAGGTCCACAAAGGACAGGCCGGGGATGGTCAGGGCCAGGTCAAAAAAACGATCAGCCGCTGCCAGATAGGGCTCCGGCTCCATAAACAGGGAGCCGATGTGCTGGTTGAGACCAACCAGAGACAAGTCGTACTTGGCTGCGAGGGCGCGGGCCTGGTCCAGCTGATCCGGCATCAGGCCAAATTTGGTGTTTTCTCCGGCGGTGATCACCTTGGCGTGGTGACCGGCCCCGATACCGGGGTTGAGGCGCAGGGCCACCGGGCTCCCCGGGGCCAGTTGACCCATGCGTTCCAGCTGGTCCAGGGAGTCAAAGCTGATCAGGACCCCCGCCTGGTGTGCCAGCATCAGTTCAGCATCTGAAACGTTGTTGGGAACATAAAAGAGGTCTTGGGGCGGGTAGCCTGCCTGCTGCAACAAAGCCAGTTCACCGGGAGACATGGCGTCTGCCAGCAAGCCCTCTTCACGGATGATGCGCAGCAGGGCCGGGTTGGCATTGGCTTTGACCGAATAGTGAACCTCCAGCGGTGGATCCGTCACCAGGTCACGCATGTCAGCGCTGCGCTGGCGCAAAAGGCGCTCGCTATAAACATAAAGCGGGCTGCCAAAACGCTCCAGCAAGGTCTGTGGGTCACCTGACGCAAAAAAAGCATCTTCCCATGTGGTCAGTTCGTCCATCTGTTGTTCCTCATCATGTCATCAGGGCTCTTGACGCTTACTATAGCGGACACCAGCCGTTCCCGCAAGAAAAAAGCTCTGGCGCCGCCAAAGCTTTTCAAGGCCGCGACCGGCGATGGTCAGTCGACGTCCGCCTGCCACAAACCGTGCAGGTTGCAATACTCATAGACAAGGGCCGGCCCATCTTCTAAAGCGAAGACCGCTTCCGGCGCCTGCCCGGGTTTGAGATCGACCCGCTGTGTCTTGTCGGCCTGGGCCACACAGATCCATTGGATGTAATGGGCATCAACCATGGGGTGGGGCACGCTGCCGACCACAACCCGTAGGGCGTTGCCGTCACGCGTGCAGGCGGGCACATGTTTTTCGTTGGCCGCATCGGTTGTGTTGGCCTTCAGCAGCTTCATCGGTTCGCCGCAACAAACCAGCTCGCCGCCTCCCTCCTCAATCAATTCAACGAGATTGCCACAAAGATCACACCGATAAAAAGCTCTTTCCAATGCCATTCACATTTCCTCCTGATACATGTTCTGCGCTAGGGCGCCGTTGGCCTGATTATAGCACAAGCGGCTGTATGCAACAGCCTGTTGCAGGGGTTTTCAGGCATCGCTTGTATCTGGGGCTGCAGCCTCTTCTTGTGGCCGTGTTTCGATCAACACGGGGCGCACACCGGTTCCACCAACAGGCGGTGGTGACAGACGCATGGGGGTTGCGCGCCGTCTGGCACGCCGGCGGGCCAGCCAGGTCAGCAAGAGCAAGACCAGCAAGGACCCCAGGGAGATCAGCCCCCCTGTCCGCAGCCAGGGCGGTCGATAAACCATTTCCAGGCTGTGGGCACCAGCAGGTACCGGCAGCAAAATCAGGCCGTCATCGAGCATCTGGGTAGGCTGTGGCTGACCATTGAGGGTGACCGTCCAGCCCGGATCTGCCGGGGTCGTCAGCAACAGCACGCCTGGCTGTTCAGCCAGCAACTGCCCCTTGACCCGTGTCGGTTTAAACGTTGTGACGGTCAGGCTTTGCCCCATCAGCTGGGAGATGCCGTTTTCAAAGACCAGCCGGTCCAGGGCGCAGGCATGCAGCTCAAAGCGGCCGTTTTCAGGGCTGTCTGCTTCAAAGGTCACCACAAAGGTGACCTGGCTCCCCGCAGGAACCTGACCGCAGTCCACCAGGGTGGACCGGCGGGCGTTAAACTCGATTTTCGTCTCATCAATCAGCACATAGCCGTGTTTGGCCCGGTTGGCCGGGACATCAAAATACAAATAGAGGGCCTGGTCTTCCTGGGTGTCAACGGTCAGACGAGCGGTTGCCTCTTGGTCGGCAACACCTTTCCGGTAGGCAAACTGATGTGATCCTTTGCTGGTAAAAGACAGGTTGTTGAGTTCCCCTTCATCGGTTGTCAGCGGGCGGAAGACGTCTTTTTCACCGGACAGGGCTTCAAAAAGCCTGTTTTGGGCATCAAAGGGACTGCCCGGTCCGCTTTGCCAGTCCAGCAACGCCTCCGACCCCAAGAGGCCGAAGGAAAGGGCGTAGGGGTTGCGGTAAGTCGTGATCTGGTCTGTCTGTGCTTGGAGCTGAAGCAGGTCATAAACCTGCTCGCCAGAACGGCGGATCAGATACTTCAACCCAAAAAGGGAATCCAGAACCAGCGTTGAACCCTCGTATTTGTAGCTGTTGATGCCGTTGCTGTGATAGCCCAGGTTTTCAAAGAACGTGACCGGCTTGGTTTGCATGGTGGAGGCAAAAATGGAAATCCCGCGGTAGGAATAAAGGAAGGGGTCGTTGGTCGTTCGGGGCGGTTGCACCTCCAGGCGATAAAAGCCATCCCCCTCCTCCCGATCAATCCGTTTGAGTTCCTGGCGGATCTCTGCCACCTGTCGACCATCCAGGTAGCCGTCCCGGTTGGACAACGATTCGGCCAGGTCAATCATGTGCAAAGAAACGAACACATGAACCGCCAGCTCCACAACAACCAGGATCAGCAGGGCGCGGGACCAGTCAAAACGGCTGATCGAGCGGCTGTGCGGCAAAGTCAGGAGCACGGCGTACAGGACAATGAAAAGCAAGGTCACCAGCACGGTCAGCCAGGAAGGGGGTGATGCCAGCACTTTCTGGGCCAGCAGAACCGACCCGGCTGCCGCCAGGGCCAGTCCCCCGATCTGCCGGCCGGAAAAAGACGGCACCTCTTCCAAGGCGGGATAGGCCATGGTCAAAACCAGAAAAACATAGACGAACGCGTTGCGGTAGGGTAGCTGGTTGGGAAAGTGCAGGCCATGCCAGATAAAGTTAAAGACGTTGACGTTAAAGCTGATGACCAGGAAAACAAATAGGCTCAGGTTCAGCAGTTTCTCCTTGACAGAGAGACGCCGGGATAAGACATACAGCGGCAGCAGGAACAACAGCAAGATGCCTGCATACAGGTTGGGCATGCCGCTGCGGATGGCCGGGGGCTGCAGCAGGTAATGCTGGCCCATGTAGTCCAGCAGGTCATACAAATGCTGCCAGTCAACTGGAAACGCATCACCGGCAGCCGACGTGGCCTGCAGGGAAAAGAAGGTCGGTAGCGACAAGACGGCAGACAGGCCGGCCCCAAGGGCAGTAAACAGCACCGTCCGCCCGATGGCTGCAAAAAAAGGACCCGGCCGGGCAAGCGTCTGGTATTGAAAAAGGCAGACCAGAAAATACAGGCCTGTGAACAGGCAGGCAAAAAAGGCCATGTAGTAATTGCTGTAGATCAGCAAAGCCAACGACAAGGTGTAAAGCAGCCAGCGACCGTCCCGGACCATGCGGACCAGGCCCAGCAACAGCAAAGGCAACAAAAACAAGGTGTCCAGCCACATGATGTTCCAGTAATAGGCCATCGAAAAAGCGGACAAGGCGTAAAAGGATGAAAGAACCACCATAAGCAGGCTGTCCTTGCGGTGGACACCAGCCAGGAAACGGTAAAAGCAGGCCCCAGCCAAGCCGATTTTCACCACGACCAGCAACAAGACAGCCTCTGTCAGGTAGGCGGGAGGAAACAACAGGATCAGCAGGTTCAGCGGGCTGGCCAGGTAGTAGGCGAAAAGGGCATAGAAATTAACACCCAGGCCGCCCGACCAGGAGTATAGCAGGCTTTCACCGGCTTTGAGCTTATGCTGCAATTCGGCTAAAAAGGGAGCGTATTGGTGGAACAGGTCAATGGTCAAAACGTTGCGGTTGGCGATGGGAAAAACACCCCGCGTGAAAAAACCCAGCAACAAAAGAGCAGCGGGTATCCCGAAGGCCAGCCAGGCCAGCCGGTTGGCATGGGCTCTGGCCTTGATGCGGTGCAAGATGGCTTTACAATCAACGGTCATGGGGGTCCTCCTGGCTGATGTGATCAGCCGGTGCTTGGGCGGCAGCGGTCAGGGATGGCCCGGCAGGCGCCTGAATCAGGGCCAGGGCCCGGGCTTCATCGGCCAAGTAGGCACGTATGTCCTCCCAGTCAATCAACAGCGGCATGCGGCTGTGGACCGGCTGGACAATGTCATTGGCCGGCGCTGTCAACACAACGAAACGCATGACAGCCCGCCCTTTGGTGTCTACACCCGGCCTGGCGACAGCAGCTAAAAATAAAAGCTGTTGACGGGCATGCGAAAAACGTATTTTTTGTTTGCCGCCGGATTCCTTCACCTGCCATTCATAAAAGGCATGAGCCGGCAACAGCAGCCGAGCGGTTTGAAACGCCTGCCGGAAGAGCGGCTTTTCCGCAACCGTTTCGCTGCGGGCGTTGATAATCAGGCCGCTGCCAAACGGGTTCTCAAAGCCCCACAGGGCCAGTTCGGCGACCAAATCTGGCCCTTTGAGACGAACAGCCGGCACAAGGCAGCCTGGCGTCAGCTCGCCCAGTTTCATGTCAGCAAGCAGGGGCGACTGACGGTAACGCTTGGCCACCCCTTCCATTAATGTTGTGAAAGGCGCCTGTGTCCCCTGCTGATCAAGCCAGTAGCGCCCGCACACCTTCAATCACCCCTTGTCAACCTGGTCAGGCCCCTGCCCGTAGGCTGCTTCCAAGGCCTGGATGCGCTGGGCAAAAAAGCGGTTGACCGGCGCAGGCAGGCTGTGTTTGTCTGCCAGCTGAATCACCGTTCCGGCAAAGAGGGCCACTTCAGTGGGTCGTTTGGCCAGCGCATCCTGACGCATGGATGGGCTGGCATCCGCCTGCAGGGTGCGCAGGATCTGGACGGCCCGTGTGACGTCTGCTTCGCCCAGCATGATCCCTTCTGCCTGGGCCACTGGGATCACCTCCCGCATAGCTGCCAGCATGGTTTCAAAGCGCTCGGCTGTGTTCAGCACACCCCCGTAAGTTGTTTCATAAACCATGCAGGCCTGGTTGATGCCCACATTGAGCAAAAACTTGGCCCAAATGGCACGCCGGATGTCCGACTCAAGCGTATAAGGAATGCCGGCCCGGCCTAAAAAGTCACCAAGCGCCGCCAGGGCCGCTTGCTGGCCGGGATCGACAAGGCCGATCTGAAGCCGACCCAGCCTGGAATAGCTGACCTGGGAGCCGTCTCGGACCGCATCCATCCCAATGGCCACACAAGGCAGGACGCGCGTTGCCCCGTAACGGTGTGCGATCTCTTCTTCACTGACAATACCGTTGAGCAGCGACACGATCAGGGTGTTGGGCCCGACCACCGGTCGCATGGTCTCCAGTGCCTGGTCCAGATCAGGGTATTTGGTTGCCACAAGGACCAAGTCAGCCAGCCTGGCCTGTGAGGCTTGAGTCACCGGCAAGGTGACCGCTGTTCCATTGACAAAAACGGGACGTTTGTGGTGGCGGGCATAGCGGTCCGCATCCATGACAAAGGTCAGGGCTTCATGGCCGAAGGCCTGCTGGATAAGTGAACCGTACATGATGCCCAGTGCCCCCATCCCGATGATGGCTGTGTGATTGATGGTCATGGTGTCTTGTTCCTTCCAATCAAAACTAGCTGTATTATATCAAAAAAGAGGCTGGCCCGGCTGAAACCAGCTGATTTCTTTTGTGCTATACTGAACATGCATTCATTCATCCACACCCAAAAGGACAAAGCAGGAGGTAATCACATGGGTAAGCGTGCAGTCGAGATTGCAGGTCTGGACGTTAACGAATTGATCCAGCAGCTCAACGAAGCCCTGGCAGAAGAATGGCTGGCCTATTATCAGTATTGGATCGGAGCCCGCGTTATGGAGGGCCCCATGAGAACCGCTGTGGAAGCAGAACTGCTCGAGCATGCCAGAGAGGAACTGGATCATGCGGAACAAGTGGCAGAACGGATCATTCAACTGGGCGGCACCCCGCTTTTGAACCCCAAGGACTGGGTCGCCTATTCCAAATGCGCCTATGAAGAGCCCACGGATCCGCATGTCAAGGCTGTTCTGGAACAAAACCTCAAAGGGGAGCGCTGTGCCATCGACCGGTATCAAAAGCTGGCCTCTTTCACCCATGGCAAAGACCATGCCACCTACCAGATGGCGGTCGGTATCCTGAACGATGAGCTTGAGCATGAAAATGACATCGAAGACTGGCTGACTGACATGGAGCTCATGATGAAGAGGTGACCCCAGCTGCTTGACGCAGGAACACCTGATAATCAAACGGGGCTTGCACCTGCAAGCCCCGTTTGTTGTTGTTCGTGGTTGCCGGCTGACGATCAGGGCACCAGCATCGGAAACCCAACGCGTGTGAAGTCCCAGCTCCATGCATCGTCCTGATAAATGCCCATCTGGTCCGGGCCGTATCGCACAATGGTGTAGGGATCGGTTGTGCCATCCAGGTCAATCATCAACAGATCATCCTCCAGCCACCAGCTGCCTTCGAAGCTGCCAATCAGCTCCCAACCGTCCCCGCTCCAGTCGTCAATAGTCGCATCGTCATCCGTTTTCACAGAGCCGGTCACTTGAAGCACACCGTCCATATCAAACGACAGGGCGGCATAGATGCCTTCATCGTCCGGCTCATCTGGCACCCAGGTGCTGTTCAAGTATTCTGCCATGGTCGGTTCTAGACCCACGCGGAAGAGCTCATGCGTGTCCTGGGTGTCGATATCAGTCAGGATCATCTGGTCATCATTTACAGCTTCAACGCTGTACCAGATGCTGGCGGCATCCTGCTGATCAATGACCAGTTCATTGCCAAATGCGAACCAGCCTTGCCAGTAATACACGTCCAGAAACCACACATCCTGATCCAGCCAGCGGTCCAGGTTGGTTTCTGAAACAGAGGATGCAAATGAGGAAGCCAGCATACCATCTTCGGTGAAAGCCACAATGTAGGCGTCGTGGTCCTCGTCAGGCATGGACACCCACTGGCCCGGCAGGTAATCGAAAAGGTCCAGATCCTGCTCGGAAGGCTCTGTGGTTGTTTCAGAGCTTGTCGGATCTGGGTCATCCGGATCTGGCAGGTCATCTAACGTGATCAAAAAGGTGAAAACCAGATCTGGTTCCTTGCTGATCCTGCCGGCATGGTAGTGCAGGCTAACGGTTTTCAGGTCTTTGGGTTTTTGGAAAAGCAGCCAACCCGAAAGCCATTCCCCTGTTTCCAGAGGCACGCCACTTTTCAAGGCATCTTCATTGTTGTAATACGTATCCTGGTCAGCGCCAATCCGGTCATCAACCGATCCTGCGTCATCCACCAGGAAAAACTGGCTGGCATCTGGCACCTCTTTTTCTTTTTTGGCACGGTTTTCAACTGTCAACCAAACCAAGATATGCTCAAATCCTTCTTGTGCCTCACCATAGAGATAATCCGGATCCGGGCGACTGATCTCATCAACTGTCAGAGCCAGGCCGCCATGCAGGCCGGTTTCACCAAGAGCCAGCGGTTCAAGCACGGCTTCTGTCACCGTTGGTCTCTCACGGGAAGTTGTCTCAGTGGTCTCTTCCTGGATACGCTTGCCCAGCACACGCGTGGCTAGAAAAACACCCAAGGCCAACACAACAACCACAGCCACACTGATCCCGATGATCAGGCCGGTCTTCTTTTTGGGTTGGGCGGCTGGTTGTGGCTGAGGTGCCACAGGCAGTGGCTGAGGTGGTGCCAGGGGTGCTTGAGGGGCCACAGGCGGTGGCTGAGAAGCCACAGGGGGCGCTTGTGGTGCCGCAGGCGGCTGTCCAGCCGGATCAGATTGTTGAAGTGGTTGGCCGCAGGTCTTACAAAAGACATCGTCTGGACCGGACGGTGAACCACAGTGTTGGCAAAACATAGCCGTTTCCTCCTTCGTCGTCTGCAGAACTGTTTCTTCTCCATCATACACGAAAGCCGATAGATCGGGTAGAGGCTCCGCTCAAAGCCAGATCCTCAAAACCAAAGCTGGCCGCGTGCAATCATTTGGTTCGTTTAGCACGTCACATGGGCAGAGCTGTTCAATCTCTGCAAGGCATGATCCCCCAAAAAGAGACCTCTGTTTTAAACCCAGTAAAGACCCGACCGGGCCAGGCCTGGAGGGGTCTTTTTACCGGTTTTGAACCGATTCGGCTTGCTTTACAGGCTGTCGATCACGGCCACCAGGTACTCCCCGCTGACGTTGATCGAGCTGAAAAAAAAGGCATCAATCCGCTGGTCACTTTTGGCCAGGGTCACTTGCTGCGCGAGTTGAGGGTAGGTGTTTTCATCAACAATGTAAGCCACTTTACACTGGGGTCTTTGGCTGCGGATGGTCAGCAGGCGCCGGTTCCAGTCGTCCACGTTATAGGGGGCAGGTGCACGCACCTCAACCAGCAACACATCTGGCTTGATATGCTGGCATAGTTTTTCAACTTGATCGGGCCTTTCTTCACTGAAAATCCTGAACGTGGCATTGGACCTGAGAAATTTATGGACACCGCTGGCCAGCAAGGCGTTGGGTATACTGATGATGATGTTTTTCAAACCGTACACCTCCATAAATGTGTTTTCAACCACGCGGGTTAAATTTACCACATTTAAAGTGGGTTCACATCGTCCAAAAGGGCGATTGCAGCAGTTTTTCTGTTAGGTTGACTAAAAGCCTGGGATGATCAGTTTTTGATTGACCACGTCTACGACCAGCTGCAAGGTGTTTTTGTAAGATGTTTTCATGAGCATGTTGCTGATATGCTGCTTGACGGTCCGTTCCCCAATCCCCAATTGATCAGCCACTTCCTTGTAGCTGTGGCCGTTGACCAGTTCGCGCAGCACATCCAGCTCACGCGCCGTAAATTCGACGCTGCTGGCCAGCCCAATGTCCAAAACCGGTGTCCGGTCCGGATAAAGGCACTCTCCGGCCATGGTCCGGTCCATCAGCTGGAGCAGTTCCTGACCGTCTTCCTTGTACCAGAAGCTGTCGCAAGATGCCTGCCTGGCCTTGCGGACAAAGCTTTCCTCAGGCAGCGAGGTGATGATGATAATCTTGACTTGCGGATAACGTTCCTTAATGGTTTTGGCCGCCTCGATTCCGTTTTCACCCTGGGCTGTAAAAACATCCATCAAAATCAAGTCCACCTGGCCGGTCATACAAAAGGCAATGGCGTTACGGGCGTTTTCAATCGATGCCACCAAGCTGTAGCGTCCCGAACGCTCGATTGTCTCTTCAAAGAGCTGCCGGACCATCCGCTGGTCCTCCACAACAAGCACACGTATCATGTCATCACCCTTCTGGCAGGGTCACGGTCAGCTGGACCCCGGTTTGCCAGGACACCGCCAGCTGTCCCCCCGCCTGTTCAATCATTTGTCTCAGGCTGCTCAGGCCACCGCCCTCAACCAGGTTTTTGACCCCCAGCTGCCCGTTATCTGAAAGATGCAGGTGAATCCAGCCTTGCTCCTGTGTGTAGGCCACCTTCAGCTGGTCGGCGCCAGCATGTCGCACCGCATTAACCAGGGCTTCACGGATGCTGCGAATGACCAGCGGCGACGTCTGCAGCTGGCCCCTGCCCGTCAGCTGGATCTGACAGCCCAGAACAGCCGCCACCTTCATCAGCTCATCAAGCGGCCGTTCAGAAGGCCGCGGAAAGACCGGCTGGTCGCTGTTCAAAACAACGATAACCTGTCTCCAAGAGGCAAGGATCTGGTCACGCTGGCCGTCCGGACCGGGCTGAACCAGGTGGCGGCGCGTGGCCTGCACACAGCGGCCCAATTCATCGTGGATGAGCATCTGGTAGGCCAGACGTTCCTCTTGCCGATTGACCTGCGTGATGTTGGCCAGCAGGTCTTCAATGCGTTTCTGATAACTGGCCAGGGTTTCATTTTGCAAGGACAAGGTTTGGCTGAGCCGATAGCGCTCTGTGATCTCGGTGGCCCTGATCTCATTATACACGGCGCCACCCGTCTGGAAGGACTGCCGGTCGAACTGCCAGATCCGGCCATCAGCCAGGGCAAACACCGGGGTCGCCATATGCGCGATCCGGCTCACTCCCGCTTGTGTGGCAGGTTCCGTCAATTGCTGCCAAAAAAGGCGGCCATTGAGCAGGCGCCGGCCGGTGATCTGACGGGCCAGGGAACGCATGGTGCGGTTGGACAAGTAAAGCATGCCTGGATTGGAAAACACACACAAGCCCCCTGGCAGGTTGTCCAGCGCCTCCTTGATGGCAGAAGGAGACAGGGCGTGCTGGTTGCGCTTTTTTTCCCGTATCAGGCCGTGAATCAACCAGAACAAGGCGGTGGCCAGCAGGGCCAGGTGACCGGCCACATGGTGATAGGGACCCGGCTGAATCTGGTCGGGCAAGAGGGCGGGGTTGTCAGCCAATTTCATATGGGCTTGCAGCAAAAAGACCGTGTCGCCCACCAGCAGTGCAAAAAAACCCAGATCCCAAAGCACACGCCAACTGCCCTTGCCCTGTCTCACCCGTTCAATGATCAGAAAAAGTGCGGTGGTGTTGGCCAAGAAAAAAGCCGTCAACAGGGCGCTGCGGGCCGCCACGTCCAGCTGGTAAAAATACCGCATCATGGGCGTGTGCCCCCGCGCCAGTCTAAAACCAGACGGACCAGACCTTCTTCCAGGCGTTCACAGCAGACTGATGCCTGGCCAGCTTGGTCTGCCAGCCAGGCGGTCTGGCATAAAGCTGCCGGTGTTTCCAATTGGATGGTCACCGTCAGCTGATCTGTTTGTGTTGTGACAAGGACAAACAGGCTGGTCAATCGGCCAAAGGTTTCCTCAAGGGCCTGCTGGAAAAAATCATAGGCCAGCAGGACGGCAGCCGCATCCAGTGGGGTTGCCTGCGGCAGGGACAGGGCACACTGAACCCCCCCGAGCTTAAGCGTTTCAAGCGATTCATTGATGCTGTAACGCAGTTCGTCGGATGAAAGGGTCTGCTGATGTTCTGCCAGGAGGGTCAGGTTGCAACGCCTTTTGATGTACGCACCCAGCAGGTTGATTTCAAAGAGCAGGCGCTTTTTCGTCTGGGGATCAGCCTGCTGGAAGCCGTCCAGGTGCGTGTTGATGAGGGCGGCTTGCCGGCGTGTTTCATGCTGCAGCAATTCGTAGAGGCGAATGCGTTCGCGCAGCCGGATTTCTCTGGCTTGCAAGTCGTATGCGCTTTGCAGCATCCGGGCGTCCTTGCGCAACTTTTCGCCCACATCCGACAACTGGTCGATCAGCCTTTGGACAGCCGCGCTGTCTTCCAGCCAGAGCACATGCCCGCCCTGTACCGGCGCTGCGTGCAGACGGGTGTGGTGGTCCAGCCACAAGGGGCCCTGATCGACCACCGCCTGGCGAAGTGGCCGGGCAAGCGCCGGGGCTCGGGAAGAGCGGTAGCGAACCGTGTAACCCGCGTCGATGATCTGTGCACTGAAGGCAGAAGCTTCAAAAAAAGGCCCATATTGGGTGTTGGCAGTGATCAGGCCGGTCTGGATGCAGCTTTCCCACAAAGCCGCTGACATGAGGCAGGTCATAACCGGCATGTCGATGAAGCCAAAGCGGGCCCTGGATGAATCGATGGCGTAAAGGATCGAATAAAGCACTTCCAGGCCCACAAGACCCAGCGGCAGCCAGATGATCTTGCGGGTGCCCGGCACATGGCTTTTTCGGACCAGCCGAAAGAGCATGGCCAGAACCAGGGCCAATGCCCACAAGGCAGCCAGATAAAAAAACACCCCATGGCTGTACTGGTCTTCAGAAAAGGCAAGTGATCCCGAGGGGCCGAAGGCCAGCTGATGCAGCTCGTTGGTCATAATCGCCACCAAGAGCAGGAGCGTGGGCAGCAGCATCCAGCGGTCTGCGCTTCGGGTCAGGGGTTCCTCTTCGGAACTGCCCAGGTAAGATGCCGCCCAAAAGGCCAGCAGGGGGATCAACAAAATAGGCACATAGTACGAATACCAGATTTGGCGCTTCAGCAGGGGCATGCCGCGAAAGACCACAAACTTGACGGTTCGGGCCACCAGCAGGTAGGTCATCAGCCCGGCTGTCACGGTCAGGTAACGGCGCAGCACCCCATGGATGATGCGCCGGCGAAAAGACAAGGTCCAGGCAGCAATGAGGCCAATATAAATGAGAAACGTCAACAGGTGATGGGCCGCGTTTAAAAAGGCGTTTTGAATCGAGAACAAGTGCAGGGCGCTGGCCCCCAGGACAAGCACAAGCACAAGCAGGGTGGTTTGGATCAAGTTTTTGCGGATGCGGCTTCCCGGCAAAAAGATGTGCATAAGGGTCTCTTTCAAACAGTCACAGCCTGTCAGCTTTTGGCTCATAGGACAATCTTATCTTAAATCAACACCTTTGCAAAGCCGCGGCACAAGCAAGCGGCGGCTTGATACAAGCCGCCGCAGGGTTAGGTTGCTTAAAAGAAAATCACCACATGGTCAGTATTTGCCGCTGGAGCCTCCGTGCCTGGTGCCCGAGGACGACGTGTGTGTGCTCGAGCCCGATGAGCCCTGGCTCTTTTCTTTGGCCGTTTTCGTGATCACGTTATAGAGATAGAAATCCCGGCCATCCAGCAGGTTTAAGCTGTCAGTAACCAAATAGCTGGCTGCTGCCTGGCTTTTACGAACCGATTTAAGCTTGCCTTTCATGGACCCGGTCACGATGAGGGCCACCAGGGCACCACCCGCCAACGAATAAAGAATCCAAACTGGAGGCAGGGGTTTTTTAGGCAGGTGGCCGCGGTCATAGGGCTTGCCGGTCTGGGCCTGGGTCATGAACTGGTCGGCCAAGTCTGCAAACCGGTTAAAAGCCTTGTTGTAATCATCTTTTTTCAAGATCGGCAACAGATCAGCCATGATGAAGGCCTGTCCGGCATCGGTGAACGCGTCGATGCCAAAGCCGGTCGTGGAAAGGGCCCAATCCCGTTCTTCAGGGCTGATCAAAAAGAGGATGCCATCCTTGCCAGCCCCCTGACCGTAACCCGTGTGGTCATACAGGTCATCGGCATAGCGGGTTGCGGACAACCCTTCCAGGCTCTCCACCGTGATGATCACCAGGTCCAAGCCTTGGCGCTGACTGATCTCATCCACCTTGGCCAAGAGTGCCGCTTCTTCAGCAGCTGTTAAAAGGAGGGCTTCATCCACAACCCGGGGCAACAGGGCTCCCCCTGGCTCGACCGCCGCACTGACCGGCATGACCGAAAAGAGAAAAACCAGGACAAGCAGCATCCATGCACTTCTTTTGTTCATTTTCATGCCCCCCTCACAAAATCAAGCTGGCCAGCCCGTAGACAACGACGGAACCGATCAAGGTGATCAGACCGAAATATTTCCAGTAGGCTCCCTTGTCCATGGGCAGGTCGCCAACAAATTTACCTGTCTGCCCGTTCATGGCAAAGGTGTACTGTTGGCCTTTCCAGGTGGTGTTTAAAAGCCAGACGGGGTAGAGGGCATAACTGGCCACCCCTTTGGTCAGCTGAATGGTGCTGTTTTCAGGCGACACCGACGCATAGCCCTGGACGGTTGACAGAAATTCATCGGCCACACTTTTCTTGATACGCTCGTTGGCCCGGCCAATGCTGTCGTCTTTTTCGACGTCATACTTGTCGGCCAGGTAGCCGGACATGTAAGCCGTCTGAAAATCAACAGCCTCTTCGAAATGGAAGGGCTCGATCGATTCCATCAGGGTGTCATCCATCTTAACGGACCCGTCAACCGGGACTTTGGCAAACTGCACTTCACCGTTTCGCAATACCGAATAATAGCTTGTACGGGTGTAGTTGTAGTTGCTGTCGCTGAAGACATCCACTTTGGTGGCCTTGTAGCGGATGTTGGCTTTGGCGTCTGCATCAAAAAGCCAGAACGGGACATAGAGGCCTTTGATCTCATCGATGTGGTTCTTGTCTTTAAACACTTTAGGCAGCAGTTTTTTGTCCTTCAGGTGATCCATCAACCCTTTTTTGGCCGCTTCTTTATCCAGCTTGAAAGGGATGATGTAATCAGGCCGGAGGGCGCCCGAGAAGCGTCCCATGAGGACAATGGGGTTGTCACAGAAGGGGCAGGCGGTTGCTGACGTGGTTTCATCCACCACGATTTCCCCGCCGCAGGACTGACAGCCGTAAACCGTCATGCCGTCCGTCTCCCCTTCTGCCCAGCCCTGGTCGGAGCTGGTCTGCCAATTCAACTCATCCGGTGGTTCTTCTTTGAGCGCTTCGTCATAGGCTTGAAGCGCCTCCATCTCATATTCGGTGTCACAAAACGGGCATTTCATCTTTTGAAGGTTGGCATCAAAAGCAATGGCGCCGCCACATGCTGGACACTTATATTCTTGTAATGCAGCCATAATCACAGTCCCCCATTGTTTTTACTTCTTGTCTTTGTCCTCAAACAGGTTGCCGCATTCAGGACAGAATTTGGGAGGCTTGGTTGGGTCTTCTGGTTGCCAGCCGCATTTGGAACACTGGTAGGCCGCAGCGCCTGCCGGAGCCGGCTTGCCGCATTCCATGCAGAACTTGCCGGTGTTGGTTGCCCCGCATTCACAGGTCCATTGGCCTGCAGGAGCCGGTTTGGGGTTGCCACAATTGCTGCAGAATTTGCTGGTGTTTTCCGTCCCACACGAGCAAACCCAGGCATCGGGATGGGGTGCTGCCGCCTGCGGCGCTGCTGCCTGCTGTGGGGCTTGCTGCTGTTGCTGCTGCTGGCCCATGCCATAGAGGTTTTGTGCGTTCATGCCGCCAGCCTGCTGGGCCATGCCCAGGCCCATGAAGCCCATCATGGCTCCACCCGGGTTGTCGGCTGCCGCTCTCATGGCGTCGGATTGTGCACCAACCAGGGTTGCCGCGGCCATGGTGGGGTCGCGCATGATGGCTGTGCGCTGGGCCTGCTTGATGAGCTCGGCATCTTCTTCCGGCAGGGTGATGGGGTTGAGGCCGATTGAGACAATTTTCAGGCCACGGATGTCGCCCCACTTTTTGGACAAGGCCACGTTCATGGCCTCGGCCAGCTCTTCTGCATAGCCGGGCAGGGCGCTGGGCCGCACTTCCATTTTAGAAATTTCAGCAAAGGCTGGCTGGAGGGCGGAGATAAACTCGGTTTTCAGCTGAGTGTCCAGTTCATCGCGCTTATATTCGGTCTGCACATTGCCGGTGACATTGGTGTAAAACAAGATCGGGTCATCGATTTTGTAAGAATAAACACCCGAGCAACGCACGGCCACATCAATATCCAGACCGATGTTGCGGTCCACAACCCGGAACGGGATGGGGTTGGGCGTGCCAAATTTGTTGTCAATTAATTCTTTTGTGTTGATGTAGTAAACACGCTGGTCTTTGCCGGTGTCGCCGCCATAGGCAAACCGTTTGCCAACGGTCTTGAAGGTTTCTTTCAGGCTTTCTCCCAGAGGCCCGGTAAAGATGCTGGGCTCTGAAGAGGTGTCGTAGGTAAATTGACCCGGTTCAGCACAGACTTCAACGATCTGGCCCTGGTCCACAATAATCATGCACTGGCCATCTGCCACGGCAATGCCCGAGCCGTTGGAAATAATGTTGTCGCTGCCCTTTGTGTTGGACGAGCGCCTGCCGACCCGTTTTTCACCTTTAACCACCATCACGTCTTTGGGCATGGCCTCGCAATAGAAGAACTCCTTCCATTGATCTGCCAGGGTGCCGCCAATCGCTCCGGCTGCTGCTTTAATCAGTCCCATGCTTTGACCTCCTTAAGGTTTGTGTTGACGCTGGCGCTCAGGCCCAGGGGTCTTCCTGAGCCGGCTTGCGCACATCCATGACGATGCCGGGATACTCCCACAGGTACCAGTTTTGATCTTTCTGCCTCAGCTTGATGGCCCGGGGCGCATCGGCGCCGGCTGTTTTTAAATACAGGCGCACATAGCCCGTTTCGCAGTCTTGGGGCCTGGGGTCTGGATAAAAGTTTAACACATACGGCACCTGGGGCGTATAATTATTTTCCGGCCGGGCACCGTCAAAATAGATCAGGGGCAAGTAGGTTTTGTCTCGCAGCCTGTCCGCAATGAAGTTGGTTTCGTGCGGGTTGAGTGAGACAGGGCCCTTGAGCAGGTTGATGGCCTCAACCCCCAGCGCACGGTCCTTCACAAAAAGATTTAAGGCACATAAAAACAAGGTGCAGGTGTGTTCTGGCCGGCTCAAATCCATGTTGAGGGTGGCTTGGAACGAAGCCAGATCAGTCGGCAGTTGGTTAATGGTTACTTGCATGGCGGTCTCCTTTCATCTGTTGCCATCAGTCCTCGGTGATCTTGTATAGTTCATAGTCCCAAAACAGCTCTTCCGGCTGGAAGGGATCATAACTGACATGTCTGAGCTGAAGGATTTCTTCACCGTAGAAAAGGTATTCGAATTTTCCCACAATCTGGTGGGGCCCTGACCAGCCCGGGCCGATCAGGTCGATGTAGATGATATCTCCTTCCTCGTCCAAGGGTTCCCAGAAATCAACTGGGACACGGAAATTACAGGTGCCGTAAAGCTCCTGATCATACTCGACGTGATAGTAGCGCAAATCACACCAGACCTCGTCGTCATACTCCTGAAACTGATCGAAAATGAGTCGAATTTCAACCAGCTCATTTTCGTCATTAAAATAAACGCTGATCCACTCCCCTTCAAAGCTGTAGGGATCAAGAAGGCTGGGATCGGGCTGAGACAGGTCGTGGGTCAGGTAGGACACGCCGTAGTCTTTTTCCAAGACAAGCAGGCCGGTGCCATCCACTTGTGGGGAGAAAGAAACTTCCGTGTCAGACAGGCTGACGGTGATGATGGTGTCAGCGTAGAGGTCACTTTTATTGGTTTGAAGCACCAGGGGTTTGGCGGGTCCCTGGTAATAGGTTTTTGCCTGGTCAGAGGCATCTTGAACCATCACCTGGCTGTCAGAAAAGCGGGGCACAACCACATAGACTTCATCGCCGGCATCGGTCACCAGCGCTTCCAAGGGCCAGATGTCCGGATAAAAATCGCGAAACCGTTTCACCTGCTCTCCCGACAGGAAAGCATCCAGCGACGCCTCCTGGTTGTAGCCCAAGAAAACAACGGCAACCAGGTCATGCTCGGTCCAGAAAACACCCCCCACCTCTGTGGCAGGTTCGCTCTCCGACGGCATGGTTTGGGTTGGCTCGGTCCTGGTGGTCGGCGTCATCTGGCTGCTTTGGGTGGTTTGTCTAGGGCGGCTGGGTCGTTTGCGCCCAGCGGCCGTTTGTTCCGTTTCGTTGAGCCCGCAGCCGGACAAGACCAAGCAGGCCAGAAGCAAGCAGGTGACCAGTTTTTTCATCACGTACCTCCAAGGGTTCTTGTTGCCTCGCACCGCTTTTGTTCAGAATAACAGGATCAGGCCCCGGCCACATCGTCCGAACGGACGATAATCATGCGCTTTTTTAAAGACACCTCAAGCTTGTGGTGTGCAGACAAATACTCAACCAGAATATCAAAAGCTGATGTGGCGATGATCCGTGGTTTTTGTTTCCCCTCCACCTCTTGAGGCTTGAGATCAAGGAAGGTCTCCATGTTGAGGAAGTGAAAATGCTGCAAGCCGATGGTGTAGAAACGGTCAGGGTCCAAGGGTTCTCCGCGCAGGCTAAAAGAGGTGACCTGCCTGAGGCTGCGGTCATAAACAAGCCGGACCCCCTCAGATAACTGGTAATATTCGGTGGTTCCCAGAAAAGCCTCATCTCGCAGGATGTGGTGAACCATGTTCAGCAGCTGTTCGCCACTGACGTGGAGCAGGTGGATGGCATCATTATAGGGAAACAGTTCGGCCAGATCCTGGTACAAGACAATGGGCCCCAGCTTGTCCCTGCGAATGCTGCCCGAACCCAAAAACATGATGTCAAAGCCCAGGGCATCCCGAAAAATATCCGCCAGCAGGCTTCCCAAGGTGGTTTCCGTGTGGCGCATCGGATGGGTGTAGGTTTTGTTCAAGCGTGTCAGGATCCGCTGGTACTTGCGATCCGTCACATTTTTGTAGGCATGGATGATGGCTTCCATCTGGGCGTCTTTGGCTGCTGTGGTCTGGTTGATTGGCACAAAAGACCAGCTATAGGAATGGATGTCATTTGTATCCGTGTCCACCAGCAGGTCAAACCGGCCAACATGGTCTGTCCCCTCACCGGCATGGGCGATCACAATGTTGTTGACCAGAATCGGCTGGTCCATGAAACTGTGTGAGTGGCCGCCGATGATCAGGTCCACGCCCCATTCTGGCATCAGGTTTTG
>CAYXIM010000018.1:0-13255 GCA_964465385.1 uncultured Oscillospiraceae bacterium
CCAGGACCCGGTGGTCCGGCTTGGACCGGACCAGCCCTGGCAAGACAAACGGGGTCTCGCCTTTTTTCAGGTGCGGACCATCCTCAGTTACCACGACGATGCCGGCGGTAAAAAACGCGGCATCAACCGCATCCATGTCATCCGGACGGCTGGGGTGACCCTGGCCCACCTGGGCGATCTGGGCCACCTGCTCAGCCAGGAACAGATCCAGGCCATTGGTCCGGTTGACCTGCTCCTCTTGCCGGTCGGCGGCACCTACACCATTGATGCCAGCCAGGCCCTGGAGACGGTTCGCGTCCTCAAACCCAAGAACCTGGCCCCCATGCACTACCAGATGGGCCTGGGCAACCTGCCCATCAGCACGGTGGACCCTTTCCTGGCGGGGATCGGCGCTGAAGGCTACGCGGTTCGCCAGCTCAACCAGGCTGAGCTGGTCTGGGAAGACGACGACCAGGCGGTCTGTTTTGTCTTCCGTTTCGGGCCCTGATCCAGACGCCCGGAAGCTGCTGACCGGGATGGCACCCATCCCGGCCAGCCACCACCACAGCTACAGAAAGAAGGGCATCACGCTTGAACAAAAAGATTCTGACGCTCACCACCGGCGGCCTCTTGTCTGCTGTCATCCTCCTGGCGACTTATTTCAGCATCCCCATCCCCACCGGCACCGGCTACGTCCATCTGGGAGACGGTGCCATTTTTGCGTCTGCCGTCCTGCTGGGGCCTTTCGCCGCCATCAGCGCGGGGCTCGGGTCCATGCTGGCAGACCTCTTAACCGGCTTTCCCCATTACATGCCGGCCACCCTGGTCATTAAAGGCCTCATGGGCCTGGTGGCCGGCCTGGCCTTCCGCCGCTTTCCGCACATGAAATGGACCGGCCAGTGCCTGCTTTTTATTGTGTGCGCCCTGATCATGGCGGGCGGCTATTTTGTCACCGAGATCTACCTCTACGGGCTGGCTGCCGCCATCGGCTCGCTGCCATTTAACGGTTTGCAGGGCCTGGCGGGTGTTGTGGCCGGCCTGGCCCTGGTGCCCCTGATGCGGCGCATCCGCATCGAATGACCAGCAGGCAGCAAGGAGGCCCGCCTTGACCGCGCACAGCGACGATGTGACCATCTTAAAACGTGCGCAGGCTGGGGACCCCCAGGCCTTCGGCGCCCTCTTTGAGCGGCATGCCGCGCGTGTCTTTGCGACCTGTTTTCACCACACCGGCCACCGCCAGGATGCGGAAGACTGCCTGCAGGAGACCTTCATCAAAGCCTGGAACAGCCTGGACCGCTTCGCGGGCCGGGCTGCCTTTGCCACCTGGCTGCACCGGATCGCGGTCAACTGCTGCCTGGACCACCACCGAAAAGCCGCGCGCAGGCGCACAGACTCACTGGACCAGACGGACGCCGATGGGCACCGCCCGGAGCGGCTGGTGCTAGTCGATGACGGCCCCCTGCCTGACCAGCTGGCAGAACGCAAGGAAACCAGCAGCTGGATCCGCGGCCACATCGACCGCCTGCCACAAGACATGCGCACCGTGCTCATCCTCATCGACCTGGAGGCTTGCTCCTACCAGGAGGCCGCCCAACTCCTTGACGTGTCCATGGGCACGGTCAAATCCCGCCTCAGCCGTGCACGAACCAGGCTCATGCAGCAAATCCAGCGGGAACAAGATGGCGGCGCAGACCGTCAAAGAAGGGAAGATGCTCGCAAGGAGGATGACCGTGAGAACTAAGAAGGCCCATGTGGCTGATGCCCTTCTCATTGATGCGCTGGATGGCCAGCTGGACCCCAAGACCCGGGCAAGGGTTGAGGCCCACCTGTCCGCCTGCCCGGTGTGTCGCAAAAAATTTGATGACCAGCAAGCCTGGCTGGACCTGGTCAACAGCAGCGAGCTGGCCGGCCAGGCGCAGACAGCCTGGGATGAGGCCCGGCCCCTGCGCCTGGATGCACACAGGCTCGGTCCCGCGCCTGTCCCTAAAAAACGACCGGCCGGCTGGCCGGCCTGGCTGCCTGCCACCAGCGTGGCCGCAGCCCTGCTTGTCCTGCTGGTGGCCATTGCGCTGGTCTACCGGCAGACTTTCCCGGAAAAGGCGGCCGCACCAGCTGATGTGGCTTCCGACCTGCTGGAAGAAACCTTTGGCCAGTCACCTGTGCAAGGCTTGGAGCAGGCGGAAATCAACCAGCAACCTGGCCCCTGGCAGCTCCACAAGGGACCCTTGGCAGACCTGCCGGCCCTGGCCTTGTTTTTCGAGGACGTGACAGAAAGCCTGCCGGAACCCGATCCGAGCGACCCGCCGGATACCTATGCGCAACACGCCACCTCACTCAATGAGCGGGGCAAAGCATTCTTTCGCATCCTGGAAGGGGCCGAGCTGGTTCAGGTTGCGGTCCAGCAAGAACCGGGTCAGGCCCTGATGATCCTGGCGGCTTACGACACCGGCAACCTGGCCCAGGCCCACAAGGAACTGGCGGCCATCCTGCGCACTTGCCAAACGAGCGCCCGTCTTGAGATAATAAAAGAAGCGGATTTGCCGGCCCGTCTGGATGACATGGAAGCCGGGCTGGCCAAACGCCTGCTGCCCGTCCGTGAAACGCAGGCGCGCAACTGGATGATGATCTTGATAGGGGCGTGAGCATATGCCGACCAACCGATTGATGCTGCTTGACGGCCACAGCCTGATGTACCGGGCCTATTATGGCCTCATGGGCCGCCAGGCCTTAACCGCACCCGACGGCACCCCGACGGGCGCGGTCTTTGCCTTTTTAAACATGCTGCTCAAGTGGCTGCAAGCGCTTGAGCCGACCCATGTTGTCGTGGCGTTTGACCGGCCTGAACCCACCTATCGCCACCAGCGCTTCGAAGGCTACAAGGCAACCCGTAAGCCCACACCCCGGGACCTGGCGGTTCAGATCCCCCTGATCAAGGCGCTCTTGGCAGACTGGGGCCTGGCCTGTCTGGAAGAAGCCGGCTATGAGGCCGATGACCTGATCGGCACCCTGGCCCGCCTGGGTGCCCCGGAGATGCCCGTCACCATCGTCAGCGGCGACAAGGACACCTTCCAGCTGGTCACTGACCAGGTGACGGTCTTGCAACCGGTTACCCGGTCTGGCCAAAGTGACCTGGAACACTATGACCCCCAGGCCATCCAGGACCGCTACGGGGTCCAGCCGGCCCAGCTCATCGACGTCAAGGCCCTCATGGGCGACCCGTCCGACAACATCCCCGGTGTGCGGGGGATCGGTGAAAAGACCGCCCTGGCCTTGATCGGCCAGTATGGCAGCCTGGAAGCCCTGTATGAGGCCCTGGACCAGCTGCGGCCGGCCGTGGCTCAAAAACTCAACGACCAAAAGGAAGACGCCTTCCTGTCCCGGGACCTGGTCACCATCCAGACCCAGGCACCCCTTTCAAGCGACCTGTCCCGCTACCGGGTCAAGCCCATGAAACGCGATGACCTGGCCAGCCGCATGACCCGCCTGGGCCTGAAAACGCTCTTGGCGCGCCTGGACCTGGAGACGGTCCAGACGACAACCCACTGGGCTGTGCAAGCGGCCAGCCTGGCCGATCTGCAAGCGGACCTGAAAGACAAGAGGCGCATTGCCCTGTGCCTGACCTGGCCGGGTCCCCTGGTCTGGGTGGACCGTGACAAGCAGGTGCGTGTGCTTGACGAAAGCCTGAGCCAAGCGGCCTGGCCCCTGCTGGCCCAGCCTGGCCTGGCCTTCTGGGTCAACGGCTACAAGGCCTGGCGCCGCGCCTCAGACCTGGCCGTCGCCCTGGCCGACGTGCATGATGTCGGCATCGGGGCCTATCTCCTGGATCCCACTGAACGCACGAGCGACCTGGCCCGCCTCTACCAGCAGGCGACCGGTCATGCGTTGCCTCAGGCTTTAGCATCCGCTGACCAGGACCTGCAGCAGGCGTCCTTTTTAGACGACGAAGCGCCACAGGCCCCCCATGCGGCCCTGGCCATCGAAGCCCAGGCCCTTGCGGCCATCGGGCCGGCCCAGCAAGAGGCCCTTGAGGCACGCGGCCTCCTGGCCTTTGCCCGGCAGGTGGAGTTTCCCCTGTCGGACCTGCTGGCCCGCATGGAGCACCGGGGGTTTTTGCTGGACCGCCAGGTGCTGGAGGCCCAGTCGGCAGACATGACCCGCCGCCTGCAGACGCTTCAGGAGGCCATCTACAGCCACAGCGATCAGCCTTTCAACATCAACTCGCCCAAGCAGCTCAGCGATGTGCTGTTCGTCCAGCTTCAGCTCCCGCCGGGTAAGAAGCGGTCGGGGGGCAGTTTTGCCACGGATGCGGAAGAACTCGAGCGCCTGCACCAGGCCCACCCCATCGTGCCCCTGATCACCCAGTACCGGCAAACGGCCAAGTTGCTGGCCACCTTTGTCGACGGGCTCATCAAGGCCATCGACCCTGAAGACGGCCGTGTGCACACCACCTTCAACCAAACCCTGACGGCCACCGGCCGCCTGTCCAGTTCAGACCCCAATTTGCAAAACATCCCCATCCGCACGGCAGAAGGGCGCCAGATCCGAGAAGCCTTCGTGGCCGCCCCGGGTCACCTGTTGATCGATGCTGACTATTCACAGATCGAGCTGCGTTTGCTGGCCCACCTGTCCCAGGACCCGGCCATGTTGGAGGCCTTCACCCACAAGCGTGACATCCACACCGATACGGCCGCCCGTCTCTTTAACTGCCCGGCCGAAGATGTGACCGCTGACCAGCGGGCCGTTGCCAAGACCATGAACTTCAGCATCATTTACGGCATCAGTGATTTCGGCCTGGCCAGAGACCTGGGCGTCAGCCTGGCCAGGGCCCATACCCTGATCGAGGAATACGAACGCATGTACCCCAAGGTCCGGGCCACCCTCAAGCAATTTGTCACCCAGGCCTATGAAACAGGCTATGTGGAAACCCTGACCGGCCGGCGGCGCACCCTGCATGAGCTCAAGTCGGCCCAGTACGCCGTCCGCCAGTTTGGCGAACGGGCTGCCATGAACACGCCCTTGCAGGGCACGGCAGCCGACCTGATCAAAAAAGCCATGGTTGAGATTGACCAGACCCTGCAGGCAAAAGGGCTCAAGGCCCGCTTGATCCTACAGGTTCATGACGAATTGATTTTAGAAGCCCCGGAAGACGAGGTGGACCAGGCCGCCCAGCTGCTCAAGCAGGCCATGGAAGCGGCCATGACCTTGTCGGTGCCCCTGATTGCTGACGTGTCTGTTGGCAAAAGCTGGGCAACCAGCGCGTGAGGGGGGACGCTTGTGTTTGTGGTAGGGATCACAGGAGGTATCGGGTGCGGCAAGAGCACGGTGGCGTCTTTTTGCCGCCAGGCGGGCTTGCCGGTCATCGATGCCGACCACTTGTCCCATGAGGTGACGGCAACAGGGGGGGCAGCCATCCCGGACCTGGTCGACCTCTTCGGCCGCGCGGCCCTCAACAAGGATGGGTCCCTCAACCGCAAGGCCATGGCTGAGCGGGTTTTTCAAGACAGGCGCCTGCTGGATGCCCTGAGTGAAACGGTTCACCGCCACGTCATCGCGGCCATCCAGGCGGCTTTAGAGGCCCACGAGGCAGCGGGCAGCCGGGGGGTGGTGCTGGATGTGCCCATCCCGGTGGAAGAAGGCTTTATAGACTTGTGTGACCAGGTCTGGGTGGTCTGGGCTTCGGATGAGAACCGCCTGGCCCGTCTCAGGGCGCGTGGCATGGACCCGGCAGAGGCCAAACGGCGCATGGCCATGCAAATGGGCCGGGAGGCCTATGTGCGCCTGGCTGACCATGTCCTGGAAAACGACGGCAGCCTGGAGGCGCTCAAGCAGGCCACCAACCGCCTCTTGCAAGAAGAGCTTAAAGAGCGCGGCGTCAAACTCAAACCCTTAGACTTAGACGTTGAAGCGAAATAAAATGATGTCTCCGTCCTGGACCAGGTAATCGCGGCCTTCTGAACGGATCAGGCCCCGCTCACGGGCTGCGGCTGCTGTGCCGCAGGCCTGCAGGTCGTCAAAGGCCACCACTTCAGCCCGGATAAAGCCCCGCTGCATATCTGTGTGGATTTTACCAGCAGCCTGGGCTGCCCGGGTGCCGCGCCGGATGGTCCAGGCGCGCACCTCATCTTCTCCCGTTGTTAAAAAAGAAATCAGGCCCAGCAGCCGGTAGCCAGCTTGGATGACCTGGTCCAGGCCGCTGCCTGCCAGGCCCAACGCCTGGATGAACGAAGCCCGTTCGGCATCGTCAAGCAGGGCCAGGTCCTGTTCGATCTGGGCGCTGACCACCACCAGCTCGGCCTCTTCAGCCACAGCCAGGGCCCGGACAGCCTCGACAGCCGCCAGGGGCTGGCGGTGCAGGTCCGCTTCTGCGATGTTGGCGGCATACAAGACAGGCTTGGCGGTTAAAAGCGGCAAGTCCCGGACCCAGGCGGCCTGGGCGGGCGGCGCTTGAAAGGTGCGTGCCGGTTTGCCCTGGCTGAGGTGGGCCAGCAGGTCTTTGATGGTGTCGCGTTCGGCCCGGCGGTCGGCATCGCCACCCTTGGCCAGTTTTTCGGCCTTTTCCAGGCGCCGTTCCAGGTGCTCCAGGTCTGAAAAAATCAGCTCCAGCTGGACCGTCTCCACGTCCCGGGCCGGATCCGGGTGACCGGCGACGTGGGCGATCTGGTCGTCTTCAAAACAACGGACCACATGGATCAGGGCATCCACCTGGCGGATGTTGGCCAAGAACTGGTTGCCCAGGCCTTCGCCGTGGCTGGCGCCCTGAACCAGGCCGGCAATGTCAACCACATCAATCACGGCCGGTGTCCGCTTGATGGGGTGGTAGAGCTCGGCTAGAAAATCCAGCCGGGGATCGGGCACCGTCACCGAACCGATGTTGGGTTCAATGGTGCAAAAGGGGTAGTTGGCCACTTCAGCACCCGCCCGGGTCAGGGCGTTAAACAAGGTGCTTTTGCCAACGTTGGGTAAACCAACCATTCCAAGACGCATGATAGACCTCCTGTTAACCCGGCTATTATGACAGATCTGCCTGCTCGAAGCAATCCGTTGTTTGTGGCCCGGATGGGTGTGCCGGCGCATGAACCCGGACCTGTTCTGTGATGACTGCCGACCCGGACCATTTGCAACGGCCTGCTGACAGCACAAAAGGTCGCTTTTGTGGTCACTTGCCAAAAGGGTCTTTGACACAGGGGGGTTCTTTCTGTATATAATGGATGACAATGTCAACAGTTGAACAGCATGAACAGGATGGACGAGATGAAAAAAACCCTTATTATTGTAGAATCGCCCGCCAAGGGCAAAACCATCGGACGCTTTCTGGGCCCGCAGTACCGGATCTCAGCGTCAGTGGGCCACGTGCGTGACCTGCCGGCGTCCAAGCTGGGTGTGGCTGTTGACCAGCACTACCAGCCCCAGTACACCATCCTGAAAGGCAAGGAAAAAGTGATCCGCGAGCTCAAGGACCTGGCACAAGCAGCTGGCCAGGTGTTGATTGCGACTGACCCGGACCGGGAAGGGGAGGCCATCGCCTGGCACCTGACCCAGCTTCTGGACATCGATCCGCAAAGCAACTGCCGCATCTCGTTTAATGAAATCACCAGCCAGGCCGTTAAGAAAGCGGTGGAACAGCCCCGCCCCGTTGACCTGGACCTGGTCAATGCCCAGCAGGCCCGGCGCATCCTGGACCGCCTGGTCGGTTATGAACTCAGCCCCCTCTTGTGGAAAAAAGTCAAGGTGGGCCTGTCTGCCGGCCGTGTGCAGTCAGTGGCCACCCGCATGATCGTGGAGCGGGAACGGCAGATTGATGCCTTCAAGCCCGAGGAGTACTGGCTTTTGTTCAGCTGGCTCAAGACCGATGCCAAGGCCGTGCCCTTCCGCGCGCGCTTCCAGGGCGACCTGGTCACAGACCGGGTCAAAACGCGCAAGCTGACCAACCAGGCCCAGACCCAGGCGGTCGTTGACAGCGTGTCTCAAAAACCGTTCACGGTGCACGAGGTGCGCAAAAAGGACCGACAGCGCAGCCCGTCGCCGCCGTTCACCACCAGCACCCTGCAGCAGGAAGCGGCCCGCTACCTGGGTTTTTCGTCGCGCAAAACCATGCGCATTGCCCAGCAGCTCTATGAAGGCATCGACCTGCCGGGCCAGGGCGCCACAGCCCTGGTGACCTACATCCGGACCGATTCGGTCCGCATTTCACCCGAGGCCACCCAGGCGGCCCGGTCAGTCATCAGCAAACACTATGGTCCGGACTACCTGCCAGCCAAGGCCCGCTACTTCAAAAACAAAAAGGCCAGCCAGGACGCCCATGAGGCCATCCGACCGGCTCATTTTGACTTGGAGCCCCAGCAGATCCAGGCCAAGTTGTCCCAGGACCAGTTCCGCCTCTACCGCCTGATCTGGGATAAGTTCATTGCCTCACAAATGGCTGCCGCCCGGCTCAACACCGTCACGGCTGATATCGTCTCGGCTGGTCACGTCTTCCGGGCCCAGGGTGAAAGCGTTGTCTTTCCCGGTTACCTGCGCCAGTATGGTGTGCAGCTGGTTGACCAGGAAGCAGACAAGCAGGCCGATGAAAACGACAAGGACCGCCTCTTGCCAGACTTGACAGAAGGCCAGGTTCTCGTGCTGGACAAGCTGGACCCCCAGCAAAAATTCACCCAGCCACCCGCCCGCTACACCGAGGCCAGCCTGATCAAAGCCATGGAAGAGGAGGGCATTGGCCGGCCGTCGACCTACGCCCCCACCATTGCCACCATCCTGGATCGCCTCTACGCGGAAAAGGAAGGCCGCCACCTCCTGCCCACCGAACTGGGCAAAGCCGTGACAGGCCTGCTGGAAGAGCATTTCACGGACATTGTGGACGTCTCTTTCACCGCCCGCATGGAAGAAGACCTGGACACCGTTGAAGCCGGACAAACCGACTGGATCGGCCTTTTGGACCAGTTTTACCCGCCTTTCCATGCCTTGATCGAACAGGCCCAGACCATTGACCGCGTCAAGATCGCCAGCAAGCCCACCGGTGAAAAATGCCCGGACTGTCAAACAGGCGACCTGGTCATCAAAGAGGGCCGTTACGGCAGGTTTATCGGCTGCTCCCGCTACCCGGACTGCAAATTCACCCGTAACATCGAAAATGAGGTGGAAGGCATCTGCCCCCTTTGCGGATCGGGCCTGGTCAGCCGCCGCTCCCACAAATACAAGCGAAACTTCTTCACCTGTGATAAAAAAGGCAAAGACCCTGAATGCCCCTTCATCAGCTGGGACCCACCCCTGCAAGGCCAGACCTGCGAGACCTGTGGCAGCTACATGGTGCTCAAACGCTACCGGGGCCGCAGTTTTCCCAAATGCGGCAACCGGGACTGCCCCACCAACGAACGCAAGAAAAAAACCGCCCCCAAAACGGCCAAAAGCGAAGACGGAGCCTGATGTTCCCATGAAAGAAGCCCCCACACGCCAGGCCGTACAGGTCATCGGCGCCGGCCTGGCGGGCTGTGAAGCCGCCTGGCAGCTGGCCAGCAGACAGGTCCCGGTTGTGCTCATAGACATGAAGCCCGACCAACTGACCCCGGCCCACCAGTCAACCGACCTGGCCGAACTGGTCTGCAGCAACTCCCTGCGCTCGGACCGGCTGGAAAACGCCGTCGGCCTGCTCAAAGAGGAAATGCGCCGCCTGGGCAGCTTGATCATGCATTGCGCCGACCGCACCCGGGTGCCGGCCGGTGGCGCCCTGGCGGTGGATCGACAGGCCTTTTCCCGCTGTGTCACCGAGAAGATCGATGGCCACCCCCTGATCACGCGCCAAAGCCGGCTGGTCAGCCAGCTGCCTGACCAGGGACTGGCCATTGTGGCGACCGGCCCCTTGACAGACGGTGCCCTCTTTGATGACATTCGCCGCCGCTTGGACACCCAGACCTTGTCTTTTTTTGATGCGGCTGCCCCCATTGTCCTGGCTGATTCCATCGATCAGACCAAGGTCTTTCGTCAAAGCCGTTACAACCGCGGCAGCGCCGATTACCTCAACGCCCCCCTGACCCAGGAAGCCTACGCGCGTTTCGTTGACGCCCTGCTGACCGCCCAACGGGCTCCGCTGCGTGACTTCGACCAGAAGCTTCTCTTTGAAGGCTGCATGCCCATTGAACAGCTGGCCCAACGGGGACACGACACCTTGCGCTTTGGCCCCCTCAAGCCGGTCGGCCTGATTGACCCAGCGACCGGCCAGCAGCCCTACGCCTGTGTTCAGCTGCGCCAGGACGACCGCCTGGCTCATTTTTATAACCTGGTTGGTTTTCAAACCCAGCTGACCTTTCCGGAACAACGCCGGGTCTTCGGCCTCATTCCCGGCCTGGAAAACGCCCAGTGGGCCCGCTACGGGGTCATGCACCGCAACACTTTTTTAGACGCACCCCGGCACCTGGACCAAGCCTACCAGGTCCGGGGCCAAAGCGGCCTTTATTTTGCTGGCCAGATCACCGGCGTGGAAGGCTATGTTGAATCAGCCGCTTCTGGCCTGGTGGCCGGCCGCCAGGCCGCCCTGCAGGCCCTGGGCGTGTCCGAAACGGCACGCCGTGCCCACCAGCCCGGGCCGGAAACGGTGCTGGGGGCCTTGGCCGCCTACATTTCAGACCCGGCCATCAGCCGCTTCCAGCCCATGAAAGCCCATTTTGGCCTGCTGGCCGCTTTGCCAGGTGGCCGCATGCCCAAGAAGAAGCGGCTTGAAGCCCTGATCCAGCGCTCGCTCGCAGCTGTTGATGCCCTGGGTCTTTTGCAAATGGGAACAGCTGACGTATAATAAGCACAAGCTGATCTGATCGATCAACAAGGAGGCCATCATGGCTGGATTTTTTGGTTTATTTAATTACGAAAAAGAAGGGCGCGGCGTCTATGCCGACGACCCGCCCCAAAGCGCCTTTGTCGCATTCTTTTCCATCCTGGGCCGCAAGTTCTGGAAAATCTGCACCATCAACCTCATGTACGTGATCCTGAGCCTGCCGGCGCTGGTGGTGGCCTTTTTTGTGGCCAGCCCCTTTCTCAACGCCCTCCTGCCCGGGCTTAACCTGGACCTGTTCACCCAGATTGCCCAGGCTGCCGGCATCGAATTGCGTGAAGGGCTGACCCTGATGGACTATGTGGCCTATCAGATGACCCAGAGCTATTTTTTAACCGCAGTGCTCCTGGTCGGCCTGGGCCTGGTGGTGGTCGGTCCGGTTCACGCCGGTGTGGTCTTTTTGCTGCGCAACTACGCCCGGGAGGAACATGCCTTTGTCTGGATGGATTTTAAAGACCATGCGGGTAAAAACTGGAAGCAGTCCCTGGCCCTTTCCGCCATCAGCCTGGTTTTGCTGATCCTGTTCATCTTTGTCTATCTTTTCTATGACCAGAGCGGCCTGATTCAAAACGACCTGCTGCGCACGGCCCTCAAGACGGTGGTCCTGGTGGCCATGGGCTTGTGGTGCATGATGCAGTTCACCCTCTACCCCATGATGGTGACCTTTGACTTGACCTTGCGCCAGTTGATCCGAAACGCCTTGCTGCTGACCTTGATCCGCCTGCCCCTGAGCCTTTTGGTCCTGCTGGCCAGCGTGCTGATCCTGCTGCTTATACCGGCTGTGCTCCTGTTTATGGGTTATGGCATTTCGTTCTTGATCGGCGTCATCTGGGTGACCTGCTTTGGCCTGGCCTTCAACCTCTACCTGGTGACCTTTTTCGCCTGGCGTGGCATCGACCGCTACATGATGCAGCGGCCGGATGCCCGAGAAGAGGAGGCTCCGGCTGCTGAAGCGAGCAGCCCGCCGGAGACAGGCAGCTTGGAGGAATCCACCGAACACCGCTGAATATAAAAAGACCACCACAAGGCGGTCTTTTTTTATCTGTTTTTTTAAGGGGTCAGGCCTGCAGCAAATCATCCATGTCATAGAGGCCTGGCTTTTGGGTCAGCAAAAAGCGTGCGGCGGCCAGGGCGCCCCGGGCGAAAACCGCCCGAGACTGGGCTTCATGGCGAATGGACAAGACCTCTTCAGGTCCGGCTAAAAGCACCGTGTGCCAGCCCACGATGGAACCGCCCCGGATGGCATGCATGCCGATTTCCGAGGGTTGGCGCTTGTCGCGTTTTTGTGACCGGTCGGTGACCCGGGTCATGGGCTGGTCGATGCTTGTTTCCAGGGCATCGGCGATCATGAGGGCCGTTCCCGATGGGGCATCGATCTTCTGGTTGTGGTGGGCTTCAATGATCTCCAGATCAAAATCCGGATAGAGCAGCCGGGTGGCCTTTTGAGCCAGCTGGATCAGCACATTGATACCCAGAGACATGTTGGCAGATAAAAAGACCGGGACAGTCCGGGCGGCTTCGGCCAACAGGTCGCGCGCCTGCTGGTCCAGGCCGGTGGTGCAGATGACCATGGGTTTTCGCTCCCGCAGGGCCAGGCGGCACAAGGCAGCCAGGGCAGCCGGATTGGAAAAATCAACAATGACATCAAAGGAACCCTGAAAAGCCTCCGGATCGGACACAATGGGGAAGGGGCTCTGGGGATCCGGCCGGACATCAGATCCGGCAACGATGGTGAAGTCAGTGGGGCTTTGGGCCAGCAAGGCGCGGATGACGCGCCCCATTTGACCGTTGCAGCCGCTTAAAAACAAGGCGTGGGGCATAAACGGCATCCTTTCCCTAGGGTGTGTGCGTTGCCAGCAGGCCGTAGTCGGCCAAGGTGTCTTGAATCAGCTTATAGACTTGGGGGGACGGGTCACACAAGGGCATGCGGCAAGAACCAACCGCCCAGCCCATCAGGTTGAGGGCTGTTTTGACCGGGATGGGGTTGACTTCGCTGAACATGGCCCGGATCAGGGGAACCAGCGCGATTTGCTCCCGGGCTGCTTCAGCCAGCTCACCGGCAAACCAGGCCGAGACCATGCGCTGAACCCGGTCGGGCACAACGTTGGCGATGACCGAGATGACCCCCTGGCCGCCCAAGGACAGCAGGGGCAAAACTTTGGCGTCTTCTCCAGAATAGAGGTTGAGCCGGCCCTGGCTGAGGTGCAGCACTTCAGCTACCTGGTCGATGTTGCATTCCTTGACCCCGTTGATGTTGGGGATATCTGCCAGACGGGCCAAGGTTTTGGGGTCCACGTTACAGCCGGTCCGGCTGGGCACGTTATAAACAATCACCGGCAAGCTGACGCTTTCGGCAATGAGCTTGTAGTGGCGGTAGAGGCCCTCCTGAGAGGCTTTGTTGTAATAGGGGGTGACGCTTAAAAGCCCATCAGCGCCCAGTTTTTCCGCCTCAACGCT
>CAYXIM010000018.1:13265-22977 GCA_964465385.1 uncultured Oscillospiraceae bacterium
CGGCGATGACGGGGATCCGGCCCTTGACGGCTTCGACCACGAGGCGGATGGCCTCCAGGTGTTCCTGGTCAGGCATGGTGGAGGCTTCTCCGGTGGTGCCGGCCACAATGATGGCAGCCGTTTTTTGTTGGATTTGCCAGTCACACAATTGAGACAGTTTCTGGGCGTCCAGGCCAGATTCAGTGAAGGGTGTGACGATCGCGACACCGGAGCCTGTAAAAAGCGGCTTTTTCATGTTGGGGACCTCCTGACAAGCCAGAACAATCGTGAAAGGTGACGCCTTTGGCATCCACGTGGCTACACTTGATGATAGCACTGTCTGTACAAGATCGTCAATTATCGGTTATAATCCGCACATGATCAAAAAGGACGCTTTTTTCTACCCATTGCCCGATGACCAGATCGCCCAAAGCCCCCTGCAAGCGCGCGATGCCTCGCGTCTGTTGTACCTGGATGGTGCCAGCGGGCAGCTGCAGCACCGGCGCTTTTCCGAGCTGCCCCAGCTGCTGGATCCAGGCGATTGCCTGGTGGTTAACAACTCGCGGGTCCTGCCAGCCCGCCTGCTGGGGGCACGGACGGACAGCCGGACACCGGTGGAACTGCTCTTGCTCAGGCGCCTGAACAGCCATGACTGGGAGACCCTGGCAAGGCCCGGCCGCCGGGTCCGGACTGGCCACCGCCTGACGTTTTTACCAGGTCGCCTGGAAGCTGAGGTCCTGGCTGTTTCGCCCAACGGCAACCGGACGGTCCGCTTTTTATATGAGGGCCTCTGGGAAGCGCGCCTGGAAGAAGCCGGCAGGTGCCCGCTGCCACCTTACATCCACCAGGAACTGGAAGATCCCGCGCGTTACCAGACCGTGTATGCCCGAAAAGCCGGCTCGGCTGCCGCGCCCACGGCCGGCCTTCATTTCACGACCCGTCTGCTTGATGCCCTGAGCCAAAAAGGCATTGACCTGGCCGAAGTGACCTTGCATGTGGGCCTGGGCACCTTCCGGCCGGTCCGGGAGCTGGACATCCGCCAGCACATCCTGCATGAAGAATATTTTGAGCTGCCGGATAGTGCCGTTGAGACCATCCGAAAGACCCGCGCCAGGGGAGGCCGGGTGGTGGCCGTGGGCACCACCAGCTGCCGGGTCCTGGAGACGGTGGCAGCCCGGCACGGCGCGCTGGTTGCCGACAGCGGCTGGACCGATCTTTTCATCTTGCCCGGCGATCCGTTCCGGGTGGTGGACCGCCTGATCACCAATTTCCACCTGCCTGAATCGACCTTGATCATGCTGGTCAGCGCCTTTGCCGGCCGGGAAAACGTCCTGGCCGCTTATCAGACAGCCCAGCAGGCGGGCTACCGCTTTTTCAGCTTTGGCGACGCCATGCTGATCGATCCTGTCAGAAAGCGAGCACAACCATGACCGTCACGCCCCTCAACAAACCGCCTTTTCCTGTCTGGCACCAGGTCCAGCACACCTGCAAGCAGACGGGAGCCCGGGCCGGGCTCTTACACACCCCGCACGGACGCGTTGAAACGCCGGCCTTCATGCCGGTGGGCACCCAGGGGACAGTTAAGGGGATTTCTCCTGAAGAGCTGGAAGAAACGGGGGCGGGCATTGTCTTGTCCAACACCTACCACCTGTGGATGCGGCCGGGTTCTGACCTGGTCCGGCTGGCGGGCGGCCTGCACCGCTTCATGAACTGGCCAGGTGCCGTCCTGACGGACAGCGGCGGCTTTCAGGTTTTCAGCCTCAGCGACTTGCGCCAGATCAGTGAACAGGGCGTGGCTTTCCGCTCCCACCTGGACGGGTCCAAGCACCTGCTGACACCGGAAAAATCCATCCAGGTGCAAAACGACCTGGGGGCAGACATCATCATGGCGTTCGATGAGTGTACCCCCTGGCCGGCTGATCAAGCCTACACCCAGCGTTCTCTGGCACGCACCCTGCGCTGGCTGGAACGCTGCCTCAAGGCCCACCAGCGGCCAGGCGACCAGGCCCTTTTCGGCATCATTCAAGGGGGCACCTTTGCCCGGCTGCGCCAGGAAAGTGCCCGCCAGACCTGCTCCTTGGACCTGGCCGGTTATGGCATTGGCGGCCTGAGCGTGGGGGAGCCGGCTGATGAGATGGTGGCCATGTTACAGGCCATCATGCCCTTGATGCCCCCGGACCGCCCCCGCTACCTGATGGGGGTCGGCTCGCCTGATTACCTGATCGAAGGCAGCCTGCAGGGCGTTGACCTCTTTGATTCTGTCCTGCCCACCCGCATCGGCCGCAACGGGTCGGTTTTAACCCGGGACGGGCGCCTGATCATCCGGGACGCGGCCTATGCCCGTGACCTGGGTCCGCTGGATCCCAGCTGTGGCTGCCCGGTCTGCCGCAACTACAGCCGGGCTTACCTGAGGCATTTGTTCAAGGCCAAAGAGCTCCTGGGCCTGCGCCTGGCCTCGCTGCATAACCTCTTCTTTTTGGCCGGTCTTATGAAAGACATCAGGCAGGCCATTTTTGAAAACCGCCTGCGAGATTTTCGCGATGCTTTCTACCAGCGCTTCGGCTATGAGAAAATCGGCTGTTACCGGCCCCGGCCCTGATTCAGGTCAGGGCAGACGAACAAAAAAGGCAGCTGCTGCGCGGGCCTGATCACGCGCAAAGGGCGCACGCACTGCGGGACCGTGCGAACGGCCCCGGCACCCGCTAGGCGGGATGACACAAAGGTGGAGGATGGCTTATGTTGATTGACCTGCCCCTGGATGCCCTGCGTCATTACCAGGGAACCAACCCCAAAGCAGACGACCATGCCGCTTACTGGGACCAGGCCCTGGCCGAGATGCGCGCGGTGGATGCGGCGGTGGAGCTTGTCCCGGCTGCTTTTCAGCTGCCGGATGTGGCCTGTTACCACCTGTACTTCACAGGTGTCAGGGGCGCACGCCTGCATGCCAAGGTGCTCAAACCCCGGGCTGACACCCGGCCAAGACCAGCCCTTTTGCATTTCCATGGCTATTCCGGCAACAGCGGCTCCTGGAAGGACAAGCTGGCCTATGTGGCCCTGGGTTTTTCCGTTTATGCCCTGGATTGCCGTGGCCAGGGCGGTCTGTCAGATGACCTGAGCACGGCCAGGGGATCCACCTACCGGGGCCACATCATCCGCGGCCTGGATGACGACCCGCAACACCTGCTCATGCGCCACCACTTTCTGGACACGGCCCAGCTGGCCGGCATCGTCCTGGACCAGCCCGATACCGATCCGGACCGGCTGGCGGCCAGCGGCCAGTCCCAGGGCGGGGGCTTGGCTGTGGCCTGTGCCGCCCTGGAGCCACGGGTGGCCGCCCTGGTAGCCCGTTGCCCGTTCCTGAGCGACTACCAGCGGGTCTGGGAGATGGACCTGGCCAAGGATGCCTATGAAGAGCTGCGCTACTACTTCCGGTTTTTTGACCCCACCCACGCCCGGGCCGCCTCGGTTTTCCAGCGCCTGGGCTACATTGACATCCAGCACCTGGCTGACCGGGTCCAGGCCAGGGTCTTGTGGGCCATGGGCCTCATGGACACCATCTGCCCGCCGTCAACCCAGTTTGCGGCTTACAACAAGCTCCAGTCCAAAAAAGAACTGGTCCTGTACCCAGATTTTGCCCACGAAGTCTATCCGGACTTTGAAGACCGGTCCTTGCTTTTTTTGTGCCAGACCCTGCTGCCAGAAAAAGAACCCCAAAAGCACCCGTAAAACTTGCGCCCTTTTGCCCTTCAGTGATATGATACGAAGAGTTAAGAATCAAGGCTTTCAAAGGCCGTTTGGGAGGAACCATTCATGATGTTTTTAGTCGCTTTAACGGATGCGCAAAGCCCGGGTGGCATCCAGCAACTTCTGGGGCTGGTTGTACCGCTGGGCCTGATGTTTGGCTTGATGTATCTTTTGTTGATCCGGCCCCAGAAAAAAAAGGAAAAGAAACTGCGCGAGCAAATTGATGCCATGGTCGTGGGTGATGAAGTGGTCACCATCGGCGGCATTGTCGGCAAGATCGCCAACATCAAGGACGATGAGGTCACCGTTGCCAGCAGCGTGGCCAACACCCTGATCACCTTTAAGAAGAGCTCCATCAACACCGTTGTCAAACCCATTTCAGACTAAGGATCACGCCATCAAGGAGGCTAGGATGAAACACATTACAACCATACAGCAACCCAGTCAGCTCAAACCCAAAGCGGGCTACGCCTGCAGTGAATGCCAGACCTCCTGCCAGTCGGCCTGCAAGACCAGCTGCACGGTGGCCAACCAGCCTTGTGAATCACCTCAGCGCTGAGCCATCAGTCGCTGGCCCCTGATGCAAAGATAGTGGAAAGCCGGTGTGCTTTTCACTATTTTTCTCGAGAAAGGAACCCACGTGCTCCATTTGTTTAAGCTTCACGGCGACCGCCTGGCCTTCGATTCCGAAAGCCTGGCCCTGCACCGTGTCGATGATTTGGCCTGGCAGGTGCTCGCCTCTTACCAGCAAGCGGGCGGCCAACGCCCGCAAGCGGCTGTCCTGGCCGATCTGCAGGCCACGGCCGGCCCTGAGGTGCTGGCCTGCGCCCAGGAAATCGACCAGTTGATTGCCGACGGCCTGCTTTTTGCACCAGTCGAACCGGTTGCGGTCGAAGCCATGTATCCGGATGGCCCCCGCATCAAGGCCATGTGTTTGCACCTGTGCCATGACTGCAACATGCGCTGCCGTTACTGTTTTGCAGGAACCGGTGACTTTGGCACCGGCCGGCGGTCCATGCTTTCTGTCGAAACAGGCCGCAAAGCCATTGACTTTCTGATCCAGGCCTCTGGCACGCGCCACAACCTGGACATTGACTTTTTTGGCGGTGAGCCGCTGATCAACTGGCCGGTTGTGGAAGCACTGGTGGCCTATTGCCAGGCGCGCGAGCAAGAAACAGGGAAGGCCATCCGGCTGACCTTGACCACCAACGCCCTGGGCCTGGATGCGGCCAAGACGGCCTTCATCAACCAGCATTTTAAAAACTGTGTCCTCAGCATCGATGGCCGGCCCCAGGTCCATGACCACATGCGGCCGGATGCCGCCGGCCGGGGCACCTACGACCGGGTCTCAACAAACATCCGGACCTTTGTCAAAGCCCGGGGCGACCTGGAATATTACCTGCGCGGCACCTACACGCGCTTGAACCTGGATTTTGACCAGGATGTGCTCCACCTGGCTCAGCTGGGCCGAAACGTCTCCATCGAGCCGGTTGTGGCCCCCGACGGCAGCGGCTATGAGCTGCGGCCCGAAGACTTGCCGGCCCTGGAAGCCGCCTACGAGCGCCTGGCCTGGACTTTGCTGGCAGGCGAAGAAGCCGGCCAGGACCTCTTGTTTTTTCACTTCATGATCGACCTGGAAGGGGGGCCCTGCCTCTACAAACGGCTCAAAGGCTGTGGCGTGGGCACCGAGTACTGTGCGGTCACCCCGGACGGGGACATCTACCCCTGCCACCAGCTGGTGGGCATCCCGGCCTTTCACATGGGATCGGTTCTGGACCCGCACACCCCCATCCGAGAGGCGGTCCGTGACCGCTTCACCAAGCTCCTGGTGCCAGACAAGCCAGCCTGCATGACCTGCTGGGCCCGCACCTTTTGCGGTGGCGGCTGTGCGGCCAACGCCTGGTTTGCCAGCGGGGACCTGGCGGGCACCTACGACCTGGGCTGCCAGCTGGAGAAAAAACGCCTGGAATGCGCCCTGTGGCTGAAAGCCAGGCGGGCGGAGCGGGACAGCGCCTGAAATAAAGGAATCCAGCGACCAGCAGCGTATTATAGGGTAGCAACTTGTGAAAGAGGTTGATCCAATCGCCAGATGGATTCCCCAGCCGGTGATCGACGACGTCAAAGCACACAATGAACTGGTGGCGCTGGTCGGCCAGTACGTGCGGCTGGAAAAGAAAAGCGGCAGCAACTTGTTTGGCCTGTGTCCCTTTCATGATGAAAAGACACCGTCTTTTAGTGTGTCAGCTTCCAAGCAGATCTTCTATTGTTTCGGCTGTCACAAGGGTGGAGACGCCATCCGTTTCATCATGGAGATCGAGAAGATGTCTTACCCGGATGCCATTCGCCACCTGGCTGACCGGGCGGGCATCCGCCTGCCCCAGCCGGACGACGCCGCCTGGCAGGCCCGGGAAACAGAACGCAAGCGCCTGCAGACCCTCTACCTGGAAGCCGCCCGTTTTTTCTACCACAACCTCAACGCCCCCCAAGGTGCGGCCATGCGCCGCTACCTGGCGCAGCGCCAGCTGCAGCCGGCCACCATCACCCGTTTCGGCCTGGGCTATGCCCCCGAAGGCTGGGACGGCCTGCTCAAGCACCTCAACAGCCTGGGCTTCACCGACCAGGCGGAACTGTTGCGCTCAGGCCTGTTTAAACGCAGCAAGCACGGCACCCTCTATGACCTCTTCCGAGACCGGCTGATGTTTCCGGTCTTTGACGCCCTGGGCCGCCTGATCGCCTTTGGTGGCCGGGTCATCGATGACGCCATCCCCAAATACATCAACTCTCCGGAAACACCGCTCTACCAGAAAGGCCGCCACTGCTATGGCCTCAACCTGGCCAAAAGCAGCAAGGCCAAGGCCCTGCTGGTTGCCGAAGGCTACCTGGATGTGCTCATGCTCCACCAGGCTGGCTTCAAGCAGGCGGTCGCTGCCCTGGGAACCGCCTTGACCGAACAGCAGGCCAGGCTTCTGCGCCAGTACACCGACCAGGTGGTCATTGCCTATGATGCGGACGCCGCAGGCCAGGCGGCAGCCCTGCGCAGCCTGGACCTCCTGGCCCAAAAGGACCTGACCGTCCGTGTCTTGCAGCTGCCGGACGGGGAGGACCCTGATTCCTTCCTCAAGGCCCATGGGCCGGAACGCTTCCAGGCCCTGATCGACCGGGCCCTGCCCCTGTTAGACTACAAGCTCTTCCGGGCCCGCCAGGCCAGCAGCCAGGCAGGGGAGCTGGACCCGGTCGCCTATCAGGATGCGGCCTGTGACCTGCTGGCCCAGGAGCCCAACGCCATCGTGCGTGAGCTCTATGCCAAAAACCTGGCTGACCAGTTGCAGACCACGGCAGAGGCCGTCCTGACGGAAATTGACCGCCGGCTGAACCGGCCCCAGGCACCTGCGCGGCCCAGCCGGCGCCCCCAGCCGGGCGGCGGGAGCCCGGCCCCTACCGACAAAGCAGACGAAACCGTCAGCCGGGAAGAATTTTACTTGCTGGGCCTGCTGGCCGCCGACCCCTCGCTGGTGACGGGCCTGGACCTGCAAGGCGATGATTTTTCCCCTGTCTTGCAGCCTCTGGCCGAAGAAGCCCTGGACCAGGCCCGCCAGCAGGCGCTGACACCGGCCCGCTTGCTTGACCTGTGCCAGGACCGCACCATTCGTGGCCGGCCTTTGCGGGACCTCATGGCACGCCTGGCCATGCGGCTGGATGACTGGGTCGGCCGGCAGCCCTATGAAGAAGCCGCCCAGGCGCAATTGTGGCGGCTGAGGCAAAAGAAGCTGGGCCGGCGCCTGGAGGCCATCACCAAAGAACTGGCTGAAACGGCTGACGCTGAACGCCAGCAACACTTAAAAGATGAATTGTTAACCGTTAGAGACCGCCTGACCCGGATGAAACAAACACCGGGCAGCCAGGCAACACAAGGAGGAAGACCATGACCCCATCAAAACAAGGCGGGCTGCTTAACCGCTTGATCGAAACAGCCCGCGCAAACGAAAACAAAATATCCTACAAGGAGATCATGTCGGCCATCGAAGCATCGGACATCGATCTGGAACAGGCTGAAAAGATCCTGGACCGCCTGGAGGCTTTAGATATTGAGGTCATCGCCGATGCAACCACCGAAGAAGAGGTGACCGTTGAAGAGGACGCTGAACTGGAGAGCATCGACGGCGTTGGTGTGGATGACCCGGTGCGCATGTACCTGAAAGAAATCGGCAAGGTGGACCTGTTGACGGCTGACCAGGAAAAAGAGCTGGCCCAGCGCATGATCGACGGGGACGAGACAGCCAAAGACGAGCTGTGTGAGGCCAACTTGCGCCTGGTGGTCAGCATCGCCAAGCGCTATGTGGGCCGCGGCATGCAATTTCTGGACCTGATCCAGGAGGGCAACCTGGGCTTGATCAAGGCCGTTGACAAGTTTGACCACACCAAGGGCTTCAAATTCAGCACCTACGCCACCTGGTGGATCCGGCAGGCCATCACCCGCGCCATTGCCGACCAGGCCCGGACCATCCGGATCCCGGTCCACATGGTTGAGACCATCAACAAGCTGATCCGCATCCAGCGCCAGCTTATCCAGGAGCTGGGCCGCGAACCAGAAGCAGAAGAACTGGCTCAGGAAATGGGCATGACCGTTGAAAAGGTCCGGGAGATCATGAAGATTTCCCAGGAACCGGTGTCTTTGGAAAAACCCATTGGTGAAGAAGAAGACAGCCACCTGGGCGATTTCATCCCGGATGATGATGCGCCGTCTCCGGCAGACCAGGCCGCCTTCACCCTGCTCAAAGAACAGCTGCTGGAGGTGCTCAAGGGCTTGACACCGCGGGAGGAAAAGGTCTTGCGCCTGCGTTTTGGCCTGGATGACGGCCGCACCCGCACCCTGGAAGAGGTGGGCAAGGAATTTAACGTCACCCGCGAACGCATCCGCCAGATTGAGGCCAAGGCGCTTCGCAAGCTCCGCCACCCCAGCCGAAGCAAAAAACTCAAGGATTACCTGGACTGACATGCAGGGCCCCGGCACGCGCATCCGCCTGTCGCCCCGCCTGCAGGCGGTGGTCGACCTGATTCCGCCTTGCCAGACCTTGATCGATGTGGGCACAGACCACGCCAAAGTTGCCTTGGCCGGCATCTTGACCGGCCGCTGTCAGCGGGCCCTGGCCATTGACATCAAGGCTGGCCCCCTGGACCGGGCCCGGTCGGCCATCCGCCAGGCCGGGCTGGAGGCGCGGGTTGACACCCGCCTGGCCGATGGCTTTTTTGACAGCCCCCCGGGACCAGACGATGTGGTGGTGGTGGCCGGTCTGGGCGGGCGCGAAACCATCCGTCTCTTTGACCAGCCGCTGCCTGTTGGTGCATCTGCCGTCCTGCAGCCACAAAAAGACCTGGCTGCCGTCAGGCAACAGCTGAGCCGCTGGGGCTGGCGTATTCATGCCGAATGTCTGGCCCTGGAAAAACGGCACCTGTACCCGGTTCTCCTGCTACGCCAGGACGGCCAGGTACGAACCTTGACCGACCTTGAGGCCCTGCTTGGGCCCATCCTTTTACACGAGCGTCCCCCAGGTTTTGAAAGCCATTGCCGGCAGCTCTTGACCGGCCTTCGAAAACGCGTGCGCAGCCATCCGGAGCTGGCCAGCCTGATCCGGGCGGTCAATGCCCTGCTGGAGGAAGAGACCCATGTCTGACCTGACCCCTTTAAACACGACCCTGACCGTCAAGGCGGTCATTGACGCCTTCCAGAGCTGGGCAGATCCCCAGCAGGCAGAGGATTGGGATCCGGTGGGCCTGCAGATCGGCTCCCCACAGGACCCGGTCGGCAGCGTGCTGCTGGCCTTGGATGTGACCCCAGCGCTTTTAGACCAGGCCCAAACACTGGACAGGCCCCTGATCCTGGTTCACCACCCGCCCCTTTTTGATGGCCTGACCAGCCTGCGCACGGATTGGCCGGTCCACCGCCTGCTGATCCGCCTGGCAGCGCAAGGTATCAGCGTCTTTGCGGCTC
>CAYXIM010000018.1:22987-23299 GCA_964465385.1 uncultured Oscillospiraceae bacterium
ACACCAACCTGGATGTGGCCAGTGGCGGGGTGGCTGACAGCCTGGCTGTGGCTGTTGCCAAGGCCCTGGGCCAGTCGGTCTCAGACCCACCTGTGGCGCTTGGCCGCTATGGGCGCCTCTTGGCTTTGAACCAGGCCTGGTCCTTCCAGAACCTGTGCCAGCAAGCGGCACAGGCCTTGAACGGCTCTGGCTACTGGCTCAACGCAGCCCCGGTTCAGCCGGTTAGCAGGCTGGCTGTTTTTCCCGGCGCCTTCGATGATTCGGTCTTGGAAAGCCTGCTGGCTGAACAGGTCGACGGGGTCTTGTGCGGCG
>CAYXIM010000019.1:0-22805 GCA_964465385.1 uncultured Oscillospiraceae bacterium
ATAGCCTTTCCCACCTTCGAAAACCACACTGAATGTTACCAAGCGCCGCTTCTGTGTGGGTCAGGGCTGGTATTCAAATTCAAAATTATGGCAAATCACCAGGTCGCCTGGTTGAATGCCAGCCGCTTCCAGGGCATCGATCACGCCTTTTTTTCGGATCAGGCGTTGAAAGTACTGAAAGGAATCATGCTGCTCAAAGGGGGTGGTGCGAACCAGTCGCTCCATCCAGTCTCCGGTCACCCGAAAAGCCTCGCCCTCCCGCACCACCTCAAACAAGGCCTGTGGTTCATACGTGTAATAAACGTGTTCTTCTTCCGGATACAGGGGCTGGGCCGGTTCCAGTTTTTGCACCTGGTCAGCCAGGGCCCCCAAGAGTGCCTGGACGCCCTGACCGGTTGCTGCCGAAAGCGGCCAAACCGAAAAACCTTGCTCCTCAAGGGCCAGACGGACCCGGTCGATGGTTTTCGGATCCGCCACATCCACTTTGTTTAAAACAACCAGCTGGGGCTTGTCCAGCAAAACGGCATCATAGCGGCCCAGCTCGTGGTTGATGGTTTTAAAATCGTCCAAAGGATCCCGACCGGATTGCTCAGAGACATCCAGCAGGTGCAAGAGCAAGCGGGTCCGCTCGATGTGGCGCAAAAAAGACAAACCCAGGCCCTGGCCGGCATGGGCACCCTCGATCAAGCCGGGGATGTCCGCTGCGACAAAAGAGGTGTCGCCATAGGCCACCACGCCCAGTTGCGGCTGCAAGGTGGTGAACGGGTAATCGGCAATTTTGGGTTTGGCTGCTGAAATGACCGATAACAGGGTCGATTTGCCCACGTTGGGCAAGCCGATCAGGCCAACATCAGCCAGCAGCTTGAGTTCAAGGATGAGGTCGAAGACCTGGCCGGCTTCGCCCGGCTTGGCAAAACGCGGTGCCTGGCGGACGCTGTTGGCAAAGCGTGCGTTGCCCTGCCCGCCCCGGCCGCCGTGGGCGATCACCACCGGCTCATCGGGCCGGATCAGATCAGCCAGCAGGCGGTTGGTTTCCCGCTCCCGGATGATGGTGCCGGTTGGCACCTCCAAAACGAGGTCCGCCCCACGCTTGCCAAAACGCTTGGCCGGACCGCCGCGGTCACCGTTTTGGGCGGCCAGGTGCCGCTTGTAGCGAAAGGCCTGCAGGGTAGACAGGCCGCTTCGGGCCACAAAAACCACGTCGCCCCCCCGGCCGCCATCGCCGCCGTCGGGACCGCCGTTGGGCAGGTACTTGGCCGTATGAAAAGACACCACGCCGTCGCCGCCGTCGCCTGCACGAATTGAAATATAAGCCTGGTCAATAAACACCGTTTACCTCCAAAAAATCCGGCCGTTGACAGCGGCCGGATCGCTGGCGCGCCACCAGTCAGCTGGCGGCGCACCCTGGCATCGGATCAAAGTGGGTTCAGGCAAGCGGATAAACGCTGATCCGCTTTCTGTTGCGGCTGATGTGCTCATATCTGACCAATCCGTTGGCTTTTGCATACAAGGTATCATCGGATCCGCGGCCCACATTGATGCCGGCATGGATCTTGGTTCCCCGTTGCCTGACCAGAATGTGGCCAGCCTGCACCTGCTGTCCGTCGCCTTTTTTTGTTCCCAGCCGTTTGGAGTGCGAATCGCGGCCGTTTCGGCTGCTGCCCACACCCTTCTTGGACGCCAGTAATTGTAAATCAACATGAATCATATGCTTTCTCCTCATCTCCTGCTTTGGGTGATCCGCAGGTATCGCTCGCCATAACTGGCTTCGATCTGCCGGCAGCCCAGCACCAATGTACGCATGAGCGTTGAAACCCGCTCGCTTTCTTGCGCCGAATACCGGTCTTTGTCTCCAACGCTGATGGCCAGTTGCCCCTCGTCCAGAACAGCTTCCGGTTCAACACCGGCGATGTCCTGCAGGGCGCCAACCATGGTCGCCATCAGGGCAGTCACGGCGGCACAAATGATGTCTGATCCTTTTTCCGCATAGCCCGCATGGCCAATGGCTTGGATGGAACGGATCCAGCCGTCCGCTTCCTGCTGGATGCTGATGCGGATCATGTCACCCTCTAACAGCCTGTCAAGCGCCGATCTTGGTGATGCGGACGCGTGTGTAGGGCTGGCGGTGGCCTTTTTTCCTGCGGTAGCCTTTTTTAGCTTTGTAGGTAAAGACGACAATTTTCTTTTGCCGGCCCTGCTTGACCAACTCGCCTTCCACCACCATGCCGTCCACGTTCGGTGTGCCGACCTGCAAATCGCCGTCAGCTGATACAGCCAGCACGCGGTCAAAGGTCACGGTGTCCCCGGCCTGCCCGTCAATTTTCTCGATAAAGATCTCATCACCGACACTCACACGGTATTGCTTGCCGCCGGTGACAATCACTGCATAATTCATCTTGCTTTCCTCCTGTTATCAGTCTCGCTCGTCTCAGGCAGGTTGTGGCACCTTTAAAGAGCCCGGACAATACGGTCGCCAAATTATCTTATCATCGGCCGCAGGCTTTGTCAACGCACACCCAGCTGTAAAACAAGCGGCAACAGGCCCAAAGCCAGGCAGGCTGATTGGATCAGGCTGACCAGCCCCTTGTGCTGTTGCCAGCGCGTGAGGGCAGCCGCCAGGCCGTCGGTCCACAAAAGCAGCAGGATAAATGCGGCTGACCAGCCGGCCAGTGGTTGGCCGGTTGCCCAGAGCCACAGGGAGACAAGCAAAAAACTGGCGCGTCGCAGGGCCCAGTCAAACAGGCCAGCAAGCGGTCCGTGCCCTGTCACCAGGCCCTGGCCAGACCCCAGCGGCCCCAGAGCCAACCCAGACAGCAGCAGCAAGGTGAACACAAGCGGGTGCTGGGCAGGCAGAGCCTGCCCCCAAAAGATAGCCCACAAACCTGTCCACAAGGGCAGGAATAACACAAGGGCTGACAAGCCAAGCAGCCAGCCCCTGCCGCCCGTTTGCGAGCCGGCACCGGGCTGCAAGACGAGCTGGCGCCAACCCAGGGTCAACCAGCCCTGAAGCAGGGGCGCCAGCAAGAAGCTGCCCATGCCCAGTGAACCAGGCAAAAAGCCCATTTGTTTCACGATGAAAAGGACACCGACAGCCAGTACCAGCGACAGCAGCCACAAGAGCAGGCCTGTCCGCCAGATAAAAGCGCCGGATTGCCGCCGGACCGGATGCCCGGTCTGTCCCAGCAAGCAACTGGCAGCAGGGGCCAAGAGGAGCAAGAGCGCCCCGGTCATCAGGCGAAAGCCGGTCCAGGCTGCTTGTTGACGGGCTTTGTCCAGCAGCTGCTGAACGCTTTCACGGCCCTGAGCCAGGTCTGTACCAAGCAGCCAGGCGGCGATTTCACCGGTCAGTGCCGGAGACACAAGGGCCAGGCCATCCGGGAGCCAAGGTGCCCAGACCAGGGCAGACCAGCGGGTCTTGCCATCTAATGCTTGAAAAACGGTGGCCTCAAAGCGGTCAGAAGCTTTAACAAGCGGAAAATAAAGGGCCTCTTCGCCACTTCTGGCTTCAAACAAAGCCTGTCCGGCCGCCTGCTCACCAATCGAAAGCACCAGCAGCGGCAGGTCAGGGTCCAGCTGTGTCAGGTCAAGCTGGCTTTCAGAATCAGATAAAGCAAGCACAGCCGCCTGTGGCCCGGCCTGGCCATGTGGCAGTGGGAAAAAGTCATCCTGGGTCAGGTCCTGGCAGTGAACGTCCCAGCCGGGCAGGACCACTTGCTGGAGGCTTGCCTGTAAGGCAAGGGCCCCTCGGCTGACCGACCCGTTGGTCAGCAACTGGACCTGCTGTCGGCCGGTTTGAGGACCGGCGGATCCTGGCTGGCCAGCCAAGGGCATTACAAGCGGGCCGGCACACAGCCAGGCACCCAGCAAGATGGCCAGCCAACACAAGGCAGGCAGGCTCTTTTTCCAGCTGATGGCCGGCTTTTGATCGGCATCACGGGTTTTCACGGGCATAAAAACACGCGGTTTCAACCGCTTTTATCCAGTCGCCGCGCCGCCTGGTCCGATCGGATCCATCCGTTTTCGGCTCAAAGAGGCGGTCGTGCTGGCGGATGGCCAACAGGTCCTGCAGGCTGGCAAAAGCACCACAAGCCAGGCCAGCCAGGCTGGCGGCTCCCCAGGCTGTTGTTTCCACCATGGTCGGTCGATCCACCGCAAGGCCGCTTAAGTCCGCCTGAGCCTGCATGGTCCAGTCGCTGACACTCAGGCCGCCGTCCACCCGTAGCAGGGTCATGGCACTGCCGGCGTCACGCACCATGCAGTCAAGGACATCACAGCTTTGCTGGGCCACCGCCTCCAGGGCGGCCCGGACCACATGGGCCCGGCTGCTTCCCCGGGTCAGGCCCACAAGCAGGCCACGGGCCTGCATCTCCCAGTAGGGGGCTCCCAGACCCGTGAAGGCCGGCACCAGGTACACGCCGCCCGTGTCCGGAACCGAAGCGGCCAGCTCATCACATGCATCGTAGGTCTGAATCAGGCCCAGGTCATCGCGCAGCCAGGTCAAGACCGATCCGGCATGGAACACACTGCCTTCAAGGGCATAGGTCGGGCCCTGGCCCAGGTCCCAGGCCACAGTGGTCAGCAGGCCGTTTTGGGAAAAGACCGGCTTTTCACCCGTGTTCATGAGCAAGAAACAGCCGGTTCCATAGGTGTTTTTGGCCATGCCCGCTTCAAAACAAGCCTGGCCAAAGAGGGCCGCCTGCTGGTCTCCGGCCAAGCCGCACAGGGGGACCTGTCCCGGCAAGATCGACGGGTCGATGGACGCCACAAAACCGGAAGAGGGCCTGATTTCTGGCAGCAGGGCCCGCGGGATATCCAAATGCGCCAGCAAGTCGTCATCCCAGGTCGCAGTGTCAAGGTTCATGAGCATGGTTCGCGATGCGTTGGTGACGTCTGTGATGTGCAGGGCACCTGCGGTCAGCTGGTAGATCAGCCAGCTGTCCACCGTTCCGGCGCACAGGTCCCCCTGTCGGGCCTGCTCGCGCAAGCCGGGTTCTTGTTCCAACAGCCACATGAGTTTGGTGGCGGTGAAGTAGGCATCGATGGTCAAGCCTGTCCGCTGACGAATGAGCGGCTCCAGGCCCTGGGCCTTCAGCCGGTCACAAATATCAGCCGTCCGCCTGCACTGCCAGCTGATCGCCGGATGAACAGGCCGGCCGCTCGCCCGCTCCCAAACAACCAGGGTCTCCCGCTGGTTGGTCAGCCCCACCCCCTGGATGGCAGCAGGGTCCACACCGGCCTGGCGGACCGTGTCCTGCAGGCAGGCCAGCTGGACACGCCAGATCTCATCCGCATCTTGCTCAACCCAGCCGGGTTTCGGATAGTGCTGGGCTAAAGGCTGCTGTGTGGTGTGAACCAGCGACCCGTCGGTGCGAAAAAGGATGGCGCGGCAACTGGTTGTGCCCTGATCCAGGGCTAAAAGATAGGCAGGCATAAGGGCACCTCGGTCATGATGTAATCACGCAAACAGTATAGCACAGGCCCCAAGCCCATGAGAAAAGCCCGGCAGCAGAAGCAAACGACCGGGCTGTCAGTTGTCGGGGCTCTTGGGGGGTTGGTTCAGGCCTGTACCAGGCTGCTCTCCTCCGGCTCTTCAAGCGGTTGGCCGGCTTCCTCCATGGCCTCAAAATAACGGTCCAGAACGGCGGTGGACAGCTTTTCTCTGAAGGCGGAATTGATGGGGTGGACGATGTCTTTGAATTCACCGTCCTGGGTCTTGCGGCTGGGCATGGCGATAAAATAGCCGTGGTTGCCTTCAATAACCTTGATGTCATGCACGACAAACGAGTCATCAAAGGTAACCGATACGATTGCTTTCATTTTGCCTTCTATTCCCATTTTCCTGATGGTGATACTGGTGATTTCCATGGTGTTCTCCTCCGCATGTGCAGTCTGCCCGGGTGCTGAAAAAGGCACCGCCTTGGTGACCTTTCACAAGAAGTATACCACCTTCTTGCTTCATTTTCATCTATTTCACAGTTTTTATCGGCTGACAGCGCACAAAGACCCGCTTTCTGGTTTAATGAAGGACGTGTTTGCCCACCTGCGTGTGGTACTATGTTGTGGGAAGGATGGTTTGCGTATGAGCCCGTGGCAGTCACTGAAACCCGGTGCAAAAATCTTTTTCGTGGGCATTGGCGGTATCAGCATGAGCGGCCTGTCCGAGATCGCCCGGGCAGACGGTTACCAGGTCGCTGGATCCGACCAAAACCCGGGCCTGCGGACCGGCCACTTGACCGATCAGGGCATTCATGTCTTCAGCGGCCATCGGGCTGACTGGATCGACCAGTTTGAGCCCGATCTGGTGGTTCACACGGCTGCGGTCCCACAGGATAACCCTGAACTGATCCAGGCCCGCAAACAAGCCATCCCCGTCGTCGACCGGGCCCGTTTTTTAGGCTGGCTTAACCGGTCCTACCAGTCTGTCATCAACATCGCCGGCACCCATGGCAAGACAACAACCACCGCCTTGTGCGCCCTCATGCTGATTGAAGCAGGCCTGGACCCCGCCGTTCACTTGGGCGCTGAACTCAAGCAGTTTCAGGGCACCGTCCGCACCAGCCAGACCAAGGCCTTGATGCTGTCTGAAGCCTGCGAATACCAGAACAGTTTTTTACATTTTGATTCATCCACAGCTGCCATCCTCAACATCGACTACGACCATGTGGACAGCTTCAGCAACCTGGATGCCGTCATCGATGCCTTCACCCGGTTTGCCAGCAAGGTCCTACCCGGTGGCGCCTTGATCATCCCGGATGATGACCCCAACGTGCAGACCATGCTCGCCCGTCTGCGCCAGGAGCGGGCAGCTGCCGGCCAGCCTATGCCCCGGCTGGTCACCTTTGGCATTTCGGCCGACCATGAAAAAACCAAGGCCAGGCCGGATTATGCGGCCTGCAACCTGCAGCACCTGGCAGGCCTGCCTGTTTTTGACCTTTGTCACAAAGACAGCCGCCTGCGGGTCCACTTGCGCCTGCCAGGTCGTCACCACGTGATCGATGCCCTGGCCGCTGTGGCCTGTGCCCATGAAAACGGTGTCAGCCTTGAAACCGCCCTTTCGGTCCTGCAGACCTTTCAAGGGGCCGAGGGGCGTTTTACTGACATCGGTCACTACCGGGGAGCCCGGGTGGTCGCCGATTACGCCCACCACCCCGCTGCGGCCAAGGCCACCTTGTCTGCAGCTGAACTGATCCCCCATCAAAAGCTCTGGGTTGTCTTTCAGCCACTGACCTTCAGCCGGACCCAGGTCCTGTTTAACGATTATGTGGCTGCCCTCAAGCCCTATCCGGTTGTTTTTTCAGAAATCTACAGCGATCGGGAGAAAAACCCGGACCCGGTCAGCTCCCGCATGCTGGCTGAGCGTATCAACGCATTGGGTGGCCAGGCGACCTTTGCAGAAAACTTCGACCGCATCCGGGACTGGATCGACCAGCGGGTGCAGCCCGGTGATTTGCTTTTGGTTCTGGGCCCTGAGAACATCCGCGACTTTGCCGATCGCCTGACCGGACGGACCAGCCACCTGGACGGCTGAACGCCTACAGCACAAAACCCCTTTACGTTAAAAAGACCGCAGCTGGGGGTGGTTATTTTTGTCCGAGCAACAATACAAGACTAGATTACACATCCAAATATGTCATCTTTGATGTTTCGATGGGAGCGGTAGAGAAGTGTATATTATTCCCAGCAACCGTCAGTCGAACTCCAGATTTTTTCAAACACTTTGTCCGATTCTATAGCAATTATTATATCCCGTAGAAAAATATTGATAGCAGACAACAGCTCCCGAAAATCCACCTCCGATGTTTTGATTTTCCGTAAAAATGCCATCCACTTTTTCTGCATGCCGGAATCGCTATCCAAATCCATTAGAAGATCAAATTGTTTTATACCGAAATCGCGATCCCGGTTGGCAAAGGTCTTTTTAATGGCTTCTTTCAACACTGCTCCGTCAAAGTTAAATTTTCGCGAAAGATAAAGAATGTCAAAGTAATCCTTCATGCGGCTGGAATATTCCATAAGGAACAGAATTGCATCCAGTTTCTCAGCAATTGTGCTTTCAGCAGAAAAGGCGCTTATAAACGGCGATTCAAACCCAGGCAGCTGGGTTGGTATCCGATGCTTTTTCGCACCGGGCACAATGACATCTCCAACCCCGAAATCAAGGGTGAACGCAGTGCGGGTGTTTTTGATCCGAGTTATAACTGTTGCGGCAACTCCTGTGTATTTTTTAGTCACGGAGATCGGCTCGATACGGGTAACTTCAAATGCTATATAACCATTGCCTGTTTCAACTGCCAGTATCTCATCTAAAATCGGCCGAAGGCCTTCTGGCGTATTGGGGATGGATTTTAACAGGAAGTCCACATCCACGGTAACACGGCTTTCGAAATCAGTAAGTGTGTAGATTAACATACCACCCTTCAGAATCGAATTTTTTGAATATTTCGATCCCTGCAGTTTGCGCAAAAATTCCTCCTGACAGAACAACTGCAGACACAGCTGATAGCTCCTGCCTGTTTCCCTGGCTTTGTTTTTAAGACGGGCAAGAACGGATGCAGCGAAATCAGCCATTCAATAGCACCCCCATCAGCGCAGTTACCTGCTTGTAGACACGCAGTTTTTTTGCATAGACCGACAGATTTGCAAGGTTCTTCCTCTCGTCAGCTGCATATGCATTAACCGCTTTGGCAAACATTTCACTATCCATCTGAGAACGCCGCTTAAAAGAATCGCAAATTGTACGCTCACGATCATATATTTTCAATTTGATACCTGACCATTCGCTCATGGTTTCACCCAGCTCAAAGATATTTTCCTGCAGCATATACCAGCGCACAGGCGGATAAGATATTTTGAATCTTGAGCGCGTAACAGTCCGCCTGAATGCAAGATGCCACTCAAGCGGTGTTTTATCACTGTATCCATAATAGAACAGGGCCGAGTCCATACAAATAATCCCGTCCGGGAAAAGCTGTGCGATAACAGCCTCTTCCTGCAGGTTTTCAGCGGGCAGAGCATAATAGCCACTTCGTATGCGGACAATCAACCCCTGCCTGCACATTCTCGCAACAGCATAATTGGCAAAGCCTGCAGCATTGAAGTCGGCGGTACGTGCAATCCCGCCTGCATCATTGATTATTTTTTCTATTTTATTTCTATCCAAAATATATGTCGCTCCAATCAAACGCTCATCACTCAAATGTGAGTTCGATTGTAGCATGTTCCAAAAGAAGAGTACAGCGCATCAAAATCGTTTATAACTGCATCGGGGAGTTTAAGCCCACAAGGGGCAAAATTTCCGGTGAAAACTTAAAAATCGGCATAGCCCATGTTGCGCTGGAAACCATGCCGATTTTTTTTGCTTAACCGAATCCCCACTATCAGATGGCGGGCGCTGCGGTCTTTTACGTGTCAGGTCAATCAGCCGGGTCGTCCGGTGGCCCGGCTTCATCAATCGGATCCAGGTCCTCAATGACCACCGGCCGCTCATGGCCGGTCTCAGGCTGCTCTGCCTGTGCGGGTGCTTGTTCAGCTGTATATTGCTGGTAGAGGGCTTCGAAGGCTTCCCCTTCCACTTTTTCCTGTTCAAGCAAGGTGTCAGCCAGGGCATTGAGCAGGGCCATCTTGTCTTGGAGGATGCTCAAAACCTGTTCGTAGGCGTCATCGATGATTTGCTTGATCTCTTCATCGATCACGCTGGCCAGCTTGTCGCTGTATTTTTGAACATGCCCGTAATCTTTGCCGAGGAAAACCTCTTCCCCGTTGCCAAAAACCAGGTTGCCCAGCCGTTTGCTCATGCCGTATTTGGTGATCATGTCGCGGGCAATGCTGTTACAGGTTTGCAGGTCATTGGACGCCCCTGTGCTGATCTCATCGAAGACCAGTTCTTCCGCCGCCCGGCCACCCAGTGCAATCATGATCTGCGCCAGCAGGTGGCTGCGCGTTGCATAATAGGTGTCTTCATGGGGCTTGTGGGCCGTGTAGCCCCCAGCACCGCCGGCTGGAATGATGGAGATGCGCTCCACCTTGTCGGTTTCTGAAACTGTCCGCAAAACGATGGCGTGGCCGGCCTCGTGGTAGGCGGTCAGCTTGCGTTCTTTTTCACTGATGATGCGGCTTTTCTTTTCAGGACCGATCATGATCTTGAAAACCGCTTCCGAAATGTCTTCGTAGGAAATCTGGCGTGCCGATTTGCGGGCCGCCAGCAGGGCCGCTTCGTTGAGCAGGTTGGCCAGGTCAGCACCGGTAAAGCCCGGCGTGATCTTGGCAATTTCTTTGAGATCCACGCTGTCATCCAGGGGCTTGCCACGGGCATGCACCTGGAGGATTTCTTCACGGCCGCGGATGTCTGGCCGCATGACCATGATGCGGCGATCGAAGCGGCCGGGCCTTAAGAGGGCAGGATCTAAAATATCCGGGCGGTTGGTTGCTGCCAGGACGATGACCCCCTCGTTGGGTCCAAAGCCATCCATTTCCACCAGCAACTGGTTGAGCGTTTGTTCCCGCTCGTCATGGCCGCCGCCCAGGCCAGCCCCGCGGTGGCGGCCGACCGCATCGATCTCATCAATAAAGACAATGCAGGGGGCGTTTTTCTTGGCGTTTTCAAACAGGTCCCGCACCCTGGAAGCCCCCACGCCCACGAACATCTCGACAAAGTCCGAGCCGCTGATGGAGTAAAAAGGCACCCCGGCCTCGCCGGAGACCGCCTTGGCCAGCAGGGTTTTTCCGGTTCCAGGCGCGCCGACCAGCAAGAGGCCGCGCGGGATCTTGGCCCCCAGTTCAGAATACTTCTTGGGGTTTTTCAGAAAGTCGACCACTTCCTGAAGTTCTTCTTTTTCTTCATCGGCACCGGCCACATCAGCAAAGGTCACCTTGTTTTTGGTTGGGTCGCTCAGGCGGGCCCGGCTGCGGCCAAAGGTCATGGCGCTGCGGCCGTCCCCTGACTGCCTGGAATAGGTGAACCAAATGAAAGCCCCCATGCCCAGCACCATGATCAAGATCAAGATGATGTTGAGCCAGCTGGTGATGTCGGTCGGCTCCACATAATCAAAACGCTTGATTTTGCCTTCCGCTTCTGCATCCAGCAAGAGGTCGAGGAATTTTTCCATCCACAGCGGGGCCACCGATTTACTGACCGTCCGACTGGGTGTGCTGTCCGTCTGCTCATACACGATGGCAATGTTGTAGCCGGTGACCACCACTTCGCTGACACGACCGCTTGCGATCTCTTCTGTCAGCTCGGACAGGCTGATTTCCTCCGGCTTGGTCAGCCGGGACATGAAAAAAGACAAAAATATAATGACTGCCAGCAGGATGATGTAAAAGGACATCCCGCTAAAGGCACGTTTTGGTTTCATTGCGGTCCTCCTTGCTCCCCGTCTCCGAGAATGCAAACATCGGGCAGGTTTCTGTATCGGCCATCATAATCCAGGCCGTAACCTACGATGAACTCATCGGGAATTTTCATACCCACATAATCAACGGCGACTTTGATCTTGCGTCGCTCCGGTTTATCAAAAGCCGTGCACAGGGCAATGCTGGCAGGCCTGCGTGTTCCCAGCAGCTGCTTGAGGTGGTTCAATGTCAACCCCGAGTCGACAATGTCCTCGACGATGATGATGTGCTGGCCGGTGATATTGGAATCGAGGTCTTTGGTGATGCGAACAATACCCGAGGTGCGTGTCCCGCTGCCATAGCTGGAAACGGACATAAAATCGATGCGGCACGGAATGGTCAAGTGGCGGGCCAGGTCAGCCATAAAGACATAGGCCCCTTTCAACACACCAATCAGGATCACTTCACGGCCCGCATAGTCGCGGGAAATTTGTTCGCCCAGCCGCTTGCACATGCGGCTGATTTTCTCGCGATCAATCAAAACATCCTTGAGTACTTTGGTCACCTCTGTTGACGCCTCCTTGTTGAGCTTTCCTTATTCTAACCGATATCTGGAATTAGAACCACCCTTTGTGTGTCAAAAAGTGACTGATTTGAAAACAGATCCAGCAGCAGCAGCCTGTCAGGCGCCTGGCCAGCTTTCGGGAGGCGGTATTGATGTCCGACAGGCCCGCCAGGAAACCAGACCAGGTCGGGCCCGTCCATCAGCAGCAGCAAGCGGTCCCGATCAGCCGGGTGGATGCGTTGTTGCTGCAGGTAGCGCTTGAGCCGTTGCGGTGTGTCCCGGTGGCCAAGCAGAATCCGGTCTCCAGGCCTTCTGGTTCGCAAACGGAAAGCCTCGGCCCGGTCGCCAGCCACCCGCACCCGCCTGCCCCGATCCCCTCTCTCCTTGTCATCACCTTGCCAGCTGGCCCGGATGGACCAGGGCGTGCCGGGAATGGGCGTGACCCCCGGGATGGCAAGGGGCAAATCAAGTTCAAGGGCCTGCTTGTCTGGATCCTGGGTCATTTTCCGTTCCAGCCGCAGGACCTTACCGTCAAAAAGCAAGGTCCAGCGGTCGGGCAGGTCCAGCGACTGCCAGGCCTGTGCCCGGGGGATCCAGTCTTGCATCAGTTGGATATGCTTTTGCGCCAGGTGCTGGCGCTGACCGGTCGCCCGTTCCCAAAAACACCGGATCAGCCGGGGATGAAAAACAGCCCCATGGTCCAGGTAAGCAGCCCGGTTGATGCCGCCGTCCTGCAGACAGCGGTCGGTGGCCTGCTGGATGATGTGGTCGATCAGCTGGCGGTCCGCCTCCAGGTTAAGCGCCGCCCGTCCGATCGATGGGATCGGGTCGCCACCCAGCAAGGTCTCCCACAACGGCAACAGGTGATGGCGCAGGCGGTTGCGGATGGTGAAATCCAGGTCATTGGTGGCATCGTGACGCCAGGGGATCTGCTGTTGCTGCAAATAAGCCTCCAGGTCCGACCGCCGAAGGTCCAGCAGGGGACGGATGAGAAAGCCGTCTTTTTTTTTCATGCCTGATAAACCGTCCAGGCCGGCACCTCGGCCCAGGTGCATCAAGAGGGTTTCTGCCTGGTCGTCCAGGTGGTGTGCCAGGGCTATCAGCACCGGTTGCCCCCGGTCGGCACAGCTGGTTCTCAGGTCTTCAAAAACCTGCTGGCGGACCTGCCGGCCGGCCAGTTCCAGGCCCAAGCCTGCTTGAGCCGCCAGGGCGGGCAGGTCAAAGGAACGGATCTCAAGGTCAATGCCTTGCTGGCGGCAAAACGCTGCCACAAAATCCCGGTCACCGTCTGCTGCGGCGCCGCGGATGCCATGGTGGATGTGAACACAGGAACAAGAAAAAGACAACGGCTGCTGCACAGCCAGCAAAAGCGACAAAAGCGCCATGGAATCGGCGCCACCAGACAGGGCCACGACCACGTGGCTGCCCGCAGGGATCAAGGCCTGCTGGCGGATGGTCCGGCAGATCCGGCCAGCCAGCAGGTGTGGTTCCGGGCAGGAGGCCTGGCCAGTCATGTGGTCATCGGCGGCGCTTCTGAAGGAACGCGTCCGTCATCCTTTTCAAAAAACAAGGTGTATTTGGGCCACCAGCCCAAATGAACGCTGCCGGTTGCCCCCTGGCGGTTTTTAGCCACGATCAGCTCAGCGTCCTCTGTTTCCAGCGGCACCTGATCGTAGGCATAATATTGTTCCCGGTAAAGGAAGATGACCACGTCAGCGTCTTGCTCGATGGCTCCTGAATCCCGCAAGTCAGACAAGAGGGGTTTTTTATCTGACCGCATTTCACAGGCCCGGCTCAACTGGGACAGGGCAATCACTGGCACCGACAACTCCCGGGCCATGATCTTAAGGGTCCGGGAAATTTCAGAAATTTCCTGTTGGCGGTTTTCCGACCGGGACTTGCCACCACTCATCAGCTGCAGGTAGTCCACCACCACCAGGCCCAGTTTGTTCTCCAGCTTCAGTTGCCTGCATTTGGACATCATTTCCATAACGGAGGTCCCGGACCGGTCATCAATGTAAATGGGCGATGCATAAAGCGGCGGCAGGGCCTGGGCGATTTTTTCCCAATCGTCGGGCTTGAGCTCGCCTGTGCTGAGGGTTCTGGAGTTGACCAGGGCCTGGCTGCTGAGCAGGCGGTTGCTGATTTCTTCCTTTGACATCTCCAGGCTGAACACAGCGGCTGGCACCTGGTAGAGGGTGGCCGCCTTTTGGGCGATGTTGAGAGCCAGGGCTGATTTTCCCATGGCCGGGCGCGCCGCCACGATGACCAGACCGCCCGGACGCAGGCCGCCCAGCAGGCGGTCCAGCTGGCTGTAGCCGGTCATGACGTTTTTTTGCCGCGGTTGCCCCTTGGCGATGGCGGCCAGCTCGTCAATGGTGCGGCCAATGATGTCCTTGATGCTTTCAAAGCCGCTGATGTCCCGGTTTTCACGGATTTCATAAATCCGCTTGGCCGCCAGGTCCAGCAGAAGCTCCGCATCATCGGGATCGCTGTAGCACAGGCCAGTCACCTCATGCAAGGTGCTGATCAGGCGCCTTAAAATGGCCTTTTGTCGCACCAGGTCAGCATAATGGCCAGCGTTGGCGACCAGAGGAGCGGCATCCGGCAGGCCGCTGATGTAAGACAGGCCACCGACTTGTTCCAGCTGCTCACGCCGCTCCAGCAGGTCAGCAACCGTGATGATGTCTACGGGTTTGCTGGTCAGGTACAAATCACAGATGGCCTGGTAGATCAGGCGGTGCTGGGGCCGGTAAAAATCGTCTGTTTCCAGTACCGCGGTGATTTCGGCCAGTGGTTTTTCACCGGACAAGGCACAACCCAGAACAGATTGCTCGGCCTGCTGGTTGTTGGGCGGCACTTTGACACCGCTTGGCTGCGAAGGTTGTTGAGGGATCATGGGCTGCACCCTATTCTTTGGCAATCAGTTCGATTTTGATCTTGGCGGAGACATCGGCATGCAGGCGAATGTCCACATCATAAAGGCCCAGGGTTTTTACGGGTTCTAAAATGGTGATGCCCCGCCTGTCAACCTCATAGCCCTGCGCTTCCAGTGCAGCGGCAATATCCATAGATGTCAGAGAGCCATAGAGCTTGCCGCCCTGGCCGCATTTAATGGGGATGGTGATGGTTTTTCCGTCAAGGTCCCCACGGGTTTTTTGGGCCTGGGCCAACGCGCGTTCCTGGCGAACCTTTTCGGCTGCCCGGCGTGTTTTAACGGTGTTCAGGTTTTTGGGGGTTGCTTCCAGCGCCAGCTTTCTTTTGAGCAGGTAGTTTCTGGCATACCCGTCGCTGACATCAACGATGTCATCTGGTTTTCCCAGCCCTTTAACGGCTTCCAGTAAAATGACTTTCATGGTTTTTCCTCCTGTTCAAGCGACAGAATCTGCTGAAGGTATTGTATCACAAGAGCCAGCCTGCTGTCAGAGGCCTACCGGCAGCAAAAGCAAAGGCACCGGCCTTGCGCCCGGTGCCTTTGAAGCACACATTTTCGTGCCCTTATTCTCCCGTGAAGGGCAGCAACGCGATGTGACGTGCCCGTTTGATGGCAATGGTCAGCGCACGCTGGTGCTGCGCACAGGTCCCGGTCATCCGCTTGGGTAAAATCTTACCGCGTTCGGATACGAACTTGCGCAGGCGCGGGATGTCCTTGTAATCAATGTGGTCTATTTTGTCGGCACAAAAGGTGCAAACTTTCCGGCGCGAACGCCGCGGTCTCGGGCGATAACCGCCCTGTCTTGCTTCCGCCATGGCTGGGTGCTCCTTTCCTCGTATCAGATATCAAAAGGCAAGGTGGTGTCGTCATCCGGCCCCGGGAAAAACCCGCTGCTGGCCTGGGTGTCCGAAGGCTGGCCTGTGTCCTGGGGACCGGCACCCGCCTCCCTGCTTTTTGATTCAGTGAAGTATACTTCGTCAGCGATGACTTCTGTCCGGTACTGCCTGTTGCCCTCCGCGTCATCCCAATGGCGGGTCTGGATGCTGCCAACGACAGCCATCCGTGAGCCTTTTCGAAAATACCGGCTGCAGAATTCAGCTTGTTTGCGCCAGGCGACGATGGGAATAAAGTCGGCCTGCCGTTCTCCCTGGGCGTTTTTGAAGCGCCGGTCCACGGCAAGGGTGAAGGTGCAAACGGGGATTTGGCTCGTTGTTGTGCGTAACTCCGGATCACGGGTTAATCGGCCCATCAAAATGACTTTGTTCATAAACACAACCCTTTCTGACCGATGGGATCAGTCATCTGTCCGTACAACCATGTAACGCAAAACGCCATCTGTAATTTTCAAAACACGTTCCAGCTCTTTGGGGAAGTCAACCGGCCCGCTGAATCGAATCAAGACATAATGGCCTTCCGTCTGGTCATTGATTTCATACATGAGTCTGCGGCGTCCCCAAACATCAATCTCTTCGACTGTTGCAGCTGCTTCAACCATCCCCTGGATGCGTTCCATGGTTGTATTGACCGCCTCTTCACCAATCGTCGGATTCAAAATATAAACGACTTCGTATGTTCTGTTCACTCGTATCACCTCCTCCTGGACTGAACGGCTCTGTTGGAAACAGAGCGAGGATCGTGCAGCCGGACGGGCTGCAGCACAGCAGACTATATCATGCCACCGGGGATCAGTCAAGCAAAGCCGGCCGGCTGCCAACACTTTGCCAACACTTTTGAATCCGCTTCCACCACCAGTCTAACAGGCCGGGGCAGAAGAGACTTTTGCCTTCAGTCCTTGTTCAGGCCCGATCGGTCAAGCCAAGCTCGGATCAGCTCCTCCAGGGCTATCGCCGTCTTGCGGTAGGCTGCCTCATCCAGGCCAAAGGGATCCGGCACATCCAGATCGGCATGTCCGGCCGCTTCGCCCAGGGTTTTGATTTTATCACGCTGTTCAGGGAAGGCCCGCACCAGGCTCGCCTTGTGCTGGCCGGTCATGGTCAGCACCAGATCCGCCTGGTCGACCAGGGCTTGTGTCAGTTGCTGGGCGCGATGATCAGACAGGTCCAGCCCGTAGCGGTCGGCCAGGACCCGGATGGCCAGGTCAGACGCCGGCTGGTCCGCTGCGGCAAAAACCCCAGCCGATTGAACGGTCACATCCTGCCCGGCCGTCAGCTGGCGCAAAAGCGCGGCGGCCATGGGGCTACGGCAGGTGTTGCCGGTGCACACAAACAAGACAGACAGCCGGCCAGGCTCAGCAACCTGCGCAGCCCGTTGCAAGCGGTTCATATAGGCTGTTCCCAGGCCTTCGTCGGCAAACCCTTCCGCGAGGATGACCTGAACCCCCAACAGGTCCAGTCGCCGCAAGGCATCAAACAGATGGTGGGCTGCCAGGGCGGGGTCCTTGTCCGGCCCATAGACAAAAGCGGGGCAGGCTTCGGGCGGCCTGATCGGATCCGGATCGGACAGCGGCCACCAGGGCACGGTCAGCTGCTCCAAGGTCCGCTTTGAGGCAAACAAGCCGACCCGGCGACCCTTGGCCAGCTGGGCCCGGGCCTGCTGGTCCATTTTGGCGGCCTGCGTGGCAATAAGCAGCCGCGCGTCCGGGGCGTAGTGGCGATACTTGAGCCCGGGTGAATGAACCACATCAGGTGCCGGACCGGCCGGATCTGTTCCGTCAGCCAGCCGGGCGTGTAAACCAGTCTTTTCATACAGGGCTTCTGCCGTCAGGCTGCCCGGCCGCAAAATCAGCGGTGTGCTGCCCCTGGCATCAATCACCGTCGATTCCAGGCCGAAAGCGGAGGGGCCGCCGTCGATGATGTAAGGAATCAGCCCGTCCAGATCCTGCTGAACGTGCCAGGCCAAGGTGGGGCTGGGCCGGCCCGACCGGTTGGCTGACGGGGCAGCCAGGGCCAGACCTGAGGAGCGGATGAGGGCCCGGGCAACCGGGTGGGCCGGGATACGGACCGCCACGGTATCCAGCTGGGCCGTCACCACATCAGGAAGGGCCGGGTTTTTGTCCAGCACCAGGGTCATTGGCCCAGGTGAAAACGCTTCAAAAAGGGTTCTGGCCAGGGGGGGAATGGCTTGAACCAGACCATCCAGCTGCTCCAGGGTCAGCACATGGACGATCAGGGGGTTATCGGCTGGGCGTCCCTTGGCTTCGAAAATCGCAGACACCGCCCGGGGGTTTCGGGCATCGGCACCCAGGCCATAAACGGTTTCGGTCGGAAAGGCAACCAGCTCGCCGCGGGTCAGGGCCTGGGCCGCCGGACGCAAGGCTGCCAGGTCCGGTTGGACCGGATCCACCACAATCAGCTGGGTCCGGTAGGCCGTCACGGGGCCGCTCCTTCTGCTGCCGCGACACCCTGCAGGCGCTTGGCTTGATCTGCCACCGTCAGGGCATCAATCAAGCCGTCCAAATCTCCTTGCAAGACAGCTTCCAGCTGGTAGAGGGTCAGCCCGATCCGGTGGTCGGTCACCCGCCCCTGGTGGTAGTTGTAAGTCCGGATGCGTTCGCTGCGGTCTCCTGTACCAATCTGGCTGCGTCTGTCCTGGGCCCGGTTGCCGCTTTGGGCCGCCAGCTCCTGTTCGTAGAGACGCGCCTTGAGCACGGTTAGGGCACGTTCTTTGTTTTTGTGCTGGGAGCGCTGGTCTTGGCAGGTGACCACCAGGCCGGTCGGTTTGTGGGTGATGCGGATGGCTGAGTCGGTCCGGTTGACGTGCTGGCCGCCTGCTCCTGAGGCCCGGTAGGTGTCGATTTCCAAATCTTCTGGACGAATCTGCACCTCCACGTCCTCTGCTTCCGGCAACACGGCCACCGTCGCTGTCGAGGTGTGGATGCGCCCACCTGATTCAGTGGTCGGCACCCGCTGGACCCGGTGTACACCGCTTTCATAGCGGAACCGGCTGTAAGCCCCAAAACCCTCAACTTGGAAGACCACGTCCTTAAAGCCGCCAATTTCTGTTTCATGGCCATCAATCAGCTGGACCTGCCAGCCGCGGCTTTCAGCATACAGGGCATACATGCGGAACAGATCAGCCACAAAAAGGGCCGCCTCATCGCCCCCAGCCCCCGCGCGAATCTCCACGATGATGTTGCGTTTGTCTTGGGGGTCGGTCGGAACCAGGGCAAGCTTGAGCTTGTCTTCAAGCGCTTCCTTTTGTGTGGTCAACGCATTGAGTTCCTGGCGGATCAGGTCCCGAAAATCCGGATCCTGTGTGTCTGCCAAAAGCGTTTCGTGCTCATTTAACTGGCCCTGAAGCGCCTTCCAGCTGCGGTAGTCGGTCACGACAGGCAGCAAGGCAGCGTGCTCCTGGGCCAGTTTGCGGTAACGGTCTTGATCCGCCAGCAAGGACGGGTCCGATAAAAGCAGATTCAGTTCTTCCAGCCGGCTCTCCGAGCCGTCCAAGGCATCAAACATGCAGACTCACCACGATCTTTAGTCGGCCACCAGTTCCCGGGTGGCTTGTTCCAGTTGTCTTCGTTTCATAATCAGCAGGCGCTTGCAGGTCTGGCAGCGCAAGGCGGCCTCAGCACCCACCCGCTCGATCAACCAGACGTCTCCCCCGCAGGGGTGTTTTTTTTTCAAACGGACACGCATGCCCGCCTGGAAGGGATACAGGTGAAACGGTCCCGGCATGTGCCCTCATCCTTCCTGTCTGGGTTTTCGGCCGCCTGTGACACGCGGTTGCCCGCCCAGGTCACGAACCGTGAACCTGTCGGCCCAGCCGGCCTGTTTCAGTATAGCAGAAACAGCGGGCGCCTGGTCGTAACCATGTTCGAGCAAAAGCCAGCCGCCGGTATGCAGCCGGTCGCCGGCTCCTTGTGCCAGTCGCCGCAAATAGGTCAGACCGTCCGCCCCACCCGCCAGGGCTTGACGTGGCTCATGCTGTACCTCAGGCATCAAATCGGCGAGGTGGGCATCCGGTATGTAAGGCGGGTTGGCAAGGATCAGGTGAAAGGGTGTTTGCTGCTTGGCCGGAAAGCAGTCCGCTTCTTCAGTCCGAACCAGGGCTTGCAGGTTAAACGCACGCACGTTTTTCCGGGCACAGGCCAGGGCCCGTGGGTCAATGTCAACCAGGGTCAGCTGGAACTGGCGTTGTTGGTCCAGCAGCCGGCGTGCCAATGACAAGCCGATGCAGCCCGATCCGGTGCAGGTGTCAAGTAAAAGCAGGGGCTGTTGGGAGCTGCCCAGGCCAGGGGTTTCAGCCAGCAGGTGACCCACCCGGTCCAGCGCTGTTTCCAGCAACAGCTCGCTGTCCGGCCGGGGAACCAGCACACCTGGATCCAGGTGAAAGCGGTAGCCAGCAAACCAGACGTGCCCCAGCAAGGTGGCCAGGGGAATGCGCATACATCGCTGTGCCAACAGCGCTTCGATGTCGCGATGTGCTGTTTGAGGGAGAGGGCTTTGTGCCTGGAGAATCTGGTCCACTGCAGACAGGCCCAGCACTGCCTCAAGGATCCAGGTCGCTTCATGGACCGGGTCGGTGGCACCACTTGCTTCAAGCGCCCGGATCAGCTTGCGGCGGGTGTGGCCGATGGTGCCTGCAAAAGCCTGGTCTGCCGCTACCATCGATCGCGGTCGGTGCGAATCGGTTTCACAGCCTGCAAGGCGGCGATGGCCACTTCCAGCATGCCGTCGTCCGGTTCTGCTGTGGTCAGGCGCTGCAGCCACAGGCCCGGCTTTGAAATGAAGCGGGTCAGGGCGTTGTCGGTCCGGCCTGCCAGTCGGATGATTTCATACGCCAGCCCGGCAACCAGGGGAACCAGCGCAAAACGGATCAACAGGTTGATCCAGCGGCTCCACCAGCCGACCAGGGAGAAGACGATGATGGCGATCAAGATGACAATAAACAAAAAGGCGGTGCCACAGCGGGGATGAAAGCGGCTGTAGGCGCGGACGTTTTCAACCGTCAGAGGCTTGTTAGCCTCATAACAGGCAATCGTTTTGTGTTCGGCACCGTGGTACATCCAGACGCGCTTCATCTCCTTGACACGGTTGGCCAGTTTCAAGTAGACCAGTAAAATGCCCACCCGGATCAGCCCTTCAGCCAGGTTCATAAGGATGATGATCCAGCGGCTGGCCTCCTGGGCCTGATATCCCAGCCCTTGGCTGATCAGAGAAACCAGCAGGTTGGGCAAGAGAAAAAAGAGGGCCACGCTCAGCAACAGGGCCACAACGACCGAGCCATATAAGGCCAGTTGCGGGTGGCGGAGCAAAAACGCATCCAGCCGGTCTCCCAGGCGTTTCCACAACTTTTGAGGCTGGTCTGGCTGATTCGGCTGGTCCGTTTCGGCCGCTGCCTGTTCCGTGTCATCGGCTTCGGCTTCATCGGCCAGTTCAGCCGACCACATGAGGGCCTGGGTGCCACTGATCAGCTGCCTGAAAATACGGACGGCTCCTCGGACAAAGGGCCAGTTGGCCGCACCCTTAAAAGCCTGCAGGTCCGATTCTTCAAGGGTGATCTCACCGTTTGGCCGCCGGACAGCCATGGCTTTTTTGTCCGGTCCGATCATCAGAAGCCCTTCAAGCAAAGCCTGTCCACCAATGGTTGTTTGGTGCTGACAGGCTGTTTCTTCTTGGTGTGTGTGTGCTGTTGTTGTTTTTTTCATAAGCCGTGTACCCGGATTCGCTTATCGAAAAAGGAGGCTTGCTTCCAACCAAACCTCCTTCTTGCGTCTTATTTCTGCTGCATGCGGCGTTTGAATTTGTCCACACGCCCGCCGGAGTCCACCAGTTTTTGCCGGCCCGTGTAAAAGGGGTGGCAGTTGGAACAGATGTCCACATTCAGGTTTGGTTTGACAGATCGCGTTTCAAACGTTTCGCCACAGGCGCAACGAACGACCGTTTTAACGTGCTCGGGATGGATTCCCTTCTTCATTGCTCATCACCTCTTAATATAATCCCATCGGGGGCGGCACTGGGTGTGCGTGCGCCACCCGTTGTTCAGGCAGTCGCGGAGTCGATTTTAGTACATTTTGACCCACTTGTCAATCACTAGGCCTCGTAACGCCTGGGGTTGTTCGCGTAACCTTGACCAGCAGCCTGATAGCCGCTGGGACCGGCCGATCCAGCTGTTTGACCCGAACCGGTCAGCTGGCTGCCGCGCATGGCCTCGAACACGTTCTTGTCGTTAAAGGAGACGTTCACCGAGGAAATAAAGTGTTCGTTGCTCTTGGTTTTCAGCAGGAGGTTGATGATTGCCTCCGTAACAGCGGCAGTGTCCAACTGGCTGAAAGCCTTGCGGATGGTCCAAACCGCATCCAGCTCACGTCCGCTTAGGAGCAGCTCTTCACGCCGGGTGCCTGACTTGTTGATGTCAATGGCTGGGAAGATCCGTTTTTCGGACAGCTTGCGATCCAGATAAACCTCCATGTTGCCGGTGCCCTTGAACTCTTCAAAAATGACTTCATCCATGCGCGAGCCCGTTTCGATCAACGAGGTGGCGATGATGGTCAGGCTGCCGCCGTTTTCAATGTTGCGCGCCGCGCCGAAAAAGCGTTTGGGGCCATACAGCGCGCCCGGATCCAAGCCGCCGGACAAGGTGCGACCGGTCGGGTTGATCGTCAGGTTATAGGCTCGTGACAGGCGCGTCATGCTATCCAGCAGCACAACAACGTCATGTTTGAGTTCCACCAGCCGCATCGCGCGCTCCAGGACCAATTCCGTGACCTTGACATGATTCTCAGGCGTCTTATCAAAGGTAGAATATACGACCTCGCCCTTGATCGTACGCTGCATATCCGTCACTTCTTCCGGCCGCTCATCGATCAGCAAGACGATCAATTTGGCTTCGGGGTTGTTTTCGGCGATCGCATTGGCCAGTTTTTGCAACAGGATGGTTTTACCGGCCTTGGGCGGTGAGACGATCATTCCACGCTGACCCTTGCCGATGGGTGCCACCAAATCAATGATCCGTGTAGACAATTCATTGCGCACGGTCTCCAAACGGAAGCGCTCATCGGGGTAAATGGGT
>CAYXIM010000020.1:0-22743 GCA_964465385.1 uncultured Oscillospiraceae bacterium
AATCAGTGTCAAGCTGGTAATCAGTAAAAAGATGTTGACCAGACGCATCAACTTGTTGCGGTTGAGTTTGTCGAAAAGTTTCAACCCAATGATCGATCCAATCACGACACAAACCACCCCTATCGCACTGTAGATCAGCACCTCACGGGTGTAATGGCCTGAAGCGCCGGACAAACCGATCGAGAACAAGGCGCCGGCCAGAAAAATCACCTGGATGGTGGCCATGTACTCGTACTTGTCAATTTTTAAATTCATCAGGTAGAGCACCATGGGCGGCCCTCCCGTGGCGGCGATGCTGCTCATGAGGCCGCTGACCATACCGACAGAACCGGCTGTCAGAAACGTCTCCCGGACGACAATCTCTTTTTTCCAGAACAGTTGAAAGAGGGCTGTCAAACAAATCACCAGGCCCAGCACCACCTGCAAAGATGTCGTTTCAAAGGTGTTGACAACCAGCTGCCCGATGACACGGCCCAAAAAAGAAAAGAGAATCGGCACCAACAGCAGACGCCAACGGATCCAGCGATAGGTCTTAAGCAAAATTTGCAGGCTGAGGGCAACCGTTGCCACGAACATCACCGGCAGGGCAACCTTGTAGTCCACAAAAAAGGGCATCAAGGCCATACAAAAAAGACCAGCCCCGAAACCGCTGGTTCCCTGAATCAAGCCGCCCAAAAGAAGTAAAATAGCAACCAATACATACGTCATCCGTTCAACTTCCTCTCTATCTGTCACCCATCCTGCTGTCAAGAAGTCGCCGGAAACAATCCGCCGGCATGCGCTGTTGCAGATAAGGCAAGGCCTTGGCAACATCCGTTTCATTGGTCAGTCGAAAACCAAAGTCGAGGTAGAGGCAAATAGCTGGCCAACTCCAGGTTTGTGTTCCCAGGTAAACAGCCTCTCCCGGGTAAAGCCCTTCAAACGCTTGCAAGACCCGGTGGACCAGGACGCGGCCCAGTCCCAGCTTCTGAAAAGCCGGCAAGACAGCCAGATAATGCAAAAGCGGGCGTTCGATCTGGTCTTTGACCTGCCACCAGGCGGCACAATTGCCCACCAGCTGACCATCCGGCGCTTGAATGAAGAAGAGTCGCCGGGGCAGCCGCTCTGGATGACCGCCAAAATCAAGCGCAAACCGCTTTTTCGCCACATCTATATTGGGAAATTCGTCAACAGCGGTCTCGATGGCTGCCCAGTCCGCTTCCAGGCCCGGCGCCCAGGGGCGAAGGAAGAAGCCTTCTGGCAGGTGCGCCTCCGGAAGCGGTGCTTCCGGAGGCCGCACAAAATAAAGCGGGTGGTAGGGAACCGACTTGTCAAGCATCCTCGCGCGGCTCCTCCTGTGGCACATAAAGGCGGCTGCGGCACTCTGCCCGATCGATGTTCGAGTGGTCGCGTTCTGACAAAATACCGTGTTTTTCCAGGACACGTGAATACAAGACCGCACAGTGCTCACAGTAATCCCAATACGGCTCCATGTAATCCAGCTCCAGCAGCATGCCCTTGGAAGGGCAGTAGCGCATGTGGCTGACGATTTCCTGTTTTTCAATGTCGTAGACCTTGGTGTAGTCGGCTGCCTCTTCTTTCAGGGCTTTATCCCAGTACTCCCAGCAGCCATCCAGGCCTTTTTCCGCCGCCAGTGGTCCCAGGCGCTGCTCAACATAGGTGTCTGAGATGTGTTCCCAGTAGCGGACCACCGCCGCGTGGTCAGCTTTGCGCTCAATGTACTTAAACAGTTCGCTGTAGAGGGGAATAAAATCCGTGCAAGATACCATGGGGACGCCTCCTTTAAAATGAGCGCTTGAAAAAGCGATAGCGGGCTGCGCCTGTTGCCTCATCGTAGCTGACCAGGTCAAAGCCCAGGTCACAGGCATCGGCAATGGTTTCATGGACCGTTCGGGTCAGCTCCACATACCATTTGGACGCCTGATGCCCCTCTTGTTTAAAATATGTGATGGCCGGGCATCGATCCACCGTGACTGACAGCACCTGGTCCGTCAAGTCCATGTGGAGCACATCCGACAGTTCTTCTTTCTCATAGGTTTGCTGCAGGTGTTCTTTCAAAGCCACCAGCCCACGTTCCCGAACCGCAGCGATCAGGGGAACATAATAGGCATTGGCAAAATCCCTCAGGTATTCGCGCACGCCATTGTCTCCAAACCGTTCACCCACATAGGCAACCCCGATGTCTGCGCTGATATGAAAATCGCGGTGCAGGTACTTGTTGTCCGATGCCCGGACATCAATCACTCTCTTTGTCATCGTTTCCTCCTGGTTGCCGGATCCTGGCCGGCACGTGTGTGTTCGTCGGGTGCTTCAGAAAGCTGATGGCCGACTCATGCCAGGTCATCAAGCTTCACATGGCCGATACCGCCCCGGATATCGATTTGTGTGCCATAGGGCCGGGACATCTCTGCCAGCCGCTCCAGAATGCCGTGATCCGGTGCAAAGCGCGGCCAGCCGCCTATAGATCTTGGCTGCCCAAAGCCCAGCTCGATGGGTAAAAGCTCCAGGGCTGTCAGGCGGCCTGCCTTGATTTCCCAATAGGGGATAATGCTTTCAAACATCTTTCGGTCTGTTTGCAGGCCGCGTGTGAAACCTGCTGACCGCGTCCGATAAAGCTCATGCATGCTGGCTTCTGGCGACAAGCCTTGGGCGGTGAACCACTGGGCCGGTCCCCGCGGGATGTTTTCGTTTTGCAAGATAAAATCACCCAGCGAATAGAAGATGGGACGGCCCTGATAGAGCTCAATCGGCCGCAAGAGATGGGGACCATGTCCCACCACGGCATGGGCACCGGCCTCAATGCAGCGGCGGGCAAAGCTTCTGAGGAAGAAATCCGGTTCTTCCTTGTTGGCGCCACTCACTTCGTGGGCATGAATGGAAACGACGATGGTGTCCGCCTGCAGGCGGGCATCAAAGATGGCCTGTTCAACCCGCTTCATGTCGGCCTCGTGGACCTCCGATGTGCGACTGGGCTCATCGGCTTCTTCGAAAAGGATGCCCCCAAAATCAAACTGACCCTCAGGCAGCGCCGCCAGATAGCCTTCTCGTCGGATAATATCCCGGTAGCCATTGATGGCCGTTTCTGCGGCAATGTGTCGAAGCACCTGCAGCTGTTCCGGGCGGACCCCGAAACGCACGGTGTGGCGAATGCCGTTCAGGCCCGGCCTGCCCACCATGGAGCCGCTTTGCGCACCGGCCATGGCATTGGGCTTAAAGGACGAACAGGCGGCGATCAGGGCATAGCGGCCACCCAGGCCATCAAAATAAACGGCCTGGGCTGCTTCAGCCAGGTTTTGCCCCGTTCCAGCCGCTTTGAAACCGGCAGCGGTCACATTGTCTTTGGTTTTGGTCACGCCAGCTTGTGAGAAGTCCAAGGTGTGGTTGTTGGCCAGCGACAGGCTGTTGAAGCCAAAGGCGCGAACGCTGTCCAGCACCTCCGGTTCGGCACAGATCCAGCTGCCACCACTCTCCTGTTCAGGCGGGCATTCATAGCGGTGGATGGTTGCCTCCAGGTTGCCAAAGCGAAAATCACCGCGCGCAATAAAGGCGCGGACCTCATCAAATCCGTCATAGGTGTTTCCGGGCGGGAGGTGTCTTAAAACCAGCAAGTCACCTGCCGCAGTGCATCGTTGTGTCATGGGGTCACCTGATCTTTCCTGTGTGATACGTTTTTTCAACAGACCTGAGCAAAGCCTATCAAAAATCGTGCGTTGATTCAAATGTATCCAGAAACGAGCCGACCCGATCCAGCTCTTCTTGCGTCCAGTCAAAGCCCAGTTGGGCCAGGTGCGTCTGACACAGCCCCCGGTGGTGTAAGGCCGCCTTGAGGCTTTGCGTGAAATGTGACAGGCTTGGTTCGGGCCGTTTAACCAGCGCTTGCAAGCCCATCAGCACCTGGACAGCCTGTTGCCTGCGCATGACCGCACGAACATCTTCACGCTCACCTGCCGCCTGCAGCTGCAAAAACAAGGCCGGTTCAAGGGCACAAAGCGCGTTCATCTGGTAGCCACCCATGAGGGCTGAAAAACCCGCCAACGCATCTCCGCCGGCAAAAACTGAAAAGCCAGGGTGGTCGCGCAGGCGTTCAAGCAAGGTCATCAAGCGAACCGGGTCGTTGTGGGTGTCTTTAATACCAGCAATTCGTGGGTGCTCGCTGAGGCGGAAAACCCCCTCAATGCTCAGCTTGTTGTTGAGGCGCACCAGGTGGTTGTAGACGATCAGGGGAATGGGCAGGGCATCCGCCAGGCTGGTGAAAAAGCGCACCAGCTCATCCGTGCTGACCGCGAAAAAACGTGGTGGCATGGCAACCGCCACATCCGCTCCCAGGCGGGCGGCTTGCCGGCCCTTGTCGATGGCCTCTTGGAGGCTGTCCGAGCTGATGTTGCTGAGCAGGTGAAACGGTTCTTGCCTGCGGCCAAGGCTTTCACGCGCCTGAACAGCTGCCGCCAGCACCTGGTCATGTTGCCGGCAGGTCATGGAAAAGTATTCGCCTGACGACGAGTTGACAAAAACACCAGATAAACCGCTTGTCTGGTAATGGGCCATCAGGCGTCCCAGGGCGCTTTCATCAACGTGGCCATCCGCTGAAAAAGGTGTGACCGACGCAGCGATCACACCGGTTATTTTTTGCCTTGGCATGGTCATCTCCTCTAACGGCTACAGGCGGCCAAAGCCGCCTGACAACAAGCCTTTTTTCTACCAGCTGCCGATCACTGGACCGGGTCGTCATCCACTGTGTCCGCCCGGTGGCAGGCCACAAAGTGTTCTGGATCGTCTTTGGTGGGCAGCAGTTTGGGTTCGACTTTGGTGCAAATATCGATGCATTTGCGGCAACGGGTGTGAAAGCGGCAGCCTTTGGGCGGATCGGCTGGTGACGGGACGTCTCCTTCCAGGATGATCCGTTCCTTTTTGATATCGATTCTGGGAATGGGGACTGCTGAGAGCAGGGCTTCTGTGTAGGGGTGACGGGCATCGTAATAAAGCGACTGGGCCTGGGCCAGCTCCATGATCTTGCCCAAGTACATGACGGCGATCCGGTCACTCATATACTCCACAACAGACAGGTCGTGCGCAATAAACAAGTAGGTCAGGTTCATCTGTTCTTGCAGGTCTTTCATGAGGTTGAGCACCTGAGCCTGGATCGAAACGTCCAGCGCGGAAACCGGCTCATCACAGACAACCAGCTCCGGGTCGATACACAAGGCGCGGGCGATGCAGATACGCTGGCGCTGGCCACCCGAAAATTCATGTGGGTAACGGTACATGTAGTCCGGCTTGAGGTTAACCGCTTCCAGCAGGTGGGCAATTTTTTCCTTGCGCTCGGCAGGGTTTTTCATGCCGTGTACACGCATGGGCTCATCAAAGGCCGTCAAAATATTTTTGACCGGGTTCAAGGAGGAGTAGGGGTCCTGGAAAACCATTTGAATTTTGCGCCGGGCGTCAAACTGCTGTTTTTTGTTCATCTTAAGCATGTCGGTGAACTGTTCGCCAAACCGGTATTCCAAGGCGCCTGCCGTCGGCTCATAAAGGCGGACAACGCATTTGCCCAGGGTGGTCTTGCCGCAGCCGCTTTCGCCGACCAGCCCCACAGTCTCGCCGCGTCGGACAAACAAGCTGACGTCGTCAACCGCCCGGACATGCCCGACTGTTTTCTTGAAAAAGCCGCTTGTGATGGGGAAGTACTTTTTCATGTTCCTGACGTCAAGCAGGATCTCCTGTTTGTCAGCTTGCGGGCGCTTGTTTGGGTTATCAGTCATGCCCGTTACCTCCCTTGCTCATCAGCCAGCAGCGGCACAGGTGGCCGTTACCGATGTCAACGTTCGGGGGATCTGTCTGGCAGATATCCATCACATAATCACAGCGGGGCGCAAAGGTGCACCCTTCCGGCATTTCTGACGGGTCCGGTGTGCTGCCACGGATGGGTTCCAGGCGTGTTTTCCCACCGCTTCCCAGCACCGGGACCGATTTGAGCAGGGCCTTGGTGTAGGGGTGCGACGGGTTGAGGAAGATTTCTTCCTTGCTGCCAAACTCGACAATCTTGCCCATGTACATGACGGCAATGTCATCTGCCATATCGGCCACAATCCCCATGTTATGGGTGATGATAATAATGGTGAAGCCCAGCTGTTTTTGCAATTCTTGCATCAGCTCCAGAATCTGGGCCTGGATGGTGACGTCTAAGGCTGTGGTGGGCTCATCCGCAATCAGCAGTTCCGGGTCGTTGATCAGGCCCATGGCAATCATGACCCGCTGCTTCATGCCACCGGAAAACTGATGCGGGTAATCCAGCACCCGTTTTTCAGGCTGGGGTATGCTCAGCTGGCGCAACATGCGGACCGTCCGCTCCATGGCTTCCTTTTTGGGGATCTGGGCGTGCTGGCGGATGTTTTCCACCACTTGGTCACCAACGCGGTAAACAGGGTTGAGTGAGGCCAGCGGATCCTGGAAAATCATGGAGATCTGCCGGCCGCGCAAGTCACGGATTTTTTTGCTGCTGGGCCGGTGTTTCAAGAGCTCGATGTCGCCTTCTTTGGAATGAAAAACGATGTCACCTTCCGGGATGAATCCGGCCTTGGGCAGCAGGCGCATGATGGCATGGGCCGTCACGCTCTTGCCACACCCGCTTTCGCCAACCAGGCCAAGTGTCTTGCCGCGCCTGACCTCAAGGTCCACACCATTGACAGCTTTGACCAGGCGGTTGCCGACGCGGAATTGCACTTTCAGCCCTTCGACCGTCAAAATGGTGTCGTTGTGTTGTTTGTTCATAACTTCTAACTCCCTTTATAGCTGGTTGGGATCGAATACATCCCGCAGGCCGTCCCCAAAGAAGTTGACGCCCAGCACGAACAAGGCAATCGCACCGCCCGGGTAGGCCCAGAGCCAGGGATAATCCTTGATCACGGTAATGAGCTTGGTGGCATCAATGATGTTGCCCCAGGTCGGCGTGCTGGAAGGGACCCCCAGGCCAATGAAGGAGAGGGCTGCTTCCTGGAGGATGAAGCCGGCGGTGTTCAAGGTCAGCTGAACGACAACCGGGCCCAGGCAGTTGGGCAGGATGTGTTTAAAGGCAATCGACAGGTCGCTGATGCCAAAGGCCCGGGAAGCTTCCACGAAGCTTTCTTCCCGCAAGGAGAAGAAGCGGCCCCGAACCAGCCTGAAGGTGGCGATCCAGCCTGTGAAAATAAAAACAAAAATCAAGTTTCGCATGTTCTGTCCGACAATGGCAACCAGGACAAGAACCAATAGCAACTGCGGGATCGATGAGACCAGTTCAGCGACTTTGACAAAAAAGGCATCCAGCCAGCCACCGTAAAGGCCGCAGAAACTACCGATGATCACGCCCAGCACCATGCCGCCAAAGGCCCCGGACAGGCCAATCAAGATCGACATGCGGCCGCCATAAAGAACCCGGGAAAAAACGTCCCGTCCGATTTTGTCTGTGCCAAACAAGTGTTCGGCACTGGGTGGGTTGGTCCGTTCGGACAGGTGGGGTTTGGCCGGGTCAAATTCGGTCAGCACGGGTGCCAGAACGCAAAGCAAGATGACCACAAAAACGATGACCATGCCCAATACCGCCAGTTTGTTGCGGATGAACCGCTCGGCATTGCGCTTGGCCAGGCTCGACTTGACTGGTTTTTGTCGCCTTTTGGGTGTTTTGGTTTCGCCCATCTCAGGCACCTCCTACTGGTTGTTTCCAAGGCGGACACGTGGATCGAGAACCGCCGTAAACAAGTCAATGAGCACGCTGGCAAACAAGGTGACAACCGAAAGCATGAAGATAATGATCAGGACCAGCTGGTAGTCACTGGCGTTGATGGCTGTCAGCAGGCGGTCGCCGATTCCGGCATAACCGAACACCTGTTCCACCACAACCGCGCCGCCGATCAGCATGGGCAGGCGCAGCAAAATCATAACGCTGATGGGCATCATGGCGTTGCGGAAGACATGGAAGGTGTACACCTTCCATTCGGGCAGGCCTTTGGCGCGGGCTGTTTTGACATAGTCTTTGTTGAGCACGTCCAGCATGGAGTTTCGGGTGTGCCGCATAAGCGCGGCTGTCAGGGTGATCCCCAGGCTGAAAGCGGGCAGGATCAGATACTTAAGCGATTGCCAATAGGTCAGCCCGATGTCGGTCCGGCCCTGGGGGGGAAACCACTTGAGGCGGATGGCAAAAATGAGAATGGCCACAATGCCAATGAAAAATTGTGGAATGGAGATGCCCAGCACCCCCAGAACCGATGACAGGTAGTCCACAATGGAATTTTGTTTAATGGCGGCAAAAATACCCAAGATGAGCCCGACAATCGTCGAAAAGATCAGGGCAAACATGGCCAGCTGGATGGTGGCAGGCAAGAGGTTTCTGATAATGTCGACAATGGGACGCCCCGACATGGCACTTTTGCCCAGATCACCCCGGAACATGTTGAAGATCCAACGGCCGTAGCGGACCAGCAGGGGGTCGTTCAGGCCTAGGGATTCGCGCATGAGGTCTAATTCCTCGGTGGTCATCGCGCTGATCTGGTCCGGTGACAACATGGCGGTCATCGGGTCGCCGGGGGTCAATTCAAGCCCGACAAATGCCAGAAAACTGATGATCAGGACCATGGGAATCAGCAGGAGCATGCGCTTAACAAAGTATTTGAGCAATTCTCACATCTCCTTTACAGCCGGATGGTGGGTTCAAGGTCTCTCATAAACCGTTCAAATGTGGTTGTCATGATGTTGGAATAAACGTAACATAAATCACTTATCCGGTCAATCTTCACAAAGCCCCTGCCGCATTGGCACCAAAAGCCGGCCAGTTCGCGCATAATGCACAAAAGCGACAAATCAAAAGGTCTGTTCTCGTGTTTGGCCTCGCCCCGCATGCCCAGGCAAAGGCCCGGTTTTATGGACAGCCGGTGTCTCTAAAAAGACAAAAAAATAAAACGCAGCCAGGACAACCATGTTTTCTTTTTTGATTGCTGCTTGTATGTTACGATCCTGATCCGATAGCCTGGCCTTCTTTTTGCTGTCTGGTGTGGAACCGGTCACGGGTGCTTTTAAAACGGTTTCATCCGCATCTCAAGCAAACCCTGCCCAGGAAAAGATCCTTCATTTATCGTGGTCTCATCGTTCTTGCGGCCCCAAGGCCCCTTTTGATGGGTGATGGTGCCTGAAAATATAACAGCGGTGTAGCTGCTTGTCCTGCTGCTTGTTTGTCTTTCCCTGATAGAAAACCCTCGTGTCGACCATTGGCCGTGTGTCTTGGGTTGTGGACAGCCACATCACATTTATCGTGTGCCGACGCACATGCCTTTTTCCAGCCGTCAAAATGGTAGAACTGAAAAACAACATAGGTCGCATGACATCAGGCGGGCCGTTCAACGGTGTCAGGCCTGTTGTTTCGTCTCCTCATCTTCAACGTAATCAGATGGCTTTTGGCTGCCTTTGGCGCCCCTGTTTTGGCCAGGCACGTGTGACAAAAGCTGGATCTGACAGGGTCTGAATGGCCTTGCCTTATGCTATACTGTTTTCGGATCGCAAGCAGGCGATACCTAACTTGTGATGAGGTGATTGCTTATGTCTTCTAACTGGCCTTTGGGCAAACGCAAGCTCAAGCTCGGTATCCTGGGCATGACAGAAGGAAACGGACACCCCTATTCCTGGAGTGCCATTTTTAACCACTACGATCGGACGTACATGGACCAGTGCCCCTATCCTGGCATTGCCGCCTACCTCAACAAGCAACCACGTGACACCTTTGGTATTGATGGCGCACACGTCACCCATATCTATTGCAACGACCGCAAAGATGCTGAAGATGTTGCCCGTTGCGCTTTGATCCCCCACGTGGTCGACCGGCCTGAAGACATGATCGGGGCTGTCGATGCCGTCATCTGCGCAACAGACATCGGCTCAGAACACGTGGACCGCTGCCGGCCCTTCATCGAAGCGGATATCCCGTTGTTCATTGATAAACCCCTGGTTGATCGGGAAGAAGACCTGCAAACCTTTGTGGGCTGGCATGAGGCCGGCAAGCGTTTCTTGTCTTCATCGTCCCTGCGCTACCTTAAAGCCATGGAGCCCTACCACCAAAACCACCATGAGCTGGGCCGCCTGGTCTACATCTGCCAGCCCATGGTCAAGAAATGGGAAACCTATGGCATCCATGCCTTGGAAGGGGTCTACCCCCTCTTGGGGCCGGGTTTTGTATCGGTCCAGAACACAGGAACAGACGGCCGAGACATGGTGCACATCACACATGCGTCTGGTTGTGATGTGCACATTCCGCTGGCCCCGGCCATGGCTGGCGCCTCCAGCCACCACATGCTCTTTGGTACTGAGGGCTGCCGCATCATCACCGACACCGACACCTTCTATGCCTTCAAAAAACAGTTGGTCGTCTTTGTCGACTACCTGCGCAGTGGCCAGGAACCCTACCCCTTTGCTGAAACCATCGAGTTGATGAAACTCTTGATCGGCGCACTCACCAGCCGACAGGAAGGCGGCCGAAAGGTCTTGCTGACTGAAATCAAGGAGCGCTGACATGCCTGATCGCACCCTTTTTTCCCTGGCGGGCAAACATGCCCTGATCCACCGGGCCGATGCCCCCCTGGGCCTGGAACTGGCCTGTGGCCTGGCCCGGTCAGCTGCCACCGTCTGGTTGTGCGGCCCCGATCCGGTCCAGCTTGAACAGATCACAGACCGTTGCCGGCAGCAAGGCTGCGCCATCGCTGGCAGCTTCGTCTACCAGGCCGGCAGCGCCCAGGCGGCTGAAGGCCTGGTCACTGCCTTGAAGCAAGCGCCTGGGCACCTTGATGTGTTTGTGGACAACAGCCTGCACCTCCTGCCTGAAGGCTGGTCTCACACCTTTGAGACCATTGAAGCCGTCCTGGCACGCACCCAGCTGGGCCTGATGCTGTCGGTTCAAAAAATCGGCCAGCTGATGGCCGACCGCGGCTCGGGGTCCATCATCCTGGTCACCGATTATGGCGCCCTGGTGGGCTACGACCCCCAGGCCTACGACCAGGCTCCGGAACAGTTTGACGCTGACTTTTCCCTGTTCAGCGGCTTTGTCAAGGGATCAGTCGTCAACTACATCCGGCAGGCAGCCGGTTTTCTGGGCGAGCACCGCGTCCGCTGCAACGCCCTGGCCTTTGCCCCCCTGGTACAAACCGTGCCCCCTTCTTTCGAGCAAGCCTTTGTCCGTCACAGCCACCTCAAACGTCTGGCGGCAGAACAGGATGTGGGCGCAGCTGCTGTTTTCCTGGCTGCCGATGCGTCTTCATACATCACCGGCGTCACCTTGCCTGTTGACGGCGGCTATACCGCCAAATAAAGGAGGCCTGTCATGAACACCCTGGACTTGTTTTCACTCAAAGGCAAGACAGCCCTGATCACCGGTGGCCGGGTCATGTACGGCAAAAGCTGCTCCATGGCCCTGGTGGATGCTGGTGCCGATCTGTTTTTAGCCAGCCATTCACTGGGCCCCGCACAAGAAACAGCCCGGGAGCTGGCCTTGCGTGGTGGCGGCGGAACCGTCACTGCCGTGGCGTTTGACCAGGAAGACCCCCAGTCCATCCGCCAGCTCATTGACACCGTCCTTGACGTCAGTGGCAAAATCGATGTGTTCGTCAACGCCTCGCGCATCATTGCCCGGGGCGGCTTTGGCTGGCATCAGGAAGAAGAGGCCCTGGCCCGCTCTGTCCGTGTCAACTCAGGCGGCTTGCTTTACCTCAATCAACTGGTTGGCAACCAGATGATCCAACAAAAAAGCGGCTCCATCATCAACATCGGTTCCATGATGGGCCTGGTCGGCGTTGAAAAGCACAACTACGATGGTGAACCCGACATGATGAAAGGGGCCCACAGCCACGACTACGCCCTCAACAAATCCGGTTTGGTGGCCTGGACGCGGCATGCCGCCAGCTATTATGGCCGCTACGGCATCCGGGTCAACAGCTTGTGCCCGGGTGGCCTGGCATCTGACCGGACGCCGGCGCGTTTCTCACAAAATTATGCCAGGCACACCCAGCTGGGCCGCCTGGCACATGAAGATGATATCAAAGGGCCGTTGTTGCTTCTGGCTTCCGATGCGTCAGCCTACCTGACCGGCTTGTCTATACCGGTCGACGGCGGCTACACCTGCATCTGAATCAGGGCAGGGCAAGCCGCAGGGCTGAGGTCACCAGCTGACAATTTTTTTCATGCCAGAAGGTGACCAGGAACGTCCCGTCAGACAGACGCAGGGCACCCGGTTGCCCGAACTTGAGGAAAGCAAATTCCTGGGCCATCCGCGGGTCGGCCACGATGGGTCGGTCAGGCTCCCAGATCATGGCCGCAGACCGGATGTCCCAGCTGCCCTCAGACAAATCCACATGACACGCATAAATCCCGGGCCGGTCGGTGTCCCGGCGCATGGCGTGCAAGGCCAGGAGGCTTTCACCGCCGGCATGGCAAACGCTGGAGGCCTGTCCCAAGACGCCGGTGCTGACCGGTTCACTGAAGGTGCGCCCGTCGTCATCCGACACGGTGAAGTGGTTGGGGTGGAGCGTCCCCTTGACCAGGTGCTCGTTCCAGCCGATGTTGACGATCCGGCCAGAGTCCAGCTGGCAAAGCCGCTGCTCAAAACAGGAAATCCCCTGGTCCTCAAAGAGCATGCAGATGGTGTCATCAGACCAGCTTTTCCCCTGGTCATCCGAACGGAGCAGCCGGCCACAGTTGAGGCCGGTCGACGAGCCGTCCCAAGCTTTAAAACCAGTGATGGGCGAGACCCAGGCGCCGCTTTGGAGCACGGTCAGCCAGGCTGACGCCTCCACGTGTGGCCCCCAGTGGGTGTCAATCACGGTCCAGGGCGACCAGCTGTCCCCCTGGTCTTCTGAATAAGACACAAAGACCACATCATCGAGCAGGCCGCCCGTTTCCGGGTTGCCAATGGGCTTTTCTGGATCCGAGCGATCGTAGGCGTAGCCCAGGGCGATCAGGCGGCCATCAGGCAGCAGGGTGATTTTGCTGGCGTCGCTGAAGATACCGGTCCGGTGGCGGTCGTCAAAAAGAGAGACCGGCTCTGAAAAAGTTTTGCCGCCGTCGGTGCTTTTGACCAGGTAACTGGTGTGGTCCACACTTTCAAAGGCCTCGCCCAGGGTAAAGGTGGCCAGCACGGTGCCATCGGGCAGCTGACAGCTGTATGGGAATGCGCTTTGGCGGCTTCGCAGCTGGGGCAGCGGGTTTTCAAAGAGGGTGCTTTCGTGCAAGATCTTCATGATTTCCTCCTAACAGAATTGTTTGACAGCCTGGTCAATCAGGCGGCAGCTGGCCTCCACCACCGGTAAATCTGATGCATCGATCTGGGCCAGAGGCGCGCGGACGGTGCCCAGGTCCAAGTCGACACGTTGGCGCAAAATTTCCTTGTTGATGGCATACATGTTGCCGTGGCCGGACACCGTTTTGCTGATAATGGCAAAGATGGCCTGTTGCAGGTCCTGGGCCAGAGCCCGTTCTCCCTGTCTGAAAAGCTGATCCAGTTTCAAAAACAAGTCCGGCATGATCATATAGGTGCCGCCGATGCCGCCATTGGCCCCCATGGAGCGGCCGGCCAGATATTGTTCGTCCGGTCCGTTGAAGAGAACCAGATCCGGCCCGCCCAGCATCCTGAACTGCTGGATATCTTGGACCGATAAGGAGGAGTTTTTGACGCCGGCAACCCGTGGGTTGGCCAGCATGGTGGTCAACAGGCTGGGGGTCAAGGCCACCCCGGCCAGCTGAGGAATGTTGTAGAGGATAAAGTCTGTTTCTGGCGCCGCCTCGGAAATGGTGTTCCAGTAGGCTGCGATGGCGTGTTCTGGCAGGCGGAAATAAATGGGCGGAATACTGGCGATTGCATCCACCCCGCAGGCCTGTGCGTGCCTGGCCAGCTGGACACTGTCCTGGGTGTTGTTACAGGCCACGTGGGCAATAACCGTGAAGCCCTCACGCTTTTCTTCCATGACGGCTTCCAGGGTTTGCTGGCGCTCAGCCACCGACTGGTAGATACATTCTCCAGATGAACCACTGACGTAGGCACCCTTCACACCCGACTGGATCAGGTGGCGCACAGCCTGCCGGGTCCGTTCGTGGCTGATGGCACCTTGGTCGTCATAACAGGCATAAAGGGCTGGGATCACCCCATGGTAACGTGTTCTTGCTTCCATTTGCCGTTCCTTTCCGGGCACAAAGGCCTCGTCTTGCTTTGTTTGCCGGGGTCACATCGTGCCTTGCTGGTCCAGGCACAGGTCTTGAATCCGGGCCTGAGCCTGCTGACGGGGATAATCCGCGCGAAAATGCGGCCCCCGGCTTTCACGCCGTTGTAACATGGCATCAAGGATCAACCGGGCCAGGGTCAGGCCGTGGGCTGCCCGTGCCACCTCATGATAACCCGCCCCTGCCTCCAGACAGGATCCCGGGTGAAACGAAGCAGCCAGGGCATCAAGGGCAGCCCGGGCCGCTGTCAGGCCTTTTTCTGTGCGGATAATGGCAGCCTCCTGCCACAAACGGGTGCCGATTTCCTCCAGCACCTGCTGCGGGGTGTGTGAGGCGTTGCCCCGGTCATGGCGCCAGTCCTCAAGCAAGGTCTTAGGCACGTCAGGATAAGCCTGCCCCGCTTGACTTTGAACCCTGGCAGCCGCCGCCACAGCGGCCCGATGCCCAAAGACCAAACAGTTGCCCGCTGCACAACCACCGATGCGATCGGCCCCGTGCATGGTGCCAGCCACTTCGCCGGCAGCATACAAACCGGGAACGCCGGTCCAACCGTCCCGGTCAATGACGATGCCGCCATTGCTGGCCTGGGCAAAGGGCGCGATGGACAGGCGATCTGCCAACAAATCGATGTGCATGCGATCCCGCATCCAGGTCAGGTAACGGCTGTTGGCCCCCTGTGGCCGGGATAACAGGCGCGGGTCGAAACGGATGTCAACCGCATCATCCCGGCCCGTACGGGCGATTTCAGCCATGATGGCCTGGTCAAAGACACCAGAACCGTCGGACAAGGTGAACGGGCCATGGCGACCCCGGGTGTCCAGCAGTTTTTGCAAAGACCAGCCGCCGGGCAGCACAGGGGTCAAGAGGTTTTTGCCGGCCGCATCAAAGAGGCCCAGGCTGTCCGGCAGGCACAACTCGCTGAACAAGACCTTGTATTTGGGTTTGAGAAAGCCCGGAATGAACTGAATGAACTCCAGGTTGCGTAAGCGGGCACCGGCCTGCGCAGCCAGGGCGTGCCCACTGCCGTCAACATCACGGGTGTTGAGGTGATGGCGGTAGAGGGCTCCGAAACCACCGGTCGCCAGCACCACCGATCGAGCCTGGACCACAAAAGGCTGGTCGCCGGGCCGGAGACCTGCTAAAACCGCCCCGGTCACCACGCCGTCCGTTTGCAGCAAGGACAAAGCAGCTGTTTGTTCCAACAGGCTGACTGTCGGCCAGGATGACACGCGCTTGCGCACGCGCGTGCGCGTTTTGGGCCAGTCATCCCAGACGACCAGTTCGCGCTCCCGTGTGGCGAAACAGGCCACGCGGTTTTCTTTTTGAATGTGCGCATCAAGGCCCAGTTCATCCAAGGCGGCAACCCGGTCGTGGATGTCCTGGATATAGAGCCAGCCCAGTTCCGGGTCGTTCATGCCTTGGGAGGCCCCATTGATCTCGTCCATGAAAGCCTGGGCGTCTGCCGGGTCATCACGACGGGGAGCAAGGCAGCCCAGGGCCGGTGTCAAGGGATAAAAACTGGAGCCGGAGCACAGGATGCTTTTGACCGCCAACAAGGTCTTGACACCTGCCTGGGCGCAGCTTCGTGCTGCCTGGAGGGCTGCCAAGCCACCGCCAATGATTAACACATCTGTTTGCATTGTCATGGCATCTACCAGCTGGTCCAGCCGCCATCCAGCATGAGGTTGTGGCCGGTCACATATTTGGATGCATCAGACGCCAAAAAGACAATCGGCCCCTTGATGTCATCTTCTTCCGCAAAGCGCCCCATGGGAGTCAGCCGTTTGTAGTTGATGACAAATTCGTTGGTCTCATCTTGCATCAGGTCCGGGGTGTAGCCGCCCGGGCTGATGCAGTTGACACGGACCTTGTCGGGCCCGTAGCGGTTGGCCATCCATTTGGTCAGCCCCACCATGCCCCATTTTTCATAGGTGTAATAGGCCGGACTGGTCATGCCGGTCTGGCCGTAGACCGGAAAATGCGGGCCCACAGCCCCTTGAATGGAACCGATGTTAATGATGGAACCAGCTTGCTGGTCACGCATGACCCGTACGGCTTCCCGGCACAAGAGGGCCAGGCCGGTGGCGTTGACCCGGTGAGACTTCTCCCATTCGGCCGCCGTCATCTGGTCCAGGTCTTCATTGGCCACGCGCAGGACAGCGTTGTTGACCAAAATGTCCAGCCGTCCCCAGTTGGTGACAATGTCAGCCACCAGCTTCTGGATGGAGGCTTCGTCACCCTGGTCCAGAAAAAGGGCCTGGCTCTTCAGACCGCGTGCGTTCAGTTCATCGGCCACTTGCTGGCACTTGTCGACACTTCGGGCGGCGATGACAACGGTTGCGCCGGCTTCCGCCAGCGCAACCGATATCGGCCGCCCATAAAGACCGTAGCCGCCGGTAACCAGAGCGACCCGGCCGCTGCAATCAAATAAGTCGGTGATGCTTCTCATGGTCGGCCTCCTTGCTGCGTCAGTAACCAACCCGCTCTAAAAGCTCAATGGGCTTGGCAATTTCTTCACCCACATAAACAGTTGTCGGCATCAGCTGCAGGATGGAGGACGGCACCTGCGGGGTCACCGGTCCGTAGAGCACCAGGCGGGAAACCAGGCGCTGCCAGGAGGAGAAGGTCCCCATGGTGGTCAGGTCATGCATCTCAATCCGGTTGCGGCTGCGCACCACGTCTGCCGGCCCGATGGTTGCGGCCTTGGGCGGCACATTGGCGATGTCGCCACTGCAGCCAAAGCAGCCGTGCAGGGAGTTTTGCGCCACGGTCAGGGGGTGTAAGGTGACAATCCGGGCGTCCATTTTCAAGAACTCATCCACACTGTCGGTGCCAAATTCCGGTGTGTCCGGGTCAACAAAAGCGATGTGGCCGGCCCAGCCGGGTCCCGAGTAGCAGACATCGGCGCCACCCTCACCGCATTCGGTGATCAGCTTGCTGTAGTCCTTGATGTTTTCCGTGGTCGGTCCGACGCACTGGTCGCGGTTCATGCGCAGGTCTGGATCGATCTTGCCGTAAAAGGACTTGAGGAAAGAACGGTTGAAGCCGGCCGGATAATCGTCCGGTGCCACTTCACCGTTTTCATTGGCCCACTCGTCCAGATTAAAGGTGTAGACGTTGCGGCAGTTGATCCGGAAGCGGTTGATCAGTTCAGCAATGGTTTCATAAACGGTCGGTGCCGGGTTGGGCATGAGCATGACCAGTTTTTTATCCTGCTCATCGGACTCACGGATACGCAAAATCATATCAGCAACCCACAAGCTGGTGGTGTCCGGCACAATCTTGATTCGAAAATCAGGGTTTTCGTGCTGCTCCATCTCCTCACGGGGGATCTTGCGGACGCGCTCGAGAACCTCTTTGTCTTTAAAAGGTACCCAGGGTGATGCTTCAAAGGTGAACGGTTGTTTGGTCATGGTGTTTCCTCCTTGTGCCATGTCTTGTTTACAGGTTCATGAACTCTTTTAAAATACGGACCGATGCCTTGGTGCCCGCTTCCAGGCAGGCCCGGCCCAATTCAGCACTTGCATAGGTGGGGTCTCCAAAAAGGCCTGTTTTGGTTTCCTGCAGGCCCCAGGTGGAGACGGGTCCACGCAGGTCGTTGTTACAGCGGATGGCGTCAACGGATGTGTATTCAGCGGTGTTGACCAACTCCGGCCGGTAGGCCAGTATCATGGAGGTCTCCCACTCACCACCGTGGATGTCACCCTGGGGGTCTTTTTTCAGCTGGTTGTAAACCGGGCTGCTCAGTTGTGACGGCCTCAGTGTGCAGATGAAGCGGCCGTGGGCGTCAGCGATTTCCCGCATGACGGTGCGCAGCAAGCCATCGTGGTTGCCGTGGCAATCCAGCAGGGCCACTTTTTGAAAGCCCATCTTCATCAGGTTGTCGATCATGTCGTAGATGTAGTCCATGAAGACGCGGGTCCTGATTTTCAGGCAGCCTGGCCAGCGTGTGACAATGTCCATGGAATACCCATAGTAGATCGGGCGGGTCAACAGGACAGGAACCCCTTCATCCGTCAGCCCCTGGGCAATGGCATCCGCGTACATGGTGGCAATCATGGCATCGGTTTCGACCGGCAGGTGGCGACCGTGTTCCTCTGTGGTCCCGACCGGGATGATCACCAGTGTGTTTTTTTCAATCGCTTCTTCCAGTTCAGGCCAGCTTTTCTCTCCGAAATAAACAGACATCTTTTTTCTCCCTTGCTTGTTGTGCCTTACCAGGCGGTCCAGCCACCATCAACCACCACGTTGGTGCCGGTCGTGAAGGCAGATGCATCAGAAGCCAGATAGAGGACAGCACCGACGATTTCCTCTGGCTTGCCGACGCGTTTAAGCATGGTCTTGTTTTTCAATTCCTTGAGGAAGGCTTCTGGCGGCAGCTTTTTGGGGTCCGGAAAAGGTCCGGGGGTCACACAGTTGACCCGGATGTTGCGATCCGCGAAATGGCCGGCGCAATAACGGGTGAATTGAATGACAGCCGCTTTGCCGGCGCCATAGTTGGCCGGGTTGTTCTGGCCGCTGTCACCGTAAATAGACGGGTCTGGAGAAACCAGGCCGTACATGGACCCGAAGTTTACGATGACACCGCCACCGGCTTTTTCAAAATAGGGGATGGCTTCGCGCGTGCAGCGGAAGGTGGTGCCAATGGCGCCGTCGACACCTTTGGCGAAATCTTCGTCCGACTGGCTTTCAACCGCGCCGCTGGCCCCATAGGTTGCACAGTTGATCAGCACATCGATCCGGCCGTAACGGTCGAAGGTTTTTTCAAAGGCCGCTTGGATAGAAGCGGTCTGCGACACGTCGCAAGCCACAAACCAGCGTTCACCGCTGCTTTCAACCGTGTCATCCCGGTCAACCAGATCGGCAACAACAACACGGGCGCCCTGGGCCATGAGGCCTCTGGTGACAGCATCACCCAGATAGCCCGACCCGCCGGTCAGGAAAACGACTTTTTCGTCCATGGAAAACATGTTTTTCATTGGATTGCCTCCTATTGCTTCATTATGTGGTCTTCTGTTTCACGGTACTGTGTGTAAAGGCTTTGATAACGCGCCTGCTCCTGGGCCTGTGGCTGGTGGCTTTTCAGCGGGCGGCCAATGGCATCGCGGGTCGATGGGTCGTCTTTTTCCTGCGCCAAAAGGCCGGCGCCCAGGTTGGCCAGTTCCGGCTCCATTTGCTCGACCAGCCGGCCAGTGACAGCGGCAATGATGGCGCACCACAAGTCGCTTTTCGAGCCACCGCCAAAGAGGCGGATGGTGTGGATGGCCTGCCCTGTGATGTCTTCCTGAACCAGCACGTTGGTGTAAATCTGATAGGCGATGCCTTCCAGCAGGGCCCGGACCAGGTCTGCGCGTTGAACAGCCAGGGACAAGCCCTGATAGGAACCCCGGATGTCGCTGCGCCAGAAGGGGCTGCCTGCGCCCTCAAAGTGTGGGTAAAAGCACACGCCATTGGCGCCGGCCGGCACCTGGCGGGCCAGCTGGTCCAGCTGCTCATAAGTCAAGTCGGTCATCAAGGTGGTGCGCAACCACTTGAGTGTGACGCTGGCTGTCCCAATAACCGATTCCAACACCCAGCGCTGGTCGCCAAGGGCAAAAACCGGAATACGCAGGGCAGGATCAAACAGGGGCGTCTGGCTGAGCGTGGTGATGGCACTGGCTGTTCCCAAAGAGACGGTGGCCACACCTGGTCCAACGCCGGCCGCCAGGGCCGCGCATTTTTGGTCCTGGGTGCCCAGATAGACCGGCAACCCAGCTGCAAGCCCCAGGCGGGCGCACAGGTCAGGGCGGACTGGCCCTACCCGGCTCCCGGCCACGGCAACCGGCGGCAGCTTGGCCGCCTCTATGCCGCAAGCAGCTAAAATATCCTGGTCCCAGCTTCCGGTCTGGATGTTAAAGGCCATGGTGCCGGAGGCCATGGCATAATCTGTGCAGGTTTTGCCGGTCAGCCGCCGGGTGATGAAGTCAAGGGGCATCAAAAACAACTGGGCCCGGTCGTAGATCGCCCGTTCATGTGCTTTGAGCCACATAAGCTTGGGCAGGGTATAGGCCGGGCTGAGGCGCTTACCGGTTCGCCGGAAGAGGTCGCTTTCACTGAAGCGCTCGCCGATTTGTTCGGTCTGAGCCAGGGCCCGGTTATCCAGCCAGCTGATGGCCGGCCCCAGGCTGTCTCCGGCCGCATCGACCGGCACAAAGGAAATGCCCTGAGAGCTGATGCCCAGCCCTTGGATCCGGGCCGCTTCCTGCGGGCCGACAGCTGCTGTGCTGGCCATGATGACCTGGCAGACCAGCTGCCACCACAGCTCAGCATCCTGCTGGATATAGCCTTCCGGGGTATGGTCCAGCTCGTATTCAGCATAATGTTCGGCGAGCACCTGGCCGCTGCCGGTCAAAACGACACTTTTACAGCCGGTCGTTCCCAGGTCAATACCCATCCAGTTCATGGTGACCTCCGTTGCTTGTGTTTGCGCTCCAGACCATTCTATCACAGTCGCCTGGGCTCACGTGCTTTCTTGCCTCAAAGCAGGCCGATTTTTGTCATGACAGCTTTGATTTTTTCCTGCTGCGCAGCAGAGGGGCTGGCATAAAAATCCTGATGGAAGAAGCCTTCATAACCCAACAAGTTCATGGCATGGGTGAAAGAGGGCAAGATGACTTCTTCTGCAAACTGGTTGCGCAACATGAGGATGTCTTTGAGGGTGCCGGAAGCATCAGCAAACGCGCCGGCAGCCAGCTGGGTATACAGGCGTTCAGACAAGGGGCCCGTGCAGGCAAACATGCCGTCGAGGTTACGTGTCACCCCGCTTTGGTAAGCCTGGTCAAAGGTGTCCAGGCCGCTGTAAAGCACTTGGAAATCAGCCGCGAAAGCCTGCTGGCGAACCTGGTCTTGCAGCCAGTGGGACAGGTCCAGGTCTGCTGTCTTGATGCCCTTGATGTTGCCTTCAGCCTGGAGGGCCTGCATGGTCTCCTGCGTGATTTTATTTCTGGCCGCCACCGGCAGGTCATACAGGTAAATGGGAAAAGATGAGGCGCGTGCGATCTGGCTGAAAAAAGTGACCAGCTCGGTGTTGGTAAAGGTCTGGTAATACGGCGCTGTAAGCACCACCCCATCGATGGCCAGGCCCTGGAGGGCATCAATGCGATCGCGAACCCGCCCGATCGATGTGTCCGTCGCGCCCACAAAGACGGTGCAGCGGCCCTTGGCCGCATCAACCGCGGTCTGGGCAACCCGGACATACTCCTGCTGGCGCACATAAACGCCCAGGCCCATGGAACCCATGACCAAAAGGCCAGACGCATCAAAATAAATTTGATCGTCAACCTGTTTGGCAAAGCTTGATGCCAGCAGCCGTCCCTCTTGGTCCAGCGGCGTCCCCAGCGCAGTGTAGTAACCTTCTCGAATCATCGTTTCTTCCTCCGTTTTTTATTGTCTGACGCTGTCTCGAATGACGAAATCAGCGGTGACCAACTGTTGTTCATGCTGTTGAATCGGCTCTTCGGTCAAAAGAGAAAAGGCCAGTTCGCCCATAGTTTTAAGCGGCAGGCGAAAGGTGGTCAAGGCTGGCTGGTAGAACTGGCCGATGAGGCTGTTGTCAAAGCCAACAACCGACACGTCTTCAGGAATCGACAGACCAGCCACCAAAGCCGCCTTCATGGCCCCGATGGCCAACAGGTCCGACGTGGCGATGACGGCGTCCGGCCGGTCTCGGGCCAGCTGTTGGCTCATGGCCTGAAAGCCGGCCTGCATCAGTTTGAGCGGGCTGTCCCGGGTCACCAGCAACCGTTCTTTTGCCGCCAGGCCGGCTGCTTCCATGGCCTCCACAAAACCTTCCAGGCGCTCCTGCTGGCTGAAGGTGCGAACCGGCGGCGTCATAAAAGCGATCTTCCGGCAGCCCTGGTCGGCCAGGTAGGACACCGCCTGCTGCAAACAGGCACGGTTGTTGATTTGAATTTGCGGGTAGCGGTTGTGGGCACCATAGACCTTGTCGATGGTCACCACCCGGCAATGGGTCAATTCATCGATCAAGTCGTCATCCAAAACAGTCCCGATGAAGACATAACCAGACGTCTGCAGGCTGCGCAAAAAGCGAAGCTCTGCCTTTTCCGTGGCATAATCGTGGCGCGTTTCAGAGATATGTAAAACCACCCCCTCCTGGCTGCAGCAGTCTTTGAGTCCCCGAATGATCTCCAGGTAAAAAGGGTTGTTGAGGTCAGGGATCAGAACAGCAAAAACATCTTTCTTTTGCTTGCGCAGGGCCGCGGCATATTGGTTGGGGATGTAGTGGAGCCGGTCGATGGCTTCCAGAACCTTTCGCCGGGTTTGAACGGCCACTTTCGGGCTGTCTCCGATCACCAGTGAGACCGTCGCAACAGACACGCCGGCTTGTAGCGCCACATCGCGGATCGTCACTTTGGAACAGCCTGTCATAGATGCCTCTTCCCTTTATTAAATCGTTTTAATTGCTTTCAGAATACGCAAGCGCCAGCCTTGCGTCAAGCCTTTTAGACAAGGCTTTCACCCTGT
>CAYXIM010000021.1:0-9785 GCA_964465385.1 uncultured Oscillospiraceae bacterium
TCTGGCCGGCGACACCTGGATGTCAACCACCCCGGGAAAATACACAAGGCGTGCCACAAACAAGGTGACGACCACCACAAGGGCATCAAGCAGCAGCAAGATTGCAGTCTGGGACAGCCGGTCAAAAACGGTTAACCCGATCAGGCTGCCAACGGCAAAGGTTGTTCCAGGAAAAAGTGTCGTGGTCAGTTGGGCCATGGCAGCCGCTCCGGTCTGGATCAGTTGGACCAGGTCACCCTGTCCCAGGGCGGTCATGGACTGGATGCCAAACACAAAGCCAAAGGCAAGCAAAAGAGCCAAAAGCCCTGATATCAGGTTGAAGCGGTCTTTGTTCCGCGCAAAAGGCGTGAACCGCATCAGGAGCATCACCAGGATCGAAGCCAGGCAAAGGGGGATAACCGGCAACAGGAGGGTGGTCAGCAGCAAAAACACATAATAGGAAAACCGCAACCGTTCGAGGAAACCGTAGACAAGCAGGGGTGTCAAGACGAGAACCGCCAGAAACACATACTCCCAGATGGCGGTCACCAGCAACTTGGCACCGATGATCTGCTCGGCTTTGAGGGGCAGTGGCAAGAGCCGCTGCACATCACCAGCGTAGTAGAAGATGCTGATCACATACAAGATCCCGAAGAAAAACACCATGGTGGTGCCTGCACTGATAAAAAGGTTTATAAGCAGGTCTTGAAGCCCAACGGCTGACAGAACCCGATGCAGACCCAAAGTCGACATGCCCATGATCATCGTTAAATAGACGGCCAGGTAAGCCATGAGGATCAGGGTGCCGATCCGCCTTTTTTTCCTCTTTTTCCCCTGGTTGCCGCCTAGAAGAACCGGACCGTTGCCTTTAAGCAGGACGGCCGTCAACCGCCAGAAGGTTTTCACAGGCTATCACCTGTCTTTTCTCTCTGATCCACCAACTCTAAAAACATGGATTCAAGGGAGGCATCACGCTGGAAGCGTTGGTGCATTTGTTCAATGGACCCGCAAAAGACAAGCTGGCCATGATCAATGATGGCCACCCGGTCACACATGCGTTCGGCTACCTCCAGGACGTGGGTTGAAAAGAAAACCGTCCCGCCGCCGTCGGCCTGTTCACGCATCAGCGCTTTGAGTCGGAAAGAAGAAAGGGGGTCCAGCCCCGTCATGGGTTCATCCAGAATCCACAGCGGCGGCTCATGTAAGAGGCCACCGATCACCATCAGTTTCTGGCGCATGCCATGGGAAAAGCTTTGAATGCGGTCGGTCAGGTTGTCTTCCAGTTCAAACAGCCGGGCCAGGTCCTGAACCCGCTTGACCCGCTTTTCACTGGGAACCCGGTAAACATCACCCAGAAAGGCCAAATATTCGATTGCTTTCAGGCGCGGATAGATGTTGGGGTCATCAGGAATGTAGCCAAAAGATTTTTTTGCATCCAGAGGCTCTTGTTGGATGTCAAACCCGTTCATGCGGATCCGTCCCGAATCCGGTGTCAGGATGCCCGTCATCAGCTTGATAGTCGTTGTCTTACCAGCACCGTTTGGTCCCAAAAAGCCAAAAATTTCTCCTGAATGGACATGTAGATCAATCGCATCAACCGCCTTGATGCCTTGTGTGTAGCTTTTGCTGACCCCTTGAAGCTCAATCATGTGTTTTTCCTTTCGCGTCCTCCTGCAGGCTTAGGGCCTCCTGTTCATGGTACCAGCCCAGAAAACGGACCAAGGGCATTTCCGATACCAGGTGGAACAAGACCGTTTTTGCGCGGGCCAGATCAGCCCGGCGGCATACAAAATCCAGATAAAACAAGTAGTGCCAGGGCTGGTCCGGATCCGGGCGAGACTGGATTTTACTCAGGTTCAGGCCCCAGTCGCTGAACACAGACAAGGTGGCCGCCAGGGTCCCTGTGGTATGCGGCAGCTGCAACACCAGGCTGATACGATCGGCCTCCGGTGCCACCTGAAAAGTTTTCCCCACCACGATAAACCGGGTCTGGTTGAGGGCTGTGTTGCTGATGGCCTGACACAGGATAGACAAGCCGTTTGCATGTGCGGCTTGGGCTGAGGCAATGGCCGCCCAACCCGTTTCGTGACTTGCGGCAACCTGCTCAGCCGCAAAGGCTGTGTTTTGTGTTTCACGCAGGGTCCATCCCTGGCGGCTCAGGAAATGGGAACACTGGGCCAGGGCCTGGGGATGAGACAAAACCACCTGGATGTCGTCAAGCGTCGTTCCTGGCTTGACCAGCAACTGGTGGTGGATGGTTAAAGCCAAAGCTTCCCAGATGTAGAGTTGCTGGTCCATAAGGGCGTCATAAACAGCATCAACTGTCCCTGCGGTGCTGTTTTCCAGTGGCAGGACAGCGGCATCGGCATGCCCCAGGCCAACCGCCTCGCAGGCTTGTTGAAAGGTCTGCACCCGGGCGGGTTCCAAAGTCGGGAAAAGCAGGCGGCAGGCCAGCTCCGAATAAGCGCCCGCCGTTCCCTGGGTGACAACACGTTGGACCTGTGGTTTGTTTGCCTGGGTTTGTTCCAGCAGCCGCCCCAGTTCAAACGGGCGGTCGGCCTCCAACAGCTTTTGGTATTGCACCGTCCGGGACAAGCGCATGAGCCCGGTTAAAAAACTGCTGCTTTGGGTGGGGCGTGGCACAGCATGCTTGGTGACCAGGTCAGCCAGGTGGGCTTGCTCGCGCGCCCGGTCATAAACCGGCTGTCCGCTTGCCAACTTGTAGGCAGCGACCTGTTCAGCCAGGCCCATCCGTTGGTCAAAAAGGGCCATCAGCTGTGTATCCACGTGATCGATCTGCTCTCTGAGTCCTGCCAAAGGCTCAGGCGCACTGGCGGGCGGCTGGTCACCGCCAGCATCCAGATGCCGGCACAAGCGTTCGGTCGCCAAGCGGTAGCCCGCCAGCCCCAGGCCAGACACGTGATCCAGGCACAGCTCGCGTAAGACTGAAACCCGTCGAAAAGCTTCACGGCGGGCCACATCGGAAATGTGTATTTCGATGGCCGGAAGCCCGGTCAGCTCCAGGGCGTCTCTGAGGGCATAGCTGGTGTGGGTCAGGGCGCCGGCATTGATCAGGATGCCCACTTGTTTGCCGGGAGCCGCATGCAAGGCTTCAATCAGGTCGCCTTCATGGTTTGATTGGACCGCCCGGATATCATAGCCAAAGTCAGCGGCCGCCTGTCGGACCACGTCTTCAACCGTATCAAGGGTGAAGCGACCGTAATGGACCGGATCCCGCCGGCCCAGTTGATCCAGGTTGGGTCCGTGAAGCAGCAGCAACTGTCCTTTAATCCTTTGTGTCATGGGCCCACCCCCTGTCCAGCAACAGATCCAAAGCAAAGAGGGCAGCCGCTGCGTCTACAACCGGGACCGCCCGAGGCACCACACAAGGATCATGGCGGCCGCGGGTTGCCAGAAGCACCTCTTCTCCGGTGTGCAAGTCAACAGTTTGCTGCTCCTTACGAATAGATGGGGTTGGTTTAAAAGCGGCCCGGAAAACAAGCGCCTCACCGGTCGTAATGCCGCCCAGGGTGCCGCCGGCATGGTTGGTCTGCTGCCTGATTCGCTCCCCTTCAAAAAACATGGGGTCGTTGTGTTGCGAACCCAGCATATCTGCTGCCGCAAAGCCAGCCCCAAAATCAACACCTTTAACGGCCGGCAACCCGAAGAGCAAGCTGGCCAGGCGCGCAGCAACACCCTCAAAAAGCGGGTTTCCCAGACCGGCGGGCAGGCCGATGATGGTGCCTTCCACCACGCCGCCGACAGAATCGCCTGTTGCCCGGGCCGCCCGGATACGCTCAATCATCCGCAGGCCCAGCGCTGGGTCCAGGGTTGGAAAATCCTCCTGGCTGAGCCGGTCTATGAGCTCGTCGTCCAGGTCAACCGTTGAAAAAGAAGCCTCTGAAAGGCCACCGATCGACAAAATGTGCGCCGCTGTTCGGATCTGTTTGGTTTCAATGATTTGCTGGCAAACCGCCCCGGCAAAGGTCAGCGGTGCCGTCAGGCGTCCGGAAAAATGTCCCCCACCCCGGTGGTCTTGAAAGCCCTGATAGCGCAGTTCAGCCGTCAGATCCGCATGGCCCGGCCTGGGCCGGGACAATTTGTCTTTGTAGTCGTAAGGGCGCTGGTCGTGGTTGCGAATCAAGCCACACAAGGGTGCCCCGGTCGTCCTGCCTCGGAAAAGGCCAGACAAGATTTCAACCTCGTCGGCCTCACGCCTGTTCGTTGACCAAGGCAGCCGGCCCGGTGCCCGACGCTGCATGAACGCCTCAATCCGAGCTTCATCCAGCAGGTGGCCGGCCGGCAACCCATGAACAGTGACCCCGATTCCAGGGCCATGAGATTCCCCGAAAAGACTGATCTTGATGTTTCTACCCCAGCATGAACTCATCGATAGCACCTCCCAGGCGTTTAAAGGTCAGAAAAAAATCTGGATAAGACTTGCTGACCACGTCCGCATGCTGGATTCGCACACCCTTGCGGCTGAAGAGTGCCGCAATGGCTGCTGCCATCACAATGCGGTGGTCTTGAAAAGAATCAATCGTTCCACCCGGCCAGATGGGATCTTTGCGGGACAGGTGACCGCCTCGGATCAGCAAGCTGTCGCCGCTGCTTTCAATATCGATGCCAATGGCCGACAGGGTCTGCTGAACCGCCTTAATGCGGTCACTTTCTTTATACCGCAAACGCGCCAGGCAAGTCAGGTGCACCGTTGCCGGTGTCAAGGCTGCCGCGACAGCCAGCACCGGAACCAGGTCGGGCGTTTGGGCCAGATCAAACGTGTAAGTCGCCTCTTTTCTTGCCAGGTCGGCCAGGATATCCACCATGACGCGATCACCCTGCCGGGTCGTTTCAGGCAGGCCGGCCACCTGCAGCGGACAACCCCCATAAGCCGCCGTCAGCCAGAAAGCCGCCTGTGAAAAATCACGCTCCACCTGATAGGCGGTGGGCTGGTAGGCCTGTGGTGCCGGCACCCGGTAACCGTCTTCCTTTTCGATGACCTGAACGCCAAAGCGTGCCATGGTTTGCAGGGTCATGTGCACATAAGGTGCCGATTGAAGCGCCGAGGTCAACTGGATGTCCGATGGCCCCGGCAACAGGGGCAGGGCCAGCAGCAGACCCGACAGGTACTGGGAGCTGATGTGGCCTGGCACCTGATAAAGGCCTGGCCGAAGGTGCCCGGTCAGCCGCAGGGGCAGCGCTTCGTTGTCAGGAAAACTCAACCTGGCTCCGTGGGGACCCAAGATGGCCTGATAGGCCTTCAAAGGGCGTTGGATCAGCCGGCCCCTTCCCGTAAAGGTTGCTTCAAGGGCCGGCTCCCGGCCGGGCCAGGCGGCAACGACCGGGACCAGCAGCCTGAGCGTGGTGCCAGACTCGCCGCAATCAAAAATCGTTTCCTGGCTGGCGAGGGCCTTGAGGCAGCGCTGAGTGGCCAGCACGTCGTCTGATAAGGGCTGGCCCAGCCCGCTCAAGCGGTCTTGTCCCGATAAAAAAGATGCAAACAGGGCCCGATGTGCATCGCTTTTGGAAGGCGGCGGCACAACCCTGCCGGTCAGACGTCCTGGATGCACGAACACATCAGCCATTAAACCACACCTCTTCCAGCCAGACGGCCAATTGGTCGGCATGAACCGGATACAGGAAAGCCTGCCCGGCTTCTTTGAGCAAAACCAGCTGAATGTGGTCTCCACGTTTCTTTTTGTCGCGGTTGATGGCGGCAACGAGCCCGTGAACAGGCAGATCCGTGTGCGTCGGCAGCTGATGGGTTTGAAGCAAGCCCTCGATGCGTGCCCGGGTCCCGGTCCGGGTCACACCGATCCGTTCACCCAGGGCCGCCGCCACAACCATGCCAATGGCAACAGCCTCACCGTGGCTGTAGCGCGCATAGGCAGTGACCTGTTCCAAGGCATGGCCAACGGTGTGACCAAAATTTAACAGCATACGCTCGCCCGTGTCCTGTTCATCCCGGGCCACAAAGGCCAGCTTGATGCCAACACATCGCTGTATGAGAGGCGCCAGATCAACAACGGGCTCCTCCAGCAAGTCAAGCAGGCTGGCATCATCAATCAGGCCGTATTTAATCACCTCGGCCATGCCCTCAGCCAGCCGCCTGTCGGGCAGGCTTTTCAGGCACAAGGGGTCCATGATCACCGCTGTGGGCTGGTAGATGGATCCGATCAGGTTTTTACCAAGGGGGATGTCGATGGCGGTTTTGCCGCCAATGGAGGCATCCACCTGGGCCAGCAGGCTTGTGGGCACCTGGACCAGAGGCACGCCGCGCAGCCAGGTGGCAGCGGCAAACCCGGCCAGATCCCCCACGACACCGCCCCCCAGGGCAACGACCGGGTCAATCCGCGTCAGCCCTGCCTGGTGAAAAAAAGTGTACAACCCGTCCAGTTGGTCGCGCGTTTTGCTTTGCTCACCAGCAGGTAACACACGGTGTGACACCGTAAAAGAAGCTTTTTCCAGCGCCTGGATGGCCTGTTGCAGGTACAGGGGGGCCACCTGGTCATCGGTCACCAGGGCAACCGTTCGTCCTGGGCACAGCGGTGCCAGCACGGTGCCCAGGCGGTCCAGAATCCCTGCTTCAATCCACACCGGATAGGTTTTAGTCGGCGTTTTTGCTGTCAACACAGGCATGGCGCTCACCTCGTCATGGCAACGTCCGGCCAACTGCTTCGGCCACGGGACGAAGCCGCTTCATCAGGTCTTCAAATGCTTTCGGGGTCAATGACTGGGGGCCGTCTGACAAGGCGTGGACCGGGTCATTGTGCACCTCGATCATCAAGCCATCAGCGCCAGCAGCCACGGCTGCTTTGGCCAACGGTTCCACCAGCGGGGCATATCCCGCTGCGTGGCTGGGATCCACAAAAACCGGCAAGTGGGTCCATTGCTTAAGGACAGGAACCGCGCTGATGTCCAGGGTGTAACGGGTGCTGCTTTCAAAGGTCCGGATGCCGCGCTCGCACAAGATGACCGCGTCATTGCCGCCACTCATGATGTATTCAGCAGACATCAACAGCTCACTGATGGAGTTGGCAAAGCCTCTTTTGAGCAAAATGGGTTTTTGAATGTGTCCCAGCTCTTTGAGCAACTCGTAGTTTTGCATGTTTCGGGTACCCACCTGGATGACATCGACCAGGTCCAAAAACAGGTCCAGCTGGTTGGGATTGGTCAATTCCGAAACAATCGGCAGGCCAGTGGCCTTTTTGGCTTCTTGCATATAGGCCAGGCCCTGGGCTTCCAGGCCCTGAAAGGCATAGGGTGACGTGCGCGGTTTGAAAGCACCGCCACGCAAGAAACCAGCCCCGGATGTCTCAACGCTTCGGGCGATGTGCAAGACCTGATCTTCTGATTCCACCGAGCAAGGTCCGGCGATGACCACCAGCTCCCGGCCCCCAATCACCCGATCGCCGACCCGAATTTCCGTATCGTCTGGATGAAATTTTCGATTGGCCCGTTTAAAAGGTTCTTGCACCTTCATGACACGTTCAACCATGTCTTGCATTTCCAGTGTTGCGATGGGAATGCTGGACGTGTCGCCAACCAAACCCACAACGGTCATGGTTTTGCCAAAGATAGGGCTGGTCTCAACGCCATAAGCCTGATTGAGCCAGTCGCACAGGCGGTTGACTTCCGCCTGGCTGGTTTTTTCTTTTAATACCAAAATCATGTCTCTTCCTCCAGTGTAAAAGCGGTCATAATCAAGTGTATCACCTGATCTGCCGCCAGGTTCCCGTCAACTGTCAGGTCTGCTGTCTGCTGGTAAAGGGGCAGGCGTGCCCGGTACAAAGCCTCTACCTGGGCTTGTGGCTGTTTGTTGAGCAGGGGCCGGCCCTGGCCTGCTCCGGTCCGTTGGCGGATCCGGTCTAACCCTGTTTCCAAATAAACCACCAAGGCCCGGGCCGTTTTCAAAGTTTCGGCCGCGGCTGGCTGAACCAAGGTGCCGCCGCCTGCAGCCACAACCTGCGTGTGCTGGCTTGTCAGCAGCGCCTTGAAACAGGCCGCTTCCAGTTGGCGAAAAGCGGCTTCTCCCTGTGTGGCAAAAAAACGCTCGATGGGTTGGCCGGCCCGTGAGGCAACCACATCATCCAAGTCGATGAAAGGCACCGCCAACTTCTGGGCCAACAGGCGGCCAACCGTTGTTTTACCGCTGCCCATAAACCCTGACAAGACCAAGGTGAGCGGCGCTTGCTTGAAAAGAGCAGTTGCCAGTTTTTTTCGAATCTGCCTGAGGGCATCCGGCGAAGCGCTTTTGTGTGGGAACCAGATGGCTTGAGCCAGCCGGGCTTGTTCAAAAAGCATGCCCAGTCCCCCACCTGCAGGGATGTTCCTGGAACGTGCCTGTAGCACCAGGCGGCTGGCGAGCGGGTTATAGATGGTGTCAAAGACCTGCCCGCAAAAAGCCAGGTCCGCTGGTTCAACAGGCATCTGCGCAACGCCAGGCCACAGGCCGACCGGGGTGCCGTTAAGCAAGGTCCAGCGCCGGCCGTCTGCCTGCTGGCGCCAGTCTTCCAAGCTGTCCAGAGCCGCCAGGTCCGCCTGTGGCATCTGTCGGCCCAGGGCGTCAACCAATGCCTGAGCCTGCTGCGGCCTTCTGGCTGTCACACGCACCCTACAGCCTGCCAGGGCAGCCTGGTAAGCCATGGTTTTACTGACACCACCTGCACCCAGAATCAGGACAGGCCGGTCGGGATCAAGCGGGCAAACAGATGCAAAGGCTGGCCCATCAGTGTTGTAGCCAATCCGTCCGGCAATGGTGTTGACTGAGCCCGTCAGCCGGGCCGATGTATCCAACGCATCCAGACAGCCGATGACACGTTCTTTATGGGGGATGGTGACATTCAGGCCTTTCAAACCATCGATCAACGGACCGATACCCGATACGAAGGCGTCCTCTGCCAGTGGATAAAGGCGGTAATTACCGCTGATGCCGGCCGCCGCCATCAGCTGCTCGTGGATAAAGGGCGACAGGCTGTGTCCCAGCGGATAGCCGACCAGCCCCAGTTCAGTCGCAGACATAGCCGGCCTCCTTAAGCAACCAGGCGGCCTGATTGGCTTGTCGGCCATCAGAAAGAAGCAGCTGCAGGCAGCCGCCTTCATAAGGCCGTTGTTCCAGGATGCGGATGTTGCTGATGTTAATGCCATGATCGCCCAGCAGTGTGGTGATGTGCCCCAAGACCCCTGGCTTGTCGCTGACTTGCACCGTCAACAGGCTGTGGGCAGACAAGGCACCGCGGCCACTGACCGGGAGCTGGTCCCGGTAACGGGCTGCGCCGAAGAAGAGCTCTTCCAGTGAGGTGGCCTGTTCCTGGTCAATGGCCGTGTGGAAGGCTTCCAAAACCGCCTGGAGACCCGACAACATAGGCAACAGGTGCTCGCGTGATTGCAAGCAAAGCTGCGTCCACAAGGCGGGATCAGATGAAGCAATGCGCGTGATGTCGCGAAAGCCGCCTGCGGCCAGCCGAGCCATCAGGCCCTGGTCTTGTCTGGCCACCGCCTGGCACAGCGCCGAGGCGACGACGTGTGGCAAATGGCTGACAGCAGCCACGGCCTGGTCATGTGCCTGGGCCGCCATGTGAATCGGTATGGCACCGATGGCCTGAATCAGGGTTTCAAAACGCAGGACCCAGCTGTGGGACAAGCTGGTGTTTGCGTGTGAGCACCAGGCATATACCGCATTTTCAAAAAGGCTGTCCGAGGAGAAACGGTAGCCTTGACGCTCTGAACCGGCCATGGGATGGCCGCCAATGAAGCGATCAACTTTGACTTGCTTCAGGATGGGTGCTTTAATGCCCGCAACGTCA
>CAYXIM010000021.1:9795-21831 GCA_964465385.1 uncultured Oscillospiraceae bacterium
CAGGCCCGAACAATAGTGCGATGCCTTTTCGACGGTCGCAACAACCTGGTCAACCGGTGTGCAGACAAAAACCAGTTGGCAATCTTTAATCAGCTGCCAGGATGGACGGTCGAGTTCAAGGTCGTCAGCCGTCTGCTCTGACACCAGGCCGGCAACATCAACAACCGCTTCAGCCAACGCTTGGTCAAGCGACTGCCGGTTGCAATCCAGTGCCACAAGCTGAACACCCGCTCGCTTTTTCAGAGCTTTAGCCAGCGAGCCGCCTATCAGGCCCAGCCCGATCACTGCAACCTGTCGGAATGATTCCAGGGTTTGTTCTTGTGTTTGCTGCTCTTTGCTCATCGTTTGCCTCATCCTTGCCACCAGCAGCTTTCTGGTGCCTTTATCATGACGGCACAAGCTTGCCTCGTCAAGCGAGAGGCGGCAAACAGGCCGGACAGGCCACTTACGGCCTGTCAGCAGTCAGGCGGTTGGGGTTGATGGCATGCAGCAGGGCCTGGTCCAGGGTCACCTGTTTTTGGCTGACCAGTGTTTCCAGGCTCATATCCATGGTGGTCATGCCCTGGCTGACCCCCATCTGGATCACCCCGTCAATCTGGGGGGTCTTGCCGTCCCGGATCATGTTGCGGATGGCTGTGTTGACAAGCATGACTTCAAAAGCCGGGACCAGCCCAGTCTGAAGGCCAGGAAGCAGCTGCTGGGAGACAACCGCCTGCAGGGAAGTCGACAGCTGGACACGGATTTGTTGCTGCTGGCTAGGCGGAAAGACATCGATGATGCGATCGATGGTTTTAGCTGCCCCAATCGTGTGCAGGGTCGACAGGACCAGGTGGCCGGTTTCAACAGCGGTCAGGGCAATGGAAATGGTTTCCAGGTCACGCATTTCACCGATCAGGATCACATCAGGGGATTGGCGCAGGGCCGCACGCAAGGCCTGTGCGTAGCTTCGGGTGTCAGATCCGATCTCACGCTGGTTGATGACGCTTTTCTGATGCCGGTGCAAGTATTCGATGGGGTCTTCCAGCGTCAGGACATGACAGGACCGCTCTTGGTTGATGCGGTCAATCAAGGCAGCCAGGGTGGTCGTTTTACCACAACCGGCTGGCCCAGTCACCAGAACCAGCCCCTGTTTTCTGCGGGACAGGGCCAGCACACTATCCGGAATACCCAGCTCATCGGGATCAGGCAGGCGGGTGTAAATGCGGCGAACGGTCAGGGCATATGAGCCTCGTTGTCGAAAAATACTGACGCGAAACCGCCCCACCTGCTGGATGGAAACAGAAAAATCCACTTCCCCTTCTTGTTCAAAACGGGCCTTATCAACTGGGTTTTCCAGCAACTGGCCGGCATCTGTTTGGGTGTCTTCCTGGGTCATCCGGCCAAAAGCCGTCAGTTCATGGAAATGGCCATCGATTTTTAAAATCGGCGGTTTGCCAACAGTCACCAGCAAATCTGACGCGTTCTGATCCACCATGGCATGCAAAAGATCAAAAATCCGCTTCATCGATCCATCCTTCCTCTTCATAGGCCCAGTAACTGTCATAGACAAAAGGCGGGCTCCACCAGGTCCAGCCCACCACGGCCAAGTGACTGTGGGTGCTGCCAGCTGTTTCTTGCTCAACCAGCACCACGGCCAGGCCCTGGTTGTCTTGGGGGCTGGCCGCGACCAGGGCACGGATTTCCAGCCCCGCCGAAGCAGTGGTGACCGCGTGGTTAAGCACCTGTGGCCGGGCTGTCAGCTGCTCATCAAGAGCCGCCAAGAGGCTGTCTGAATCTCGTCCACCGACAGGATGGTCCTGAAGCAGGCCGTCCAGATCGGCCACAAGCCGCTCGGCTTCCAGGTCAGCCAGATAGTAGCGGCGGTTCCAGTCTGCTCGCTTTGTCGCCAGCCGGATGTTTGAGGCAGCTGCCGTCAGCGACAAGACACCGAAAAAAACCAGCAGGACAACCAGCAAAATAATCAGGGCCACGGAGGAGCCGTTTTTTGCCCCTTTTCGGGTCAGGAAGGTCTTCATGAAGGGCCACCCCCTTCTGCTGACGGCTGGTAACGGCCGGCAGTCAACTCGGTCACCACGCGGCCTGTCTGCAGATCAAGCAGGGTCAGGTCCAGGCGTGAAAAGCCGTCCGGTGGCCCGGACACCTGTGTCAGGTCTACCCGGTAGCAGGCTTGGGGTTGTAGGCAAGGTTGGAAGGCGGCATCAATGAACAACTGGGCTTCAGGCTGGCCTGCCCAAAGCAAACGGACAGCTTCCTGGGCTTCCGCTTCAGGCGCCCCTTTCCATTGGTCTGCCAGATCCGAAAGGTACAGCACCGCACCATCCAGTTCTTGCGCAGCCAGACTTGCCTTCTGTGCCTGGGTGAAAAGCTGAGCAATGACAGTACTGAAAAAAACCAAAATCATGATGGCAACGATGATTTCCGCGACTGTAAACCCTCTTTTTGATCTGGCCCGCATCATGGCAAAGCCCCCTGGCTGCGCAAAAGAAGTGTTCGGCTGGCCTCTTGCACCTCTTGAGGCCCCTCGCGCAGCAAGGTCACGCGCAAACGGTCAGCTGCCAGCTCCTGTAAGTGCATGTGATCGACGGCGGCAATCCGGCTGCCGCCCTCCGGGCTGAAGGTGCGCTCCTGAGCCAGCGTCAGCTCACACAAATAACCGTCGTGAACATACATCCAGGTCAGGTAACGCCCGCTTTCAGCCTGTCGGGCAAAAACCAGCGCCTGGCCTGTCTGGTCCGGGCGGTCCATAATCAGCAGGCCATCCGTCTGGTCATGGCGCTTCACCTGCACATCCAGATACGCCAAGCCGATTCTGAGGTCAGACGCCCTGTTTTGCTGTCCGAGCAGGCGCAAGTAGGTCTGACTGCCGCTTTCGGTTAATAAAAAGACAAAGACGCTGATCAGGATCAGTAAAAACAAAACGACAACCAGTTCTGCCAACACATAGCCGTGCCGCTTCATGACTGCACATCCTCCAAAAGTTGAACATCAATGATGGGCGGCACATTATCCCCCACCACCTCATACAAAAACAAATAACGGCTGGTGTCTAAAATCAAACCATAGTGTTCAGTCAGGTAGGCCAGATCAGGCGGATAGGCCCCTTCCAGGGCGTAACAGTGCATCATGGCTTGTTCCACAGCTGCGCGTACCTGTTGCAGACCGCTTTTCTTGCTGGTGTCCGCCAAATGACCCAGGCTCGAAAAAACAAGATACCACACAAGGGCAAAAAGGACAGCGGCCAGAAGGATTCCAGCCCAGTTGATCGTGATGGTGCGCCGCATGATCCGTCAGGCCCCTTTCAACCAATCGAGGACATGATCTCCATCAGGGGCAGCATGACCGTCATCAGGATGCCGCCGACAATAACCGACAAGACAATCACCAGCAGGGGCTCGATCAAACTGACAAGCCGCGACAGTTGACTGTCCACCTCTTCTTCATAAGCCAGGGCGATCTTGGTCATCACCCGGTCCATCTCGCCAGCCCGGCTGCCCAGGGCCAGCATGCGGATGAACAGTTTGGGAAACAGGTCGGTTTGTTGGAGGGCATCGAACAGGTCAGCCCCCTGGTGCAGGAGTGTCCGACTTGAGGCAATGCGTTCACGGACACAGCTGTTGTCCATTACCGATTCAGTCAAGGTCAGGGCTTCTTCCAGCTCAACGCCGCTGTGAAGCAGGTGATGCATGGCTGTCGCAAAACGCGCCGCATAAACACGCCGGTAAAGCCGGCCACGGATCGGCAGCTTCAATTTGGCCCGATCTGACGGCCGGCTGTGGTTCCTTTGAAAAAAAGAATCACAATGGCCACCAGCAAAACAAGCAAGGCGAGCAGCAAAAGTGAATGGTCAGCCAGCCACAGGCCCGCATTCATAAGCCCTTGCGTAAAGGGTGGCATGACGCCTCCAAACGAAGACAGGATCTGGCTGAAAACAGGAAGGACCCGGACGATCAGCAAGACAATGATGGCCAGCATCATGACCAGCAATACCGTTGGGTAAATCAAGGCATTTCGGATTTTTTTGCGCAAGATGCTGTCCCGCAGATAAAAATCTGAAAGCCGGGACAAAATATCATCAAGCTGGCCTGACACTTCGCCAATGTGCACCATGTGGACCAGATAAGTGGGGAAAGAGCCGCTATCTGCCATGGCTTTGGACAGGGGTGCAGCTCCTTGCAGGCTGATCAGCAGACGGTCCATGACGCTTTTAAGGCGGGTGGCTTCCGTGCTTTCTGCCAACAGCTCCAACCCTTCTGTCACAAGAAGCCCAGAACGTTGAATGAGCGCCAGTTGTTCACACAGCCAGGCCAGCTCTGCTGATTCCAGCCTGATTGTTCGTTTTGAAAGCATGGGGCCCCCTCCTGTTAGCCTGTCTCAGGCTTATATCCATCGGGATCATGTGATAAAATCATTATACACATCTCAGGGGTCTCATGCTACAGATCTTGCAGGCCGGTGGCTGCTTCACCTATAATAAAAAGCATTCAGATCCCAGACAGGTGTATCAGAAAGGGGGCAGGGCTTGAAGCGAGCCTCTTTTAAACAGGCAGCCGGTTTCAAACGGCCTTCAATCTATCATAGCCCGCGGTTCCTCTTGATAACCGGGCTGGTATTGTCCGTGCTTGTCTCGGGACTGAGCGCATGTTCCCGGGTCGAGCCCACAACGGCACAACCCCCTTCAGGGCCTACTCAAACACCCCCTCTTTCAGAAACAACCAGTGCAAGCCCTTCACCGACGGTTTCCGAGCAGCCTTTGACCCCGACACCTGTCCCGTCAACCACCCCAAGCTCATCAACCCCCACTGCCACGCCTGATCCCACGACCGGGCCGAGTGAACAGCCTACGACCTCGTCGTTAAACCCCACCACCAGCACAAGCAGCCAGGCGCAGCCTACGGCTCAGCCGACCAGGCAGCCAAGCCAGGCCATTACCTCCACCAGCACAGGACAAACCCAGGCAACTCAGCCCACCCGGCCGCCCACCCAGCAACCACAAGTCAACCCAACCAACACCCCGACGCCAGCTCCCACCCAGCCGCCTGCATCGTCTGCTTTTCCAGCCAAGCATTATGGCACGTTTTTCCGTGATGATTATGGTAAAAACAGCCAAAAAGTCCAAAGCGAAGACGGTGCGGTGACCCTGGACACCGGCTCATCGTCACAAGGCGTTGTGTTGATCTCCATTAACCCTGATCTGATCCCTGCTAACGTCCGTGTCAAGGTGATCATTCAACTGGGCAGCTCTTCCTACCAATATGATGTCAACCAGCGCGGTTCCTACCAGGGCATCCCGCTTCAATCAAGTGGCAACTGCATGGTCCTGGTTTTTAAACAAATTGATTCAACCGGCACGTCTTTGGCCCAGGTCATGGCCCACAGCTACCAGGTTTCTTTGGCTTCTTCTCTCAAACCTTATACCGCTGCATCTATCTTGACCAATTTTTCGCGTTCATCTGCCTGCGTCCGCCAGGCCAACAGCTTGTGCAGCGGGGTCAGCACACAGACTGGAAAAGTGGAGGCTGTCTACAATTGGATCGTCAATAACATCCGTTACGACACCGCCCTGGCAAGCCAGATCCAAAAGGACAAGGGCAAATATGAGACTTACCAGCCTGATCCCGACCGGACCTTTTCGTCCAAAAAAGGAATCTGTTACGATTACGCCTCTTTGATGTGTGCCATGCTTCGCTCACAAGGTATCCCAACCCGGCTGGTCAAAGGCTTGACCGGACCGGGCTACCACGCCTGGAATGAAGTTTTTTTTGAAGGAAAGGGCTGGGTGGTGGTCGCCTCCTTTCAATGGAAAGAAATCGACGGGAGCAGTTGGGTTCTCTTTGACAGCACCTTTGCCGCCAGCGGTATGGCACCGGCCCAAATTCAAAAAAGTGGCCACACAAAGCAAAGAACCTACTGATCAGTAGGTTCTTCGGTCAATCACACGTTTGGCTTTTCCTTCACTGCGCGGCAGGGTTTTAGGTTCCACCAGCCGGATCTTCGCTGAAATGCCCAAGGTGGACTGAATGCTTAAAAACAGCTGCCGCTCAATGCGTTCAATGTCCTTGATGGAGTCTGAGAAAAAACCCGGCGTCATTTCAATGTGCACCTCTATGTGGTCCAGGTTGTGAACCCGGTCGACCAGGATGAGGTAGTGTGGTTCCACTTCTCCATATTGCAAGAGGACCGACTCGATTTGCGTGGGAAAGACATTGACCCCCCGGATGATCAACATATCATCGGCACGACCCGTGACTTTTTCCATTCGCACGGTGGTTCGGCCACAAGCACACGGTTCATAGAAGAGGCGTGTCAGGTCATGGGTGTTGTAACGCAGCAGCGGGGTTGCCTCTTTGGTGACGCTGGAGAAGACCAGTTCGCCCAAGGCACCGGCAGGCAGGGGTTGCTGGGTGACCGGATCGATGACCTCTGCAATGAAGTGGTCAGACTGGATGTGCAACAGGTCACCAGCTTCACAACTGATGGATACGCCGGGGCCCAGTGTTTCAGACAGGCCGTAAATATCAAAGGCACGCAAGTTGAGCTTTTGTTCAATCTGCTCTTTCATTTCAAGTGTCCAGGGTTCAGCCCCAAAAATATCCACACCATAGGTTCTCAGCTCGTCGGCTAGGTGCAAGGCGTAGGAAGGGGTGCAGGCCAGGCCCGTTGGGCGAAAATCTTTCAGAATCTGAATCTGGCGCCTGGTGTTGCCTGAGGAAACTGGGATGGTTGTCAGGCCCATGCGTTCGGAGCCGTAGTGCAAACCCAGACCACCTGTAAAAAGACCGTAACCATATGCGATATGCAAGATGTCTTTCTGGGTCAAGCCGGTCGCCGCCAAGGCCCGGCAGCAACACTCACTCCACAAATCGATGTCTTTTTGGGTGTAGCCAACAACTTTTTGTTTGCCCGTTGTGCCAGAAGAGGCGTGGATACGGACGACCTCGTCCATGGGCACCGCAAAGGTCCCATAAGGGTACTGGTCCCGCATGTCATCCTGGTCAGTGAAAGGCAGTTTGGTCAGGTCATCCAGGCTTTGGATGTCACCGGGTTCAAGCCCCAGCTCATTCATCCGCCGGGTGTAATAGGGAACTGTTCCGTACATGCGGCGCACACAATCAACCAGCTGCTGGCCCTGCCACGCACGCATGGCATCATACGACATGCATTCTTTTGGCTTGTTCCAAATGTAACCACCCATGGCTTTTCCTCCACCGCCGCCTTGTTGCGCATCAACACCAGCCTTCAGCCGGCGTGATTGTGCTATTCTACCACATTTGTCAGGCTTTGTGGGCAGGAGCCAAGGCAGGTGCACGTGCATTTGTCACAGCTTCTTCACATCTGATCGGTATGATGGTAGACAGCATCTGGAAGGAGTAACCCATGGCTCGTACCTGTATATATTGTGCAAAAGCACTCAACAAAAATGAAACGTGTACGTGTCGGAGATCTTCCGGCACACAAAAGGCGACCGGCTCTCAGACCGGACGGCCAAGGGGCACGGGGCGGACCGGCAAGAAACCCTGGTACAAGCGCTTGGCCGCTTATTTGAACCCCGTGGCGCAAGGGCCCCGAAAAGCCAGGCAGCCATCACCTGTTGAACCGATCGAATGGCGAACACTGCTTGTTTTTATCACCCGCCCAGTCGATGCCCTCCGGACGGTTCACCTCAGCAGCCGTTCCAGGATGACTGGCCTGGTGAACGCTGCCCACAGCCTCTTGACCGGCTTGTTTTTCCTGGTCTTGTCCCGGCAACCCCTTGTCAAGGCCCTCCTGACAGCCCCCTTGTCAGACCCCGCTTTTGGCTGGCTGATGTTTTTACTGGGCTGTATCCTGGGAGCGGCCGGTCCATTGCTTCAGGCTGCCCTTGTCGGCCTTGCCTTTCGTTTTGTGCTACGCCGGCCGCTGGGCGTTAGGCTGCTGATCAACGGCACCAGTTCAGCTTTTATCTATTTGACCCTGTTCATCTTCCTGGCGCTCCTGCTGTCTCCCACCACGCTGATCGGTTCGTTGTTTTGTCTGGTGGCCGGTTGGGGCCTGGCCGGGGTGGCCCAGTTTATCAGCGTCCAACGCTTGAGCGGGACAGGAGAGAACCAGGCCTTTTTGTTGACAGGCCTGGTTCTGTTTGTCTACACCGCCATGATGGCGTTTGTCTTAAGGCTGGCTTGGGCCGCTCTGTTTGCTGGTTAGGCGGTCAGGCTTTCTGGCCTGCTTCTGCCTCCTCAGAATCGGAAACGGCTTGGCCTTGCTGCTTGTTTTTGCGACGCACCACCAGCTGATCTTGATCCACATCAACCCAGGCGATGTCACCTTCCTGAATGGTGCCATCCAGCATAGCTTCTGAAAAACGGTCCTCAACCTGCGATTGAATCAGCCGCCTCAAGGGTCTGGCGCCATAGGCAGGGTCATAACCGTGTTCACCCAGCCACGCTTTGGCCTGACTGGACAACTCCAAGGTCAAGCCGATGTCGCTGACACGCTTGTAGAGAGAGGTCAGCATGACATCAACGATTTTCAACAGGGCGTCTTGATCCAGCATCTTAAAAAAGATGATCTCATCAACCCGGTTGATAAACTCAGGGTTGAAGGTTTTTCTCAGCTCTTCCATCACCCGGTCTCTGGCTTCCTCAAAACTTCTACCCCCATACATGCGCGTCTGGTTTGCCTCAACAACCGTGCTGGCAAAACCAATGGCCTGGCCAGACGGTGTCGACAGGAGGCGGGCGCCGATGTTGGAGGTCATGATGATAATGGTGTTTCTGAAGTCAACCGTCCGTCCCTGGCCGTCTGTTAAACGCCCGTCTTCCAAAATCTGAAGCAGTGCGTTAAACACATCCGGGTGTGCTTTTTCGATCTCGTCAAACAAAACAACCGAGTAGGGCCGTCGCCTGACCTTTTCAGTCAGTTGCCCTCCTTCATCATAGCCGACATAACCAGGCGGTGAGCCGATCAACTTGGAGACGTCAAATTTTTCCATGTATTCAGACATGTCGATTCGAATCATGGCGTTTTCATCGCCAAACATGACATCAGCCAGTGCCCTGGCCAACTCTGTTTTTCCGACGCCGGTTGTCCCCAGGAAAATAAAGGAGCCTGTTGGTCGTTTGGGGTCTTTGAGCCCCAGCCGACCCCGCCGGATGGCCCGGGCAACAGCTTCAACCGCTTCATCTTGTCCAATCACGCGTTTTTCGATGTCTGATTCAATCCGTCTGAGCTTGTCGTGGTCACTTTCGGTCAGCTTGTTGACTGGGATGCCAGTCCAGACAGCCACCACATCAGCGATGCCTTCAGCCGTCAGTTCACGTTCTTGCTGTGCTTGGCCTGACGCCCCTTCTGCTTGCGCCAAGGTTTCAGCCAGCTCCTGCTCTTTTTGCAGCAGGTCTGCCGCTTCCTCGAAGCGTTCCGTCTTGGCAGCTTCCTGCTTTTGCTCACGCACCTGCTCCAGTTCTTTTTTCAGGTCCCGCACATCATCGGATTCTTCCAGCCGGGCCAGGCGCAGCTTGGCCGAGGCTTCATCGATCAAGTCAATCGCCTTATCGGGTAAAAAGCGATCGGTGATGTAGCGTACAGACAGCTGGACAGCAGCCTCAACGGCTTCATCTGTGATGGTCACGGCATGGTGTGCCTCATACTTTGGCCGGAGCCCTTTGAGGATCATAACGGTTTCTTCCGGCGTGGGTTCGCCAACCAAGACAGGCTGGAAACGCCGCTCCAAAGCCGCATCCTTTTCAACGTGCTTGCGGTATTCATCGATGGTGGTGGCGCCGATAATCTGCAATTCACCCCGGGTCATCAGGGGTTTGAGCATGTTGGCAGCATCCATGGCACCCTCTGCACTGCCGGCGCCGATGATGGTGTGCAGCTCATCGATAAACAAAATGACGTTTTCGGCCTTGATGGCTTCACTGAGGCCCTTTTTCAGGCGCTCTTCAAATTCACCCCGGTATTTTGACCCGGCCAGCATGCCGGCAAGATCCAAGGAAACGATACGCTTGCCCTGTAGCGGCTCCGGCACGTGGTGGGCAGCAATTTTCTGGGCCAGGCCCTCGGCGATGGCTGTCTTCCCCACGCCCGGCTCCCCGATTAAAACTGGGTTGTTTTTGGTCCGGCGGCACAAGATTTGCATGACACGGTCCACTTCCTGCTCGCGGCCAATAATCGGGTCGAATCGCTGTTCCAATGCCATCTGCGTCAGGTCACGTCCGAATTTATCCAGTGAGGGGGTCTTGGACTGCTTGCCCCCCTCCTGCCTCTGGCTGAGGGTTTGATTGATCTGCGACAGCTCCGGATCTTGCTCAATATCCGCTTCATCCTGACCAGAAACGGCTTTGAGTTCCTGGGCCAGCTTGTTGTAGAGGTTGCGCGGATCAATGTTGGCAGCGCGCATGATGCGCATGGCAACGCTGTCGCCCTCACGAATCATACCCATGAGCAGGTGTTCGGGTTCAATAACATCCAGCTGGCGCACACGTGCTTCATAAGCAGCCAGCTCGACAACCCGTCGGGTGCGCGGTGTAAACATCTTGAGTATTTTTTCGGCATCCAGCGACTCTTCGCCATCGACGCTTTCTTGTTTTTGCGAGTTCATCTGCCGGATGGCGGTCACCACCTGCTCCTGGCTCAAGCCGGATGCCTGCAAGATGCGTCCGGCCAAACCGCTGCTATCAGCCAGAAGCCCGGCCAGCAAATGCTCTGTTCCAATGTAATTGAGGGCAAAAGAGCGGGCTGTCCGGTAGGCCAGTCCCAGCACCATGCCGCTTTTGTCTGAAAATCTCATCATCATGTTGGTTTCCCTCCCAAGTCCCACCTATCGGCCGGGACATGCTTTTATGCTGGCGTCTGCGCCAGAATGGTTTGAATCAGGTGTGCCCGTTCCCGGTCACGCTCCTCTGTGGTCAGGATGCGGCCACACACTTTTTGAATGCTGGCCGGACCGATAGAGGCTTGTATCTGGTTGATGGCTGTCGGCTTCAAGGCAGGAAAGAGGCCCAGGGCCACCCCAAGCCTGAGGTTGGACAGGTGCTTTTCCGTTTCCTCTGCACTCATGAGGCGTGAAAAAGTCAAAATGCCGTAAGAACGCATGATCCGGTCTTCCAGTTGAGGTCCTTGTTGGCTGTAAAGGGCTTGTCTGGCGTCACGCTCCTGCTTGAGCAACTGCTGCAGCATGCGCTCCAGATCCTGGATCAAATCCGCTTCAGAGAGGCCCAGGGTCAGCTGGTTGCTGATCTGAAACAGGTGGCCTCGGCTCTTGCTGTGTTCACCATAGGGTCCTCTGACCGCAAAACTCAATTTTTGCAAGCTGGTCACCACGTGTTTGATCCGTCCTGTCAAAAACAGGCCTGGCAGATGAACCATGATGGATGCCCGCATACCGGTTCCGGTGTTGGTCGGACAGGCCGTCAAGTAGCCGTACTGGCCACTTTTGGCAAACGCAATATGTGCTTCAAAGCGATCTGCCACCTGAACCGCTTTCTGGTAGGCCACTTCCAGGTTCAAGCCCGCCTGCATAGACTGGATACGGATATGGTCTTCTTCATTGATCATGATGGAGATCGCTTCATCACGGCTGATGATCACCCGATGACCACCGGCCTTTTGGGCAAAATCTTCGCTGATCAGCCGTTTTTCAGCCAGCGCCATGCGGTCCTCCGGGCTGAGAGGCTCCAGGTCAACCAGCAGGTAATCGCCTGAGCCAGGTTTTTTATCCTGAAAAAAGGCAGCCTCAAGCTGGTCCACCGCCTGCCTGGCCTGTCCCTCATCCATGCGGTGTGGGAAAGGCAGGTTGGGCAGGTTGCGGGCCAGCCGGATCCGGCTGCTGATCACAACATCACATTCAGGTCCTTGATCCAAATACCAGGCCATCTTACTGCGCCCCCTCCGGTGGTTTTTTCTCAGTGTGTGTCAAGGCGCGGATGGCATCGCGAAGACGCGCCGCTTCCTCATAGGCTTCTTGTTCAACGGCCTGCTTCAGTTCCAATTGAAGGGCCCGCAACTGGCGGTCTTCCTGTTGGTCTTTTTCAAGACCCCGGTCCGAACCGCCCTGCT
>CAYXIM010000022.1:0-1168 GCA_964465385.1 uncultured Oscillospiraceae bacterium
CCAGGGTCAAGAGCTCCTCGTTGCTGATCCGCTTGGCCGGCCCGGCTTCATAGCCGCTGAGTAAGTTGCCGTTGCCTTCGTCGAGGTAGGCACAGATGGCCGGAATATCCAGCCCGCCTTCCTGGTAGAGGCCGCCAGACACATCGCTGACAGCAACAATCCGACAGCCTTCCTGGTGCAAAAGTTGCGCGGTCATGCTGCCGACGTTGCCCATGCCCTGGATAGCCACCGTGGTTTCTTTCATGGGCTGGCCCAGCTGGCCTAAAAGTTCGCGTGTGGCCAGCATGACGCCGCGGCCCGTGGCTTCAATGCGTCTCACAGACCCACCGATGTCAACAGGTTTGCCGGTCACCACGCCGGGAACCGCGTGACCCTGAACCATGCTGTAGGTGTCCATGATCCAGCCCATGATCTTGGGGTTGGTGCCCACATCTGGAGCCGGAATATCTTTTTCTGGCCCGATCAGGGGCAGAATCATCATGGTGTAGCGGCGTGTCAACCGTTCCAATTCCCGTGTGGACAGCTGGCGGGGGTTGACTTTTACCGCCCCTTTGGCGCCACCGTAAGGGATGTTGACCACGGCACACTTGAGGGTCATCCAGGCTGCCAGGGCCTTGACTTCGTCCAGGTCCACCTCTGGATGGAAGCGAATACCCCCTTTGGCCGGTCCTCTGCTGGTGGAGTGCTGGACCCGGTAGCCTTCAAAGACATTGATCTCCCCGCTGTCCATGCGGATGGGAATGGACACCTTCAGCTCACGCTCCGGGTATTCAACCGCAACATAATCGCTTTTTTCCAGACCCAGCAGGTCAGCAGCCCGCTCCAGTGTGTTCAGGACGCCCTGATAAACCCCTTGTTTTTCCTTCATCTGTCTCCCTCTCATCCAATCGGACAGCGGGCCCTTGCTGCCCCCATCCGTTTTTGTTTAGAAACATTGTATCACGTCACTCCCATTTGACAAGAAAAACTCTGCCCCTGATGCCACAAAATCGTGATATGATAGAAGATCACAGGACAGGAGGGTGTGGGATGCGTGCAGTAATCACAGGGGCCAGCAGTGGTATCGGCAGAGCGTTTGCCTTGCAGTTGAGCCGTCAGGGCGTGGATTTGGTTCTGGTGGCCCGTAACCAGCAAGCCCTGGAGGCCTTGAAAACAGAACTGGACACAC
>CAYXIM010000022.1:1178-21769 GCA_964465385.1 uncultured Oscillospiraceae bacterium
GCGCCTGCCAGACCGTTTATGACGCGGTTCGCGACCTGCCTGTCGATCTCCTGATTAACAACGCTGGGTTTGGCCTTTTCGGGCCTTTTGACCAGACGGATCTGGCTACCGAGCTGAACATGCTAGATCTCAACATCCGGGCCGTCCACATCCTGACCAAGCTTTTCCTCAAGCGCTTTATCGAAGCAGACAGCGGCACCATCCTGACGGTTTCGTCCATCTCCGCCTTTTTACCCGGCCCGCTCATGGCCACCTACTACGCTTCCAAGGCCTATGTGCAGCGGTTGACGGAAGCCCTTCACGAAGAGCTGAGGCAAAAAAACAGCCGCGTCCGTGTTTGCACCCTCAGCCCGGGGCCGGTGCGCACCGGCTTTAACGACCGGGCTGGTGCGGGTGCTGCAGACAGCGGCCTGGACAGCCAGCGGGTGGTGGCCTATACCCTCAAGCAAATGGCCCGGGGCCGTTTGGTCATTATTCCAGGCTGGCCTATGCGTCTGTTGCGCCTTGGCCTGCGGTTTGCACCGACCCGCCTGCAGCTGTGGGGGGCTTACAAAACGCAACGCATCCGGCGAGGCAAACGATGAAGCCGGTGGTCTTAATCACGGGCGCTTCCCGGGGCATCGGCCGGCAAACAGCCCGCCTGTTTGCCCGAAACGGCGCGCGGGTTGCCATCAACTACCTCAAGGCCCGCGACCAGGCCTTGGCATTGGTGGATGAAATTCATGCCCTGGGCGGACAGGCCCTGGCCGTCCAGGCTGATGTGCGGCAGCCGGACCAGGTCAACGCCATGGTTGATAGAGTTCGTCAAAGCCTGGGGCCAGTGGATGTTCTGGTGACCAACGCCGGCACCGCCCAGCAAAAATTGTTTACAGCGTTGACGGAAGCAGACTGGGACGACATGTTCTCGGTTCATGTCAAGGGAACTTTTTTCACCTGCCAGGCGGTCCTGCCCGACATGATCCGCCGAAAAGCAGGCCGCATCGTGACGGTTTCCTCCATCTGGGGCCTGTGCGGCGCCTCCTGCGAAGTCCACTATGCGTCAGCTAAATCGGCTGTCATCGGCATGACGCGGGCCCTGGCCCGGGAGCTGGGTCCGAGCGGCATCCGCGTCAACTGCGTGGCTCCCGGCGTCATCGACACCGACATGATCGGCGACCTGGATGACGGGGCGCGTGAAGCCCTCAAAGACCTCACGGCCCTGGAGCAACTCGGCAGCGCTGAAGATGTGGCCCAGGCCATTTATTTTCTGGCTTCTGACCAGGCGCGTTTCATGACCGGCCAAGTCATCAGCCCCAACGGCGGCTACCTGATCTAGCCCTTGTTTCAGACCGCATCGACCACTATACTGAACATAAAAAGACCGCAACCGCTGCTTGTCACATGAAAGGGGGCTGTTTATGTCCTGCTGGTTCTGCCAGGTTCGGGAGGCCGAAGACCTGCATGCTTTCAAAGTTGAAATGTACGGAGATGTGGACACACGCCAGTCTGCGTCCCAGACCCAGGTGGCTTATAACGTGCGCCATTTGTCGGTTCCACGCTGTGGAGACTGTGCCGGCCGCCACCGCATCGCCGGCTTGTCAGCTGTTATGTCCCTGCTGTTTGCCGTGCTGCTCCTTGCGGCCGTCCTGTCGGCCGTGTTTCAATGGGTCTCGCCCTGGATTTGGGGGCTGGTTGCCGGAAGCTCCTTTGCGTTCACCCTCAGCTGGCTTGGCATCCGGTCTGTCGCCCATCGCAACATCCTGACCATCCGCAACGCCAAGGCGGATTACCCTGAGATCCGGACCCTGCTGGATAACGGCTACCGCTTTGGTCGACGGCCCAAGGGGACACCGCCGGTCAGCAGCCGGACAGAAGAAGAGCCGGATGCATCAGCCGGCCCCCCTGTGTCGAACGCCTGAAAACAGTGCTTCAGCGCTTGGGTCCCCGTTGTCCCTGGCCGCGGCGGTTGCCTCGAAAGCCGCCATGCGGGCCCCGGCCCCGGCCACAGCAGTTGATCTGACATTCAGGGCTCAGCCCCTTGGGACGCTGGGCTTCTTCCGGGCAACAGACCAGGTGGGTGGACTGGCAGGAAGGGCATACCGCCGGATCGGTGGCATCCTCTTCGCGCATGCGCTCGATGCTTTCTTCCCAGATCCGTCCGCAGTCCAGGCAACGCACCGGGCAAATGCCCTGCGTGTAGTTGCCACCTTCAATCCGGATCGATTTTCCATGTACCAGGCTGTTGGCTATCTTGGCCCGTGCGGAAACCAGGATGCGTTGGAAGGTCGGGCGGGACACTTCCATGCGTGCCGCACATTCTTCCTGTTCCAGCCCTTCCAGGTCTTTCAAACGTACTGCTTCAAGTTCTTCTACTTTCAGCCTGTTTTCTCCCGTTCCTTTTGCGCCCTGTCCCATAGGGGAAAACAACGGGTAACGGGGGTAGGCTTCTATTCGGCGCCATTTAACCGGCCGTGCCACAAAAACACCTCATTTTCATTTATAGACTAACGGAAACGGTTGTGTTTACGTGGCCTTATCCTATCACCGCCCTTGTCGACCTGTCAATTCACAGGCGGGCCTGACGCCCTGCTGTCAGGCTTCTTTTTTTATCTGGGCCAGGGTGGTTGCCTTGTGGTGTGCAATGGGCTTCCAAGTGACCTTGGTAAACAGGGCCACCAGCGAAATAGGCAGATAGGTCATCATGAAAAGCGGAAAGGTCAGGATTCCCATCAGCTTTTGGGCCCGGGTCGCATGGATTTGATGCCACTCGGTCCAGGTGGTGACCGCACCGATAAACAAAAGGCTGCCATAAAAGGTCGAAAAAGAGATGACCAATTCAGCCAGCAAGCTGGGAAGCGTGGTGCCTGCGGCCAGGCGGGACAGGCCAACAACCAGGTTGACCGCGCTGCCGGCCAGGGACAAGACCATGGCCGGCATCATAGCCATGGTCATGTCAAAGCAGGCAAAGCGGCCTTTAAACAAGCCAGCCAGCAAGGCCTTACCGTATTTTTGCAAGACCTGTAAATAGCCCTTGGCCCAGCGCAGCCGCTGATGCCAGGACTGGATCAGGTCGACCGGCTGTTCGTCATACAAGATGGCTGTCGGGCAGCAACCGATGGTGTGACCGCGCAGGATGGTATCAATGGAAAATTCGATGTCCTCGGTCAGCAAGTGAAAAGGCCAGCCACCGTTTTCTTCAAGGATCGACCGGCTGAAAACAAAGCCCGTCCCTGAAACCGCACAAGAGGTGCCCAGCCGCATGCGCGCTTCGTTCAGGTAACGTGATTCACGTAAAAACCAGAGCGCATAACCGGCTGAGATCCAGTTGTCGCCGTAGTTTTTGCTGTTGCGGTAGCTGGTGACAACCGGGTAACCGGACGCCAAGGTGTGGCAGATCTCACGGATGAAGTTTTCTTCCAGGACGTTGTCGGCATCGAGCACCAGAAAAGCCTCGTACGCATCCAGGCCAAGGGCCTCGTCGATCTGCTGAAGCAAGAAGGTCAGGGCATAGCCTTTGCCCACGTCCCGGGTGTTGAAGCGCTCCCAGACCGTGGCACCTTTTTGGCGGGCGACCCGTGCCGTCTGGTCTGTGCAGTTGTCAGCCGCGACAAAGATATCGACGCGGTCAGCCGGGACGTCTTGGCGTTTCACACTGTCAAGCAGATGCCCGATGACCTGTTCTTCGTTGCGGGCGCAAATGAGGACGGCCAGCCGATCAAGTGTGAACGGCTTGGGGGATACGGGCTGGTTTTTTTCCCGCCAACGCCCGAAAATAGACACCGGGATGTAGACAAACTGGTAGGCATAGCACAACAAGAAAATCAACGCGACCAATTGGTTGAACAAGACCAGATCAAACATAAAAACCCTTCTTTCCTACAGGGCTTGTGCCCCGTTGGCTGATTGTTTGGATGCGATGGGAAAAGCCACAATAGCCTTAAACAAGTCGCCATCTATCTGCAGGTCAAAAGAGCCGCCCTGCAAGGTGGTCAGGCTGCTGGCGATGGAAAGGCCCAGGCCGCTGCCTTGGCTGCTGCGTGACCGGTCGCCGCGGACAAAGCGTTCCATAAGGGCCTCGCTGGACAAGTTGAGTGGTTCCTTAGAGGTGTTTTTAACGGTGATAACCGCCCGGCGACCTTGCTCCTCCAAGCTGGCATACACCCGGGTCTGCGGCTGGCTGTACAAGCAGGCGTTGCTGAAGATGTTATCCATGATGCGCCACAAGAGGCGGCTGTCGGCAGACAGGTACAGGGGCTTGTCCGGTTGCTGGGTGATCAGCTGCAGCTGGGATTGGGTCATTTTTTCTTCATATTCACCAGCCACCTGGGTCAGCAGCACACCCGCATCCAGGGCTTGCAGCTGGACAGAAACAGTTCCGGTGGATGCTTTTGAGGCTTCAATCAAATCTTCCGTCAATTTTTTCAGCCGCTGGCTGTGGCGGTCGACAATCGCCAGGTATGCACGGGTTTTTTCCGGGTCGTCCATGTGTTGTTTCATCAGGTCCACATAATTGATGATGGACGTCAGGGGTGTTTTGATGTCATGTGACACGTTGGTGATCAGCTCCGTTTTAAAGCGCTCGCTTTTCATGCGTTCATCCAGCGCATGGGACAGGCCTTGGCTGATCTGGCTCAGGTCCCGGGCGTGCGCTTTGAGGTCAGGCATCAAATAGATGCTGTCAATTTCGTGGGTCAGGTTGCCGGCAACCAACTCTTGGGTGCCTTTGCGGATGGTGCCAAGACCGGCCGAGAAAAGCAAGAGGGTGGCTGTCAGGATGAGCTTGCCCAAAAGCCACAGGAAAAACCAGTTGAGCCAGTATTGATTCGCCAGCACCCAAATCTCGTAGATCAACCAGAAGCCCAAAAAAAGGGCGCTTTTCCAGATCAAGGGGATCTTGCTGAAAACGAAGCAGGTCATTTTGCCCAGGTAGGCAAGGGGTCGCCACAGCCAGCGGTAAAGCAGGGTCTGGCGCAGGATGGTGCCTGTTTTCAAGCGGACAGCAACCGTCATCAGCACAAGCAGGCCCAACAGCAAAATCACCAGCAGGGCAACCGCGCCCAAGACCGCCGCCAGGACCGCGGAAGAAGCATTGAAGGAGGCGCCTAAGGCGCCGTAACGGACCGAATTGAGGATTGCCTCCACCAGGGCATAGGAAAAGACAAAAAGCAGCAGCAGCAGCAGGTCCAGGGGGAAGCGATCCAGGCGCCTGGTGGCCAGGTCCCTTTGGCCCACCCTGCGGCCAGCAGACAGGCCAAGAAAACCTGCCAAAGCCAGGCAGAAAACCGTCAGGATAACCGTCAGCCAGGGAAACACCCAGCGCCTGCCGATCAGATAAGTCATGGCAAAGGCATGCCAGCTGAAAACATCCCGTGCGTCTCCCTGACCATCAACATAGCCATAAAGGGTGTAGGTCGCAACGGTGGCTTCTTCGCCTGCTTGATCGTCTGTGTCAGCCCACGCTTCGTGTTGAAGCTCCAACTCGCTTTGATAAAGAGGTGTGAAGGCTGGTTTGGCACCGGCCCGTAAGTGACCGGCTTCATCGTAAAGGGCATAGTAAAAATTGGTTCCAGCCAAACGGTTACCCTGGTCCTCCAGAAGCGCCGGGTTATGTTGATAAAAATGGATATAATCTTGAAAAGCCTGGTGCGACAAGACCGTCATCAGCCGGTCCACCTCCCGCTGATGGATGTTTTCAGGGCTGTCGCTATAGGCGTTTTTCTCATAGCAAAAAAGAAGCGCCAGGCTCGACAAAACCAGCCCCATGGCACACAGGATCAAAAGGACGGACGCTGCTGTTTTGACGGCCCAATGGCCGGTCAGCCGGTTGATCGGGGGATGGGTGTGTGATGGCATGTGGACCTCCTTCAGCTGTGTTCAGGCACAGCTGCCAGCTGGTAGCCCTGCCCCCAGACCACTTTCAAGTATCTGGGCTGGGCCGGGTTGACTTCAATCTTTTCCCGCAAGTGCCGGATATGCACCGCAATGGTGTTGACCGACCCCAGGCTTTGTTGCTGCCAGACCTGTTCGTAAAGGGTTTTAGGCGAGAAGACCTGGCCTGGGTGGCACATGAGAAAATGTAAAATGTCATATTCGGTGGGCGTCAGGTTAACGGGTTCACCCTCAACCGTAACGGCTTTGGCCTTGTCATCCAGGCGGATGCCGCCGATTTGAATCTGACTGGGCCCCAGCTTGCTGCCTCCCAGGCGGGTGTAGCGTCTCAATTGGGCATTGACCCGCGCCAAAAGCTCCATGGGCTGGAAAGGCTTGGTCACATAATCGTCTGCACCGTGGTTGAGGCCCATGATCTTATCGATGTCTTCGCCCTTGGCAGTCAGCAAAATAATCGGCATGGTGTGCTTTTCCCGAATGCGCTTCATGGCCGTCAAGCCGTCCATGACCGGCATCATGAGGTCCAACAGGATCAGGTGCAGCGTTTCTTGGTCAGCCAGGCGGACCGCCTCAGCGCCATTGGATGCGGTAAACAGCCTGTAGTCATCGGCTTCAAGGTAAAGCATCAGGGCTGAGACGATATCCGGTTCGTCATCGCAAATGAGAATGTGGTACATATAAAAACCCTCCGGATCCATTATGCCTCTTTCATTCTTAAAAGAGACCTTACACTTTCTTAATTTTTTCTTAAGAAGGCGCCGGATCAAAGCCCTCCTTCTGATACAATGAAAGCAAGAACCTTGTAAAGGAGGAGGATGTCTTGTGATCCTCATCACCGGTGCCACGGGACACCTGGGAACGGTCCTGGTGCGCCGCCTGGCCCAGGCCTATCCCAACGAACCCCTGCGTGTTTTTTTACAACCAGGCGAGCAGCTGGATGCCTTTGACGGGCTGACCTTGTCGCTTTGTTTTGGTGATATCCGGGACCTTGCGGCTGTCACACGCGCTGTTAGCGGCGCCCGGCTTGTTTTTCACCTGGCCGGCTTGATTGACACCGCCCCCAGAAAACCTGCCCTGCTTTTTGACGTCAACGTCAACGGGACCCAAAACGTGGTCACAGCCTGCCTTCAAGCCGGCGTTGAGCGCCTGGTCTACACCAGTTCGGTCCATGCCTTGCCAGACGACCCGGAACATGGAACCATCACCGAAGACGTTGACTTTCCGGTTGACGGCCTCAACGGCCCTTACGCCCAGAGCAAAACCCGGGCAACGGCGGTGATCTTAGAGGCGGTCCAGCAAGGACTTGACGCCGTTGTTGTCTTCCCCAGCGGGGTCATCGGCCCACACGACCTGCGCCGATCAGAGATGGGCCGGCTGTTTCGTTACTTAAGCGGCCAGGGCTGGCTTAAGCTCGTTTTATCTTTTGAGGGCGCTTATAATTTTGTAGACGTCCGCGATGTGGTCGAAGGGCTTGTGTCAGCGGCACAAACAGCCCAGCCGGGCCAGACATTCATTTTGTCTGGCCACCGCATTGCCATGCGCGACATCATCCGCCTGGAGCGAAGCCTCTTGGGCCAGCGCCAGCCCAAGATCATCTTTGCACCACGCTGGCTGGTCCAGGCGGCTGCCTGGCTGACCGACGTCCTGTGCCGCCTCTTGGGCCTGAAGCCTTTTTTCACCCCCTACAGCGTGGACGTTTTGGTTTCAAACAGCCAGATCAGCCACGACAAAGCGACACAAGCCTGGGGCTACCAGCCCCGTCCCTTGGAAGAAACCCTGGGTGACACCCTGACCTGGATGGCCCAAAATGGGCGCCTGAAGGGAAAAAGAAAAGACCACCAATCGGTCAACCCTTAGGGTCAAAAAAACCGGTCATGGCCTGGGTATCAAAAGCCTCAAGGGGCAAGGTCACTGCTTGGCCTGCCCGGGCCGAGGCATAGGCGGCCAAGACGGCTTCCACAGCTGCCTGGCCTGCCTGGCCATCCGCCAGCGGCCTGCTTGCTGTATCAATGGCCCTGATCCAGTCCTGGTAGAGGCGGGTGTGTGGCCGGGCCAGGTTTTGGAAGCCAGCCAGGCCTTGCCGGGACCAGGTCTCTTTGATAAAGCGGCCCAGAACGGCCGCAGTGCGGCTGCGCCCGCGCCCATCTTGGATGTGGATAGATGGCCGCCCGCCCCGGATGGCCAGGCGGACCGAACCGGCCTGGCACTGGATGTCAAAAAAAGCTTCCTGGTAATGGGGTGATGTGGCTGTGGTGCCTTCTAAAACACCGTAGATGCCCCTGTTCAGCTTCATGTGGACCAGGCCGTAATCTTCTGCTTCCAGCTTGTGGCGCAGCTGGTCAAGCCAGGCGCTTACCTCTTTGATTTGCCCGTCCAGCAAATACAGCATCAAGTCCAGCGCATGGACGCACTGGTTCATGAGCACGCCGCCGTCCTGGGCCCAGCTGCCCCGCCAGGATGCTGCATCATAATAAGCCTGGTCGTGCCCCCAGCACACCGTCACGCGGCCGGATAAGACTGGGCCCAGCTCCTCATTGGCCAAAAGCGAACGAACCTGTTCCATCAGGGGAAAGTAGCGGTAGATATGACCGACCGCCAGGACCCGCTTGTTGCGCGTGGCCAGGTCAACCAGGGCCTGGGCTTCGGCAACCGACAAGGTGATCGGCTTTTCAACCAGCAGGTGGCAGCCGGCCTGTAACGCTTCTTGGGCCAGGGCTGTGTGGGTGCCACTGGGGGTGGTGATGGCCAGCAGGTCCGGTTTCACACGGGCCAGGAGCTGACCCAGGCTTGATGCATGCAGGTTGTCCACACAATAGCTGCCTGTTGCCCCGTCCAAGAGCCGTGCCGCCGCTTGCAGGTCCGGGTCGACAACCCCCACCAGTTCCAGGTCCCGGGACAGGGTCCGGATGGCCTTCATGTGTTTTGTGGCCACCCGCCCACAGCCCACCAAGCCCACCGACAGGGGCCGGTTCTTCCCCGAGAGCCTGTGCCTGGAAACCGGATCCATGTTGCCACCACCTTTTCATGCTTGATCGGTTCGATTATACCACGCCCACGACCTGCGCCTGGCCCAAATAAAAGAGGCTTTCTGCTATAATGAAAAACATCTCCCTGGGCTGTGGCCCAGAAAGGACGGGGTCATGAATCACAAGCTTCCTTCAAAAAATCACCGGGTTGATGTCTGTGTGATCGGCGGCGGTCTGGCCGGCCTGTGTGCGGCCGTTGCCGCTGCGCGGCGTGGCGCGCAGGTGCTCATCATGCAGGACCGGCCTATGTTCGGCGGCAATGCGTCTTCTGAAATCCGCATGTGGGTCTGTGGTGCGCATGGTGAAAACAACCGGGAGACTGGGTTGGTTGAAGAAATCATGCTGGACAGTTTCTATCGCAACCCCTACGCCAACTATGCTATCTGGGACAGCATCCTCTATGAAAAAGTCCGTTTTCAGCCTCGTTTGCAAGCCTTGCTCAACTGTTCCTGCCTGGATGCGCAGATGGCGGGCAACCGCATCGTATCGGTGACCGGCTGGCAGTTGACCACCCAGACCGTCCACACGGTTGAGGCCGACTTATTCATCGATTGTTCCGGGGACAGCATCCTGGCTCCCTTGACCGGTGCGACCTACCGCCGTGGTCGCGAAAGCAGCGCCGAGTTCGATGAATCCATCGCACCACCGGCAGCCGACCAGCACACCATGGGCATGAGCTGCCTGATCCAGGCCCGTGAGATGACGAACGCCCGTTCATACCGCCCGCCTGTCTGGGCTGAGCCCTTTACGGTCGACAAGCTCCGCCACCGCTTGCCCGATCCCACGGATAAAAATGAAAACTACTGGTACCTGGAACTGGGCGGTCAACAGGACACCATCGCCGATACGGAGCAAATCCGTGATGAGCTGCTGGATGCTGCCTTCGGCTTGTGGGACTTTGTCAAAAACAGCGGCCATTACCCGCCTGAGCAGGTGGAACGGCTGGATCTGGACTGGGTGGGTTTTCTACCCGGTAAACGGGAGTCGCGCCGCTATGTGGGTGATCTGTTGATGAACCAGAACCATATCGATTCAGGCGGCCGCTTTGATGACCTGGTGGCCTACGGGGGCTGGACCATGGATGATCATCATCCGGCCGGTTTGCGGACCAGTGAACCGCCTAACATCTTCCACCCCGCCCCGTCTCCTTTTGGCATAGCCTACCGGTCGCTCTATTCAATCAATATTGAAAACTTAATGTTTGCTGGTCGCAACATCAGCGTCACCCATGCGGCTTTGAGTGCCACGCGCGTCATGGCCACCTGTGCGCTCTTGGGCCAGGCAGCCGGCACAGCAGCCGCCCTGGCCGTCCAGGAAAAAACCTCCCCCCGGGGTGTCTATGACAAGCACCTGAAGACCTTGCAGCAGCAACTGATGGATGACGACTGCTACTTGCCCGGGTTTCAGCGCATGGTGCCCGAGCTGACCCGACAGGCCCGGTTGACAGCCGATGGCCCGGACCCGGAAGTGGTCCGAAACGGATTTGATCGCCCGATAGGCGATCAGGAGAACTGCTGGGCAGGTCAACCTGGTGCCACCCTTACCTACACCTTTGACCAGCCTGTCACCATCCGCAACATCCGCCTGGTCTTTGACAGCGACCTCAACCGCGAAACCTTGCCCGAGGACCAGGCCCACAACCGGCCCATGCAGGCCAGCACCTTTCTCAAGGACAAAGCCATGGTTGTTCCTCAGACCTTGGTCCGGGATTATCGCATGGATTACCTGGATGAATCAGGCGCCTGGGTGACCTTGTGCCAGGTGACCGGCCAGCACCAACGGCTCAACCGCCACACAGTGGCGGTCGACACGCAGGCCATCCGCTTGGTTCCCCAGGCCACCTGGGGGGCTAAAACCTGCCGCATCTTCGCGTTTGACGTGTCTTGAGACACAGGCAAGACAATACATCTACCTATGGTTAACGGAATTTGTCCTGTGTTAATCAGTTGGCTCACAGCATAATTCGTTCTTTTCGGAAAAGAACGTTTTATGAAAGTATATCAAAGGCCTCTTTATTGCATCTATCCAGGCGCTTGATCAACCTTTTTTTTGATGCGTGACAACCTGGGGCAAGCCCCCTTTTCGTGGTCTGAAATCCTTTGCCATCAGGGTGATTTCTGATAAGATAGTGATAATCAAAATGGGATGGGTGGGGCATGAAGCAATCGGATCTCAATCAAATATGGAACCGTGCCTTGGGGCTTTTGGAGAACGAGCTGTCCGAGATTTGTTTGAACACATGGATCAAGCCCCTGGAGCCACTATCCATTGAAGCAGGCGTTTTCACACTGTCGGTGCCCAATGATTTTCACAAGACATTTGTGGATCAATACACACCCTTGATTCGCAACACCATGAAAGTGGCTTACGCCCAGGTCTTTGACATCCAGCTGGTTGTGGGCCGCCCGGTTTTGCCGCACGCACAAGAACAGCAGGCTGCAGACACACAAGCGCCCCTGTTTCAAACCATCAACCACAGCCGCCTCAACCAGCAATACACCTTCGAAGGTTTTGTGGTGGGCAGCGGCAACCGCTTCGCCCATGCCGCCTGTGTGGCGGTGGCTGAAAAACAGGGCGGCCGAAACTTTAACCCCCTCTTTCTTTATGGGGGGTCCGGCCTGGGCAAAACCCACCTCATGCATGCCATCGGCAACTTTGTCATCGAGCACTATCCCGACAAGCGGGTTTTATATGTGCAGTGCGAACAATTTGTCAACGAATTTATCTTTGCCATTAAAGAAAACAAATATGATGATTTTCGGAATAAATACCGCAACACGGACATGCTCCTGATCGATGACATCCAGTTCATTGAGGGCAAGGAGCAGATGCAAATTGAGTTCTTTCACACCTTCAACACCTTGTACGAAACAGGCAAGAACATCGTCATGACCTGCGACAAGCCGCCCCAGAGTTTGATCTCGCTGGAGGAACGGCTGCGCACCCGCTTTTCATCTGGCCTGATCGTTGACATCCAGCCGCCAGATTATGAAACGCGTGTGGCTATTTTGAAGCGCCGGGCACAAATCAGCCAGGCTTCCGTGCCGGAAGACGTGAATGATTACATTGCAACCAATATCGCGTCAAACATCCGGGAATTGGAAGGCGCATTCAACACAGTGCTGTGCTACTCCTTGCTGGCAGGGAACATCACACTAGACGTGGCCAAAGAAGCCTTGAAAGACATCATCCAGCCCATCGCCGGAAAAACGGTCAGCGCCTCGGTCATCAAAGACGTCGTGGCACGTTACTACAGCATCACGGTTGATGAGCTCAAATCCAACCGCCGAAGCAAGAACATCTCCAACCCCAGGCAGCTGGCTATGTATTTATCCCGGTCACTTCTGGGCCTGTCCTACCCGCAAATCGGCAAGCTCTTTGGCAACCGGGATCACACCACCGTTTTACATGCCTGTAATAAAATCGAACAGGCCCTCAAAGATGACGCGCAGCTCATAAGCGACCTGGAGCAGATTCAAAAGCGCATCGCTGAATGATCCACAAGCAGGTGTGCACATGTGGATGAAACGGGTGTGGATAAACTGTGGATACATTTGACAACCCCGTATGCGCTGATGGCTCCACACCTTATCAGCCCATTTGTACACAGGTTTTCAACAACCGGAAAGAACGGGTTTATGCGGCTTTGCTGCTTTCCCACACAATCCACATCACATAAGAAGAAAAGTGATAAACTAAAAGAAGAGGACAACAAGGCAAAGGGGGCCATACGCATGAAAGCAATCTGTTCCAGGGACCGGCTGATTGAAGCCATCAACATCGTCCAAAGGGCTATTCCCACCCGTACCACCATGAACATTTTGCAGGGCATCCTCATCCGGGCGGAAGACGGATTAACCCTGACCAGCTATGATAAGGAAATCGGGATCGACTGCCTGATGGAAGCTGACGTGACTGTTCCCGGCAGCCTGGTGGTTCCAGCCAGAATGTTTGGTGATATGATTCGAAAACTGCCCGATGACCTGGTGACCATTGAAAGTGTTGCGTCGCAAAGCATCCAGATTGAAAGCGGCAGTTCCCGCTTCACCATCAAGACCTATCCGGCTGAGGATTACCCGACCATACCGGAAGTGGAACGCAGCGAGCGGGTGACCATCAAGCAGCAGGTGCTCAAAGACATGATCCGGCAGACCATTTTTGCGGTCAGCGTGGATGAATCCCGCCGGGTGCTCAACGGCGCTTTTTTCAAGGCCCAGGACCAGCAGCTTGAAATGGTTGCCATTGATGGCTTTCGCCTGGCCTTACGGCAGGTTTCCTGTGAAGATCCCATCGGAGACATTGCGTTTATCATTCCAGGCAAGGTGCTCAATGAAGTGGGCCGCATCCTGACCACTGGCACAGAAACGGTTGACCTCTACTTGTCGCAAAATCACCTGCTCTTTGACCTGGGTTCGGTCAAGATTGTTTCCCGGCTGATCCAGGGTGAATACATGAACTACCGCGGGATTTTACCGCAGACGGCAGAAACAACCCTGACTGTGGGCACACAAGCCTTGTTGAGTGCGGTGGAACGGGCTTCGTTGATCATTGTGTCGGAAGAAAGGCGCTTTCCTTTCCGCCTGACCTTGTCGGATGACGACACCCTGGTGGTCAGCGCCCATACCGATGTGGGCACCCTGCGTGAAGAACTGTCAGTGGCTGCGAACGGCAACAGCTTTGACATTGATTTTAATCCCCGCTATTTTATTGAAGCCTTGCGGGTGATTGAGGATGAAGAGATCACGGTGGTCTTTAACGGTTCCATGGGGCCGTGTGTGCTCAAACCCTTGCAGGAAGAGGCCTTTGCCTATCTGGTTTTGCCCTTGAGGCGTTAGTGTTGAGATGGTGATCAAAAAGATCCGTTTGATTCACTTTCGTAACTACCGCTTACAAGAGATTGACGTAGGCCCCGACATCAACATCTTCCATGGGCCCAATGCCCAGGGCAAAACCAACATCCTGGAGGCTGTCTATTTGTGCGCTTGTGCCAGATCCCACCGCACAGCCAAAGACAGCGACCTGATCTTACATGGCGAACATGATTACGGTGTAAGGCTTGATTATGCCACCCGCCAGGGGGTGGAAGAAACGCTTGAATTAAGGTATTTTAATGCCGTTCCTGCCGATCCCAGGCGCACGCGCGCGGTTCGGGAGATTTACCACAACGGAATTAAACTAGAAAAGATCAGTGACCTCATGGGCCTCTTCCATGCGGTCATATTTGCGCCCGAAGACCTGATGCTGATCAAGGAAGGGCCTGCCATCCGCCGCCGTTATCTGGATTTGCTTATTTCTCAGATCCGTCCGGCCTATTTTGTTCATTTGCAGCAATTCACGCGCATCTTATCCCAGCGAAATCGCCTGCTTAAACAATGGCGGGATCAAAAGAATACCTTGTATCAAGACGAGATAGCGGGTTTTCGCCTGCAGATGAGCGTTTGGGATGACGCGCTGGCCCGAGAGGCGGGGGCCATCATGGCGCTCAGGCAACAAACGGCGCATCGTATTGGCGAGCTTGCTGCCAAGGCGCAAGAGCAGATTTCTGAGCATAGCGAGCGTTTGACGGTACACTACCGGACGGTTTCAGGCCTTGATCTGACCGGTGATCAGACCAGCCTTGCCGCCGCTTACCAGCATAAACTGGCGCAGACCCTGCCAGAAGACCTTGATAGAGGATTAACCCAGCATGGGCCTCACCGGGATGATCTGGAACTCAAACTAAACGGATCATCCCTGAAGACCTTTGCTTCTCAGGGCCAGCAACGGTCTGCGGTTCTGGCTTTAAAACTAGCCGAACTGCATATCTTGCGCCAGGATACCGGCCAGACACCGGTTTTTCTCTTGGATGATGTGATGTCTGAACTGGATGAAAAACGGCGATTGAGCCTCTTGCAAAACATTTCAGACGCCCAGGTCTTTGTGACCTGCACCGACCTGCGACAGGTACAAGTTGACCTGCAAAGGGAGGAGCAAGCCCAAAGCCAAAGCAGGCCCCAGACTGTGTTTTCGGTTCTCAAGGGCCAGGTGACCCAAGACGGTTCTGACCCGGCCTTGCCGGCCTGACCCTCCTCAAAAGCGCTAAAAAATGGTATAATTAATCTGTTCAGCCGTTGTGCTTGACTCAGGGCATGTGGTGCTGAATGAAGGAGGTCGGAAAGGCCATGTACCTGCATCTTGGAGGCAGTTACACCATCTCTGATAAATGGGTGATTGGGATTTTCGATCTGGATGCCACCACAGAGGCTGGTTCTGCAACCATTGATTTTCTCAAGACAGCCGAGCGTGACAACCGACTGGAGGCCATCACCGCTGAGCTGCCTCGATCCTTTGTGGTGACATTGGACAAAGTGTATTTGTCACCCATTGCCGCCGCCACCTTGCGTAAACGCCTGGAACAGGCAACTGAACCCGAACACAACAACCCCACAGGAAGGTGAACATATGACCAATGAGAGCCTGGATAAGAGGCTTGACCACACACACGAAACAGAAGATCAAATCAACGAAGCCAACAACCCACTCGCGTTGGTGGACGATGGTGAAGAAGAGCAGCTGGCTGCTTTGTTGACAGCGGCTGGTTATTCCACCCATAACACGTCTGAATACAGTGAAAGTGACATTCAGGTGCTTGAAGGACTGGAAGCAGTCCGAAAACGCCCGGGCATGTATATCGGCGACACGAGCGTCCGCGGCTTGCATCATTTGGTTTACGAAATCGTTGCCAACTCGGTGGATGAAGCGCTGGCGGGCCGTTGTGATGACATCGTCATTGAACTTTTGCCCGACGACATTGTTCGTATTTCTGACAACGGAAGCGGCATTCCAGTGGGCATGCATCCCAAGATGGGCATTCCCACCGTTGAAGTGGTCCACACCATGCTGCATGCCGGTGGTAAGTTTGGCGGTGGCGCCTACAGCGTCTCCGGCGGCTTGCATGGTGTCGGTGCGGCGGTTGTTAATGCCCTGGCCGATTGGATGGAGGTTTCAGTCAGTCGTGACGGAAAGGTTTTCCAAATTCGTTTCGAAAAGGGACAAACCACCCAGCCACTGAAGGTGGTGGGCACCAGCACCGAAAATGGCACCACAACACGGTTTAAGCCTGATCCCACCATTTTTCCAGACACCGCTTTTGATTTTGGTATCATGCTCAGCCGATACCGCGAGATGGCTTTCCTGAACCGTGGCATCAAAATCCATTTGAGCGATGTTCGACAGGAGCCGGCGGTTCACAAGACCCTTTATTATGAGGGAGGGATTGTTTCCTTTGTCTCCTACCTCAACAAGCATAAAACGCCCCTGCATGCCACACCGATTTATCTGACCGCTTCGGTGGATGATGTCTTTGTTGAGCTTGCCATGCAGTACAACACATCCTATGTGGAAAATGTGTATTCGTATGCCAACAACATTGCGACCATCGAAGGCGGCACCCACTTGACTGGTTTTCGAACGGCCCTGACCCGTGTTATCAACGACTATGCCCGTAAAACCGGCCACCTGAAAGCAAACGACAAAAACTTTGTGGGCGAGGATGTTCGCGAGGGCTTAGGGGCCATCTTGTCCATCAAGCTGGCTGAGCCCCAGTTCGAAGGCCAGACCAAGACAAAGCTGGGCAATGCCGATGTGCGTGGCGCAGTGGAAAGTGTTGTTTATGAAAAACTGACGTTTTTCCTGGAAGAAAACCCTTCTGTGGCTAAAATTATCGTTGAGAAAGCCTTGTCCGCCTCGCAGGCGCGGGATGCAGCCCGGAAAGCCAGAGAAATGACCCGCCGCAAGAATGTGTTTGAATCCAATATGTTGCCGGGCAAGTTGGCGGATTGCCAGGACAAGAACCCTGAATTTTGTGAGCTCTTCATCGTTGAAGGTGATTCAGCAGGTGGAACGGCTAAAAACGGCCGGGAGCGCAAGTATCAGGCCATTTTACCTCTGTGGGGCAAGATGCTCAACGTGGAAAAAGCGCGTATTGATCGGGTTTACAACAACGATAAGTTGCAGCCGGTTATTTTGGCGATCGGAGCAGGCATTGGTGAAGCCTTTGATGTCCACCGCCTGCGCTACCACAAGGTCATCATCATGGCGGACGCCGATGTGGATGGCAAGCACATCCGTACCCTGCTGCTGACCTTTTTCTTCCGTCACATGCGGCCTTTGGTTGAGGGAGGCTATGTCTACATCGCTTGTCCGCCACTGTATCGGGTCTATGAAGGCAACCAATCAGAATATGCTTATTCTGAAGAAGATGTGGAAGCGATCAAAGAGTCAAGGGGCTGGAAAAACCCCAAAATCCAGCGCTACAAGGGTTTGGGAGAGATGAGTGCGGAACAGCTCTGGGAGACAACCATGAACCCGGAAACCAGAAAAATGATGCGCATGGAACTGCGTGATGCCCAGGAAGCAGATGAAACCTTCACCCTCTTGATGGGAGACAAGGTGGAGCCGCGCCGGGACTTCATTCAAACCAACGCCAAGTACGCCATTTCGGACATTTAAAAGCTGACTGAGTCAGCCCAATGAACCCCTTTGTTTCACGTGAAACAAAGGGGTTTTATCTGGTTTAAAGCCCGTTCGGTCGATCCCGCCGGCTGGTTAATTGCCCTCAACTGTGTTAAAATGCAAGCGATTTACTGATGTTTTTTGCCGCTGCTTCGAGGGCGGCCGGTGGAGGGAAGAGCCAGCGATGGGAGCGGTTTTGTCTGTTGTAAACCAAAAGGGCGGCGTTGGCAAAACGACGACCGTTGTTAACCTGGCCGCCATGTTATCGGCCAAAGGCAAAACTGTTTTATTGATTGATGCGGACCCTCAGGGCAATGCCACGTCTGGCTTGGGTTTTGATAAGAAAAACCTGGAACGAACCCTTTACGATGTGTTAATCAACCACATTCCGTTGGCCCATGTGATTTATGACAGCGGGCGACCCAAGCTTCATTTGTGCCCGGCCAACATTGACTTGGTGGGGGCAGAAGTTGAACTGGTTTCCACTGTTTCACGTGAAACAATTTTAAAAGAGGCCTTAAAAACTGTTCGGGATGCCTATGACCTGGTGTTGATCGATTGCCCGCCTTCGCTGGGCTTGTTGACGGTTAACGCCTTGACGGCGGCCGAAGGGGTCCTGATTCCCATTCAAAGCGAATATTATGCGCTTGAAGGGCTGACCCAGCTGATGGAAACTGTTTCGCTGATTAAGCGTGGCCTCAATCCCAGCTTGTCTATCTTTGGTGCGGTCTTGACCATGTTCGATGTCAGGACGCAGTTGAGTCATCAGGTGGCCCACGAAGTCCGCCATTATTTCGGAGAAAAGGTTTTTCGCACCATCATTCCGAGAAATGTCCGGCTCAGTGAGGCGCCCAGCCACGGCCAGTCTATTTTAGAGTATGACATCCGGTCGAAGGGGGCTGAAAGCTACGATGCCCTGGCTCGGGAAGTGATTCGCCGATTGGAGGGTTATTCAGATGGCGTCAGCAACTAAAGGGCTGGGCAAGGGCCTGGGTGCCTTGCTCCAGGCAACAGAGCCTGTTTCCGATGGGGTTAAAGATGCGGTTGTTTCCTTAAAGATCAACGACATCAGCCCCAATGAAAACCAACCACGAAAGTTTTTTAACCAGGACAAGCTAAAAGAGCTGGCTGATTCTATTCGCGAGAATGGGATCATCCAGCCGATCATCGTTTGTCGCAACACCCGTGGCTATCGGATTGTGGCCGGAGAGCGCCGCTGGCGAGCCGCCCGGATGGCCGGCCTTGCAGAGGTCCCAGCCATCATCCGTGAACTGACGGCTGTGGAGGTTTTACAACAAGCCCTGATTGAAAACATCCAGCGCCAGGATCTTAATCCCTTGGAAGAAGCGGCTGCCCTCAAGCGCCTGATCCAGGAACACCGGATGACGCAGGAAAAACTGGCACAGGTGGTGGGACGAAGCAGACCCGCCATCGCCAACACCATCCGCTTGCTGCAATTACCCGAAGATATCCAGGACCTGGTTCGTTCAGAGGAGCTGACAGCGGGGCATGCCCGCGCCCTGATGGGGCTGCCTGATGACACCTTGCAGCGAAAAGCCGCCAAAAGGGTATTGTCCTTGTCTTTGAGCGTCCGAGGCACCGAACAACTGGTTAAAAAAATGCTTCAACCAGCAGCCGCCAAACCAAAAGAAAATGAAGCCTATCTGTTAAGCATCAAAGACGTGGAGCGGCGGCTTTCTGGGAAATTGGGCACGCGGGTTAAATTAAGAGATAGGAAAGGCAACGGAAGCATCCAAATCCACTATTATTCCAATGAGGATCTGGACCGGATTATTGATTTGATTGAGGAATAAGGCCTTCATCCACGTAGTGAATCTAGAAAATGAGATGGATAAAACTTAAGGAGGAGCCATGATGAATGAACTGACAGCTTACAAGAATGGTGCTTATGTGCCCAACTCCCAATGTACGGTTTCAGTCATGGACCTGGGCATCACCAACAATGCGTCTGTTACAGATTTTGTGAGGACCTTCCACCATCATCCCTTTCGTTTGGAAGAGCACGTCCAGCGCTTTTACCGGGCTGCCAAAAATGCTTACCTGACACTCCCGGTATCTCAGGAGGAGACTGCCCAGATCACCATGGAGCTGATTCAGAAAAACGTGCCCTTGTATCCCGAATGTGAACTGGGTATTGTCTATTATGTGACCGCCGGCGTTAACGCCACTTATGCCGGCAGTGCGGCCAAAGCAGGCCCCTTGCAGCCAACATACATCCAGCATGTCTTTCCCCTGCCTTTCAGCTCTTGGAAACATCTTTATACCGACGGAGCGCAGGTTGCTGTGGCATCCGTACCTCATCTGCCTCCCCAATGTGTGTCGCCTAAAGGCAAGCACCGGAACCGTTTGCACATGTGGGTGGGTGACCAAGCCTTAAACGCACTTCATCCCGGTCTTGTGGGCCTTTATGTTGACCAAGCTGGCAATTTGACAGAAACAGGTGGTTCCAACTTTGTGATCTGGCGGGATGGTTGCATCGTTTCGCCCCGCGCGCGAAACATCCTGTGGGGGATCAGCCTGCAGACAGTCAAGGATCTGGCACAAGAGCTGGATATTCCTTTCATCGAAGAAGATTTGCAAGTCTACGATGCCGTCAATGCTGAAGAAGCCTGGCTGACTACCACACCTTATTGTATGGCGCCGGTGCGCTCTCTCAACGGTATCCCCATTGGAGATGGCTCTTTCACCATGTTCCGGAAAATGCTGGACCAGTGGAGTAAGCTTGTAAAAAAAGATCTGTATACTGAGATCACCGACAGCCAGCCCATCCGCTACCGCTAGGCAAACGATATATAACATGTCGTTAAACAAAGATTTGCGAAGTGATATTGCTTGAAATAGCCACTGTAAGCAGGCGCGCCCTTTGTTTTGTAAAACTATGGTTTAAAGAATACATAAGAGATTGTTTAAATCAACCCATCGGTTACGACGAAAGCACATGAATTGACATCCGATGAGGACCATTGTAAAATAGCAGGGCGCCATATCACGGAGAGATGGTCGAGTTGGCTGATGGCACCGGTCTTGAAAACCGGCACAGGTGCAAGCCTGTCGAGGGTTCGAACCCCTCTCTCTCCGCCAAGACACCGAAGTATGGTACCATTGAGGCATGGAGAAGTACCCAAGTTGGCCGAAGGGGGCAGTTTGCTAAACTGTTAGTGGGGGCAACCCCAGCGGGAGTTC
>CAYXIM010000023.1:0-21313 GCA_964465385.1 uncultured Oscillospiraceae bacterium
ACCAGCGACCCCATGCGTGTGAAGCATGTGCTCTCCCGGCTGAGCTAAGCACCCATGTGTGGTGACCCGTAGGAGAATCGAACTCCTGTCTTCGCCGTGAAAGGGCGATGTCTTGACCGCTTGACTAACGGGCCATGTGGTAGCGGCGGTCGGATTTGAACCAACGACTCTTCGGGTATGAACCGAATGCTCTTGCCAACTGAGCTACGCCGCCGCGTTGGGTGTGGCACGCTCTCGCGAGGTGCCACATGATTCTACCAGTAGATCCTGCGCTTTGTCAAGGTTGTTTCGGGCACCGTTTGACAGCTTCCAGCAGGCCTTTGGCGCCCAAAACAAGCCGCCTTTGTGCCGGACCGGGCCGGCACAAAGGCAGACGTTTACAGGGGCTTATTTGATCTCGACTTCAGCGCCGACATCGGTCAGCTTCTTGGCGACAGCTTCCGCATCTTCCTTGCTGACGTTCTCTTTGATTTCCTTGGGTGCGCTGTCAACCAGGTCTTTGGCATCTTTCAGGCCCAAGCCGGTCAGCTCGCGGACCGCCTTGATGACCGGGATCTTGCTGGCGCCTGCAGCCTTCAGCACAACCGTGAACTCGGTTTGCTCTTCTGCCGCGGCTTCAGCAGGTGCGCCACCAGCTGCCGGTGCTGCGGCCATGGCTGCAGCGGACACGCCAAACTCTTCTTCCAGGGCTGTCACGAGTTCTGAGAGCTCAATAACAGACAGGGCTTTCACTTCTTCCAGCAATTGCGCTATTTTTTCATTGGCCATGACTTCGTCCTCCGTTGTAATTTGTTTTTCAAGCGTCCTGCTCAGCGGCTGCTTCTTCAGCCTGCGGGGCATCAGCTGTGTTTTCCTGGGCTTCTTTAATGGCATTCAAGACAAAGGCGAGCTTGCTCACCGGTGACAGCAGGGTGTAGACCAGCTGGCCATACAGGACCTGCGGTTCGGGAATGGTCGCCAAGCGGTTGATCTCATCCAGGCTGGCTGTGCGACCTTCCACATAGCCGCCCTTGATCTCCAGCGGCTTGAATTTTCTCTCAAAGGTCTTCAACACGCGCGCAGGGGCGATGAGCTCCTCTGTGCTGTAGGCGATGGAAGTGGGGCCTATCAGGACCTCATCTTGCGCCTCCAGCCCTGCTTTTTGAAGGGCCCGGGTTGTGATGGAGTTTTTCACCACCCGATAGGTGACCTGTGCTTCACGCATGGCGGTGCGAAGCGCTGTGTCTTCAGCAACCGTCAAGCCCCGGTAATCGGCAAAGACAATGGACTGGGCCTGGCTGAGTTCAGCTGACAAGGCATCAACAGCCTTTTGTTTGGCTTCCAGTACTTTCTGGCTGGGCATACAATCCCTCCTCTTTCATGCAAAACCCCTCACGCCTGGAGACGAGAGGGGGCAGAACACACAACACCGAATGGTTCGGTTGATTTCTGCAGCCTCGGCAGGATGTCTGGCGTTTCATTCCGGGTGGAATCCTGCTGTCTTGGGCAAGCTTATTCAGTTTATCGGCTGGGCGCCGGCCTGTCAAGGTTAAAACAAACGGCTTGCGTTGACCTTGATGCCCGGTCCCATGGCTGCTGTCAGGGTGACATTACGCAGGTACTGGCCCTTTGCAGCAGCGGGTTTGGCTTTGATGACCGCTTCCATGAGCGCCTTGAAGTTGTCCAGCAGTTGCTGGTGTTCGAATGAGGCCTTGCCGATCATGCAGTGGATGATGTTGGTCTTGTCCAGGCGGTACTCCACCTTTCCGGCCTTGATCTCATCGATGGCTTTGGCGATGTCCATGGTCACCGTTCCGGATTTGGGGTTGGGCATCAGGCCCTTGGGTCCCAAAAGGCGACCCAGGCGCCCCACCAGGCCCATCATATCCGGTGTGGCCACGATCACATCAAAATCAAACCAGTTTTCTTTTTGGATTTTTTCGACCAGGTCTTCAGCACCAACAAATTCAGCGCCTGCCGCGGTCGCTTCATCCGCCTTGGGACCTTTGGCAAAAACCAGCACCCGTTTGCTTTGTCCGGTCCCGTGTGGCAGCACCACTGCGCCGCGCACCTGCTGGTCGGCATGGCGTGAGTCCACGCCCAAGCGGATGTGCAGCTCGATCGTTTCGTCAAACTTGGCTGTCGCCGTTTTCTGGACCAGCTCAATCGCTTCAGCCGGTTCATAGTGGACGGATCGATCAATCAGCTTGGCTAACTCTTTGTAGCGTTTACCTCTCTTCATGTCTGTTCACTCCTCCCGGCTTTCAGTCATCAACGATGACGATGCCCATGCTTCGGGCAGTCCCTGCAACCATCCTGGCGCATGCGTCCAGATCTGATGCATTGGTATCGACCATTTTGATCTGGGCGATCTTGAGCACTTCAGAACGGGGAACCTTGGCGATCTTTTCCCGATTGGGCGTTCCCGACGCGATGTCGATGTTGCAAGCCTTTTTTAGAAGCACCGGTACCGGAGGCGTTTTTGTAATGAAAGAAAAAGAACGATCCGCATAAATGGTGATCACAACCGGAATGATTAGTCCGATGTCCTTTGCTGTTCTCTCATTAAATTCCTTGACAAACTGTGCGATGTTGACACCGTGTTGTCCAAGGGCTGGTCCTACCGGCGGCGCTGGCGTGGCTTTGCCCGCGGGAATTTGAAGTTTGACATAACCCGTGACTTTTTTAGCCATTACGGCCACCTCCCATAAATGATTTATAATCGAAGAATTTGTGTGAGCTCCAGTTCAACTGGCGTTTCACGCCCGAACATGGACACGAGCACACGCACCTTCTTCTTTTCCATGTTGATGTCTTCAACCGTTCCGATGAAACTCTCCAGCGGACCGTTGATGACTTTGACCGAATCACCCACACCGTAATCCACAACCGGCTCCCATTCGGATTCCAGGCCCATGAGCATCAGCTCTTCTTCGGTCAGGGGTGTGGGTTTCGAGCTGGACGGACCGACAAAACCGGTCACACCGCGCGTGTTTCTGACAATGTACCAGATCTCATCCGTCAAGACCATTTTGACCAGCACATAACCGGGGTAGATCTTTTTCTGGGTGACTTTTCTTTTGCCATCCTTGATCTCAACCTGCTCCTCCATGGGAACAGAAACTTCCTGAATGTAGTCCTGTATGCCCCGGTTTTCAACAATCCGCTCCAAGGTCACCTTGACTTTGTTTTCATACCCGGAATAGGTGTGAATCACATACCATTTGGCTTCCACGGCGGCATCTTGGCCCATAAGTGGTTCTCTCCTTTTTAGCTTGCGCGCCGTCAGGACCCTTGCTCGGTTTCAACCGGTTCAAGCTCAGCGGTTGTTTGCTGGGTTTGCTCCTGGGGCAGCGTCGTTGCCGCCGGCGCATAAAAGCCGATCCCATTCAGAATGCTGCTGAGCACCGTATCGATCAAAAACAGGCCCAGACCAACGATCAGGCAGATCACCAGCACTGTGGTTGTGCTCTGGATCAGTTTCTTGCGATCAGGCCAGACCACACGTTTGAGTTCCGCTTTCAGGTTGCTGAAAAATGAGGTGGTTTTCTTTGCCGTGTTGACAAAAAAAGCGGACACCTTCTTAAAAAAGCTGGTCCCGGACGGGCGGCCTTTTCCTCTGTTTTTCTGCGCCATGGCTGCACTCCCTCATCGCTACACAGCGTATGCCTTATTTGGTTTCCCTGTGTTCCGTATGCTTGCGGCAAAATTTACAGTATTTTGTCAGCTCCAAACGGTCTGGTGTGTTGCTTTTATTTTTTTTCGTGTCGTAATTACGTTGTTTGCATTCCGTGCAGGAAAGCGTAATTCTATCACGAACACCTGCTTTCGCCATTGGTTCGTCACCTCCGCCTGATCGATTTACCCTTACATAAAAAAAGAGCTCTGTGGACAAGCAAACGAATCATATCACAGGCCTGTGGGTTTGTCAAATAAAACCATGTCCAAACAAGGCTGGATCAGGCCCCAAGAGGGGCCTGCCTGTCAGCGGCGCCGGCGCAGCTCCCGGTCGATCTGTTCCAGCGAAACACCTTGTTCCACCAGAAGGACACAGACGTGGTAAAAGAGGTCTGCTGCCTCATAAACGACTTCCTCCGGCTGGGCATTTTTGGCTGCGATGATCACTTCCGCAGCCTCTTCCCCAATTTTTTTACAGATCTTGTCAATGCCTTTATCCAGCAGGTAATTGGTGTATGATCCTTCTTTGGGCCGCTGTTTGCGGTCCAGGATAATGGTATACAGTTCGTCCAGCATGTTGCCCAGTTGACTCATTGCTCGTCCCCCCGTTTCCAATCAGGAGCCCGCCCCGATTGTTCTCGTGTGTGTGCCTCTTCCCCCAGCAGAGCTTCAATGGGCCGGAAAAAGCAGGTGCGTTGCCCGGTATGGCAGGCGGATCCGTACTGGACCACATCAGCCAGCAGGCTGTCCTGGTCACAATCGACATGCAGCAAACGCAGCTGTTGGAAGTGTCCGGATGTTTCACCCTTGAGCCACAGCTGCTTGCGGCTGCGGCTGAAATAATGCATCAGGCCACTGCTGCAGGTAGCCAGAAAAGCCTCACGGTCCATAAAGGCCTGCATGAGGATCTCACGGTTGTTCACATCTCGCGTGATAACCACAACCCGCCCCGCCTGGTCTTTTTTCAAAGCCTGCCAGAGCGCCTGTGCCTGGTCGGCGAAAAAGCCGCTTGCGTCAAATGGGGGCTGCAACAAGGTCAGCTCATCGGTCCAAGACGGGTCCGAGCGCATGGGCAGCCCACGCAAGGCCAGGTAGCGCTTGAGCCGGGGCAGATCGATCACGCCGTCATGAAAGAGGCCGGCAGCCAGCACGGCATCGGCACCGCCTGTGGTCAAGGCCTGGTAGAAATGGGACAGTTGACCGGCACCGCCTGAGGCCACAAGCGGCAGGTCGACAGCTTGTGATACCGCCCGGGTCAGGTCCAGGTCATAGCCCGTGCCCGATCCATCTCGGTCCATGCTGGTCACCAGCAGTTCACCGGCACCCAGCCGGGCCACCGCCTTGGCCCAGTCGACCACATCCAGGCCGGTGGACCGGGTGCCGCCGGCCACCACAACCTCCCAGGCGCCTTTTTTTATCAGCCGGGCATCGATGGCAACCACCAGCCGGTGTTTGCCGAAGCGTTCAGCTGCCGCTTGGACCAGTGCCGGCTGTTGGACAGCTGCGGAGTTCAAGGAAACCTTGGCGGCACCAGCAGCCAGCACAGCTTCCATGGCCTCAAGGGTGTTCAAGCCGCCGCCAACAGTCAAAGGGATGCTGCTGCTTGCAACCAGCCGGGCGACCAGGTCGGCCAGCACGGTGCGTTTTTGCAGCGTGGCCTGGATGTCCAACAAGACCAGCTCATCCGCGCCGGCCGCTTGATACGCCATGACCGAGGAGACAGGATCACCCACATCACGCAGGCTGGTGAACTGCACCCCTGTGACGACCCGGCCATCACGGATATCCAGACAAGGGATGATTCGCCTATAAGACATGGTTCAACCGCACCTTTCCTTCATACAGGGCCTTGCCCACGATCACGCCGGCAGCCCCGGTCTGCCGCACCGCCTCAATGTCTTCTTCGCTGCCGATGCCTCCGGAAGCAATCACATCGACAAGGTCCATCGCCACGAGCTTGCGGATCTGATCCAGTGGCGGGCCCTGCAAGGTGCCATCTGTGCGGATGTCCGTGTAGATGATGGTTCGGGCCCCCAGCTGTGCCATGAGGCGGATGAAAGACACGTCTGACCACCTGCTCTGGGCTGTCCAGCCGTCGGTGCAGACCATGCTGTCCCGGGCATCCACCCCAATGGCGATCTGATCCGGATAGCGTTTGAGGGCCTGGCGCAGCAGGGCCTGGTTCTGGACCGCCGCCGTCCCCACGATCACCCGGTCCAGGCCGTCTTCAACCAGCAAGTGGTCGATGGTCTCCAAGGAACGGATGCCACCGCCTGTCTGCACCTTCAGGCCGGTCTCGCGTTTGATGGCTGCAATATCCCGGCGGTGGTGCAAGACGCCCTCACGGGCCGCATCCAGGTCGATCACGTGGATCCAGGAGGCGCCATCTGCCTCAAACTGCTTGGCCACGGCCGTCGGGTCATGGCCGTAAACCGTCACTTCATCATAGCGGCCTTGCAGGAGACGGACACAGCGTCCGTCCAGCAAATCGATAGCCGGATAGACAATCATGGTGCTTCCTTTCTAGACAACGGGCTGGCCGGTCAGCCGCTCATAGGCCTGCCGGTAACGCGCAGCTGTGGCCCGGATGACCGCCTCCGGCAACGGCGGCGGCGGCGGGTTTTTGTCCCAGTCCAGCCCTTCCAGCCATTGGCGCAGGTATTGCTTGTCAAAGCTTTTCTGGGGCCGCCCCGGCTGGTAATCAGCCAGGTCCCAAAAGCGTGAGGAATCCGGTGTGAAGAGCTCATCGGCCACAAGCAGACGCCCCTGGTCCAGGCCAAATTCAAACTTGCTGTCCGCCAGCAAAAGCCCTCTGGCTTCACTGTAGCGGGCCGCTTCCCGGTAAAGGGCCAGGCTGGCCTGGCGTACTTCATGGGCCCGTGCTGACCCGATCAAGTCAACCAGCTGGTCAAAGCTGATGTTTTCGTCGTGGCCGCTTTCAGCCTTGGTCGATGGCGTGAAGATGGGCTCTGGCAAGCGGTCACCCTGGGTCAAACCCTCCGGCAGGCGCAAGCCTGAAACACACCCGTCCGCCTGGTAGGCCTTGAGAGCCGACCCTTCCAGGTAGCCGCGCACAATGCATTCCACCGGCAGCATGTCTACTTTTTTAACCAGCATGGACCGGCCGGCCAACACATCGGCATGGCGGTCCAGGCCATCCGGGTAGGTGGCGGGGTCGGTTGACAACATGTGGTGGTCCACCACCGTCTCCAGGCGCTTGAACCAGAAGGCGGCCAGCTGGTTTAAGAGGACGCCTTTTTGTGGGACGGGCTCGTTGAAAACCACGTCAAAAGCTGAAATGCGGTCGGAAACAACAATCAGCAAGCGATCTCCCAAGTCGTACAAATCCCGAACTTTTCCCCGGGCCAGAAGGGGCTTGCCGATCTGCTGCTCAAGCGTGGTGTCTTGCATGGTTGCCTCCTAAGCTAACAGGCCTTTTGTCGATGGCACCTCATCGCTGGCCTGCGGGTCGCGTGCACATGCCTGGCGCAAGGCCCGTGCAAAGGCCTTGAAGAGGGCTTCAACAATGTGGTGATCGTTGCGCCCGGCAAGGGCTGACAGGTGCAAGGTGATGCCTGCCTGGGTCACCAGGGCACGGAAAAATTCTTCTGTCATCTGGGTTGAAAACGCACCGACACGCTCGCCGGTGAAAGCTGCATCAAAGGACAGCCAGGGGCGGCCGGACAGGTCAAGGGCAGCCGATGCCAGCGCGTCATCCATGGGGACAAGCGCCTGGCCGAAACGAACCACCCCGCGCCGGTCACCCAGCGCCTGGCGCATGGCCTGGCCCAGCACCAGGCCGGTGTCCTCAACGGTGTGGTGGTCATCGACAAAAAGGTCTCCTTCAACCGTCACCACAAGATCCAGCCGCGCATGCTTGGCCAGGGCAGCCAGCATGTGGTCGAAAAAGCCAATACCGCTTGCCACCTGGGCCTGCCCGCTGCCATCCAGGGTCAGCTGAACCGTGATCGTCGTTTCAGTCGTGTTCCGGCTGATGGTTGCCTGTCTCATGTCTTCACCCCCCAAGTAATTCGATTATAGCAACAAACGTCCCAGCGCGAAAGCCAGCGCCTCAAGCTGTTCTTGTGTACCCACAGTGATGCGCAGGTGGTCTTGTATCCGATCCACGTTAAAATGGCGGATCAGGATTCCCTCCTGACGCAGCAGCCGGGTCCAGTCGGCACCACTGTACCTGGGATGACTGGCAAAAACAAAATTGGCTGACGAGGGCAGGACGTTGAAGCCATAGCCTTGCAGCTGCTTGGTTAAACTGGCGCGGTTTGCCAGGATCCGGGCGCGGTTTGTTTCAAACCAGGCCTGGTCTTCAAAAACAAGGCGGCCGATTTGTTGGGTTAAAGCACCGACCGTGTAGGAATTAAAGGAATCCCGGATGGTTTCCAGCGCCTGGATCAAGCCCGGTGACCCCAGGGCGAAACCCAGGCGGATGCCGGCCAGGGCACGGGACTTGGAAAAGGTCTGGACCACCAGGAGGTTGTCGTAGCGCTTGATCAGCGGAACCACGGTTTCAGCCCCGAAATCAACATAGGCTTCATCGATGATCACCAGGCGCCCGCGGTCATGGCTGACCACTTGTTCGATGTCTGACTGGGTCAGGGCGATCCCCGTCGGCGCATTGGGATTGGCCAGGATCACGCCAGCGGACGGTTGCATAAACAACGCCAGCGGCAGCGTGAAATCATCCCGCAGGGCCGGCCGCTTGACCGTCAGCTGGTTAAAGCCGGCATAGACCGGGTAAAAGCTGTAGGTGATATCCGGAAAAAGGACAGGCAGGCTTGCGACGGGTTCAAAAAACGCCTGGAAGGCAAAGCCCAGCACCTCATCTGATCCATTGCCGACAAAGACCTGGTCCACTGTCAACTCATGGTGGCTGGCAAGGCATTGGCGCAGCTGCAGGCAGCTGGGGTCCGGATACAGGCGCAGCTGCTGCAGGTCAAGGTCCGCCAACAGCCTTTTGACAGCCTCCGGTGGTGCAAAGGGGTTTTCGTTGGTGTTAAGCTTGATCAGCTGCTCTCTGGGTTGCTCGCCGGGCACATAAGGCTGCAGCTGGCGGGTGCGCTGGTTCCACAAACGCTTCAAGGCCTTGTCTTTGGGGTCTTCTCGTGTCATGGGGCCTGCTCCTTTTGCCTGTGCCGGCCAGCCAGGTCGGCTTGAAAGCGAATGGCAACCGACCGGGCATGGGCTTCCAGTTCTTCAGCCCGGGCAAAACACTGCACAGCCTCATGACACTGCTCCAAATCTTGGCGTGTGTAATGGATGGTGCTGATCTTCTTGATGAAGTCGTCAGTGTTCAGCGGTGAGAAAAAGCGGGCGGTGCCGCTGGTGGGCAGCACGTGGTTGGGACCGGCATAATAATCGCCCAGCGGTTCAGGGCTGTAGGGGCCCAGAAAAACAGCCCCGGCATTGCGGATGAGCGGCAAGAGCTGCTGCGGGTCGGCAACCATCAGCTCCAGGTGCTCCGGTGCCAGTTCGTTGGCAAAAGCAACGGCGGTATCCAGATCTGGGACAACCAGGGCCGCGCCATAGTCGTTGAGCGACTGGGCAATGATATCAGTCCGGGGCAGGCGCTGTGCCTGCTGGCTGACTTCTTGCGCCACGGCCCGGGCCAGATCTTCTGACACGGTGACCAGCAAGGCGGAAGCCAAGGGGTCATGCTCTGCCTGAGACAGCAGGTCAGCAGCCACAAAAGCCGGGTCAGCTGTGTCATCTGCGATGATCAGGATTTCACTGGGGCCGGCAAAGAGGTCAATGTCAACCTGCCCGTAAACCAGGCGTTTGGCGGTGTTGACATAAATGTTGCCCGGGCCGGCGATTTTGTCCACAGCGGGAATGCTTTGGGTCCCGTAGGCCATGGCTGCAATGGCCTGGGCCCCGCCCAGTCGGTAAAGGTCGTCTGCGCCTGCCAGCGATGCCGCCGCCAGAATGGCCGGATGCACGGTGCCGTCCGGGCGTGGCGGGGTGCACAAGACCACCCGCCGGACGCCGGCACAGCGAGCCGGCAGGGTGTTCATGAGGACTGAGGATGGCAGGGGGGCCGATCCGCCTGGCACATAGACCCCGACAGTGTCCAACGGACGCCGGATCAGGCCGACCGATCCGCCATAAGGGGTCGGGCAGACCAGGTCGTCGCCCAGCTGGGCCAGATGGAAAGCCCGGATTTGTTCAGCTGCCCGACGCATGGCATCGATCAGGTCGGGCGAACACTGATCCAGGGCCTGGCTGATTTCGGCTTCTGAAATGCGAAAGCGATCCGCGGTCAGGCGAACCCGATCGTATTGCTCGGTCAGGTCAATCAGCGCCTGGTCTCCCTGCGTTCGCACCTGCTCACAAATGGCCTGGGTGGTTTTGACCACATCCGCCAGATGCATTTTGCCACGCAGGCCCAGCCGTTGTGACTGGGCGCTGAGTTCTTCCTGTCCGGTGTGAATGATGCGCAAAGGCTTGATGATGGCCATGGTCAATCCTTTCTCTGTCGCTGCTCCAGGGTTTTCTTGACCGCTTGGATCAAGGGCATGATGCGGTCGCTTTTGATGTTCATGCTGACGCGGTTGACCACCATGCGCGCGCTGACCGGGGTGATGGTCTCCAACACAGCCAGCCCGTTTTCACGCAGGGTCCGGCCGCTTTCGACAATGTCCACAATCACCTCAGCCAACCCGATCAAGGGAGCCAGCTCCACCGAACCGTTGAGGCGGATGATGTCAACGCTTTGCTTTTTTTGCCCTTCAAAATAATCACGGGCGATGCGGGGGTATTTGGTGGCCACACGTTGGATAGCCTGGCGGTCCGGCTGGCCACCTGCAGCTTCAAACCCGCACACACACAGGCGGCAAGCGCCAAACCCGCAATCGAGCACTTCGTAAAGCGAGCGGTTTTCCTCCAGGAGGGTGTCTTTGCCGACAATGCCCAGGTCCGCAGCACCATAATCCACATAGGTGGGCACATCTGCCGGTTTGGCCAGAATAAAGCGCAGCTTTTGGCCCGGGTCTTCCAAAATCAGCTTGCGCTTGGGCTGGCGGACCACCCGGCAATCCAGGCCTGATGCCTCCAGCAGTGACACCGCTTCATCGGCCAGACGGCCTTTGGCCAGGGCAATGGTCATGGTTCGCATCGGACATCCCTCCCCTGCAGCCAGGTCCGGCTGCCTGTTTTGTTTATCAGCAGCACCGGCCGTTGTGGGTCAGCTGCGAGAAAAGCCGCACGGTCAGCCGGATCGGTTTCACAGATGACCGGGCAACCGGTTTGACGCAGCTGCTCAGCCAGATTAAACGCCTGTTGGCGTTGTGTCTGCTCGTACAAAAGCCAGACCGGCCGGTCTGGGATCTCCTGGACAAAGCCCTGTCGTTGCAAGGCCGCCATGGCCAAGCTGATGCCCAGCGAAAAACCGGTGGCCGGGACGTTGCGATCAAAATGCTGGCTCAGCTGGTCGTAGCGGCCCCCACTGAAAAGGGGAAAACCCAGACCGGTCGTGAAGCCTTTGAAAACAATACCCGTATAGTACTGCATGCTTTGCAAAAGACCTAAGTCGACTGTGACCTTGTCCCGGCAGCCGTCGTCTTCCAGCAAGTCAAGCACAGCCAGGAGCTGATCCAACGCCTGCTGCGCGATGGGGTTTTCGATCAGGCTCCCCAAACGGGCCAGCTCCTCGTCCCCGGCCATCCCCGTCGCAAAACCTGAGATGGCCGCGCGAGCTTCTGCCGAAAGCTGCAGGGTGTCGGTCAGCTCTTCCAGGGCATCCATTTGCTTGCTGTCAATCAGCCGGCGCAGCTGTTCCGCCTGGTCGCCACCAATGCCCCATTGTTCCAAAAGGCCAGTGAAACAAGCCACCTGGCCGATGGATACCTGGATGTCTGTCAAGCCGATTGCCTGAGCAGAGCGGATGGCGGTGGCAATCACTTCCGCATCCGCTTCCGGTCGGTCACTGCCCAGCAGTTCAATACCAGCCTGGCTGAATGCCCGCTGTCTGCCGCCGCCATATTCGTTGTAGCGGTACATCTGTCCGATGTAATAAAACCGCTGCGGAAGGGGGCTTTCTTCGAACAAGGTTGCGGCCACACGGGCTGTGGGCACGGTCCCATCGTAACGCAAACAGAGGATGCGCCCCTGGCGGTCGACAAATTTAAAGAGCTCCTCTTGCGGAACGGTTCCTGTGCCAGCAGCATAGGCATCGTAGAATTCGATGCCCGGGGTTTCGATTTCTGCGTAGCCCCTTTGCTCAAAGCTTGCGCGAAGCCGACCTTCCAGGGCGCGTTTCAGGCGGCAGGCTTCTGGCAGCAAATCGGACATGCCATCCGGCAGGTGTCGTTGCCAACGTCTCATGCTACAACTCCTTTATCACATTATCACAGTAAAGCGTTAAAGCTCTTTGTATTATACGCAAGCCCTTGCGCCCTGTCAACCCGCTATGCAAAAAGCTTTCCGGTTGTCGGAAAGCTTTTATGTGACAGGTTTGTCGTCAACGAGGCTAGCGGCTGGCCACGGTTTCCTGTGGCCTTTTTTGCCTGGCTTTTTCGAGGGCCTGGGCAACAATCATGTCTTTGACCTTCATCAGCCGGGTCAGGTTGCCCCGCTCGTTCTCTTCCATTTTCATGCTGATCGAACGGATGGCCTCCGACAACTCAGGAATCAGGACGTATTCCAGCGAGTTGACACGCCGGCGGGTTTTTTCAATTTCATCCGCCAGCAGCTGGGCTGTCTTTTCAGCCTCCGCCAGCTGCAACATGACCGGCAAGGCCTGGTTGAGCGCACCCACCACCTGGTCAAGTTCGCCGGCCACAGAAGCCAGGCCATAGGGCAAGGCAGCCGGCCGGTCCGTCACCTGCTCCGGGACGACAAAAACAGGGACATGGACACTGGTGATGTTGCGTGTAGCAACCTGCAGGCTCAAAGGCTCGCCGCCAACCATCAAGGCTGTTTCCAGCACTTCCGGCGCCATCACCGCTCGTGCCAGAACCATCTGGCGGGCGACGCCGGCCAGGAGTTTTTCAACAGCCCGGCGAAGCTCCTGGTTTCGACGCACGACCTCAAGGAACTGCCTCATCAGCTCATCGCGCTTGTCTTTGAGCAATTTATGGCCGCGCCGCGCCGTCACCAGCTGCTTCCTAAGCTTGAGCAGCTCCATGCGGTTGGGGTTGACTTGTTTACGCGACATGGCTTAATCCTTCCCGTAATATTGGTCGATATAGCTGTCCCGAATCCGTTTCAACTCATTGCGTGGCAGCATGGACAAAAGCTGCCAGCCAATCTTGAGCGTCTCATCAATGCTGCGTTCGGTTTCAAAGCCCTGCGAAACATAGGTGGCTTCAAAGGCATCTGAGAAACGCGCATAGATCCGGTCAACATCTGACAGGGCATCCTCGCCCAGGATGATCTGCAATTCCTTGGCTTCCTTGCCCCGCGAATAAGCCGCAAAAAGCTGGTTCATGACGTTGGCATGGTCGGCACGGGTCTTGCCTTCGCCGATGCCCTTGTCTTTCAGGCGGGACAGGGAGGGCAGCACATCCACCGGTGGGCGGACCCCCTTCTGGTATAGCTCCCGACTGAGGATGATCTGCCCTTCAGTGATGTAGCCGGTCAGGTCTGGAATAGGATGGGTTTTGTCGTCATCGGGCATGGTCAGGATGGGCATCAGCGTAATGGAGCCCTCCTTCCCATTTTGACGGCCGGCACGCTCATAGAGGGTGGCCAGGTCGGTGTACAGGTAACCGGGGTAGCCGCGCCTGCCCGGCACTTCTTTGCGGGCCGCAGATACTTCACGCAAGGCTTCCGCATAATACGTGATGTCGGTCATGATGACCAACACATGCATGTCCAGCTCAAAAGCCAGATATTCGGCCGCTGTCAGGGCCATGCGTGGGGTTGAAATCCGTTCGATGGCCGGGTCGTTGGCCAGGTTCATGAACAGAACCGCCCGGTCAATGGAACCGGTTCGCCTGAAATCGCTGATGAAGTAATCGGCCTCTTCGAAGGTGATGCCCATGGCTGCAAAAACAACCGCAAAACGACTGGACTGGTCCCGCACACGGGCCTGGCGGGCAATTTGCGCGGCCAATTCAGCATGGGGCAGGCCTGATGCGGAGAAGATGGGCAATTTCTGCCCGCGGACCAAGGTGTTAAGCCCGTCAATGGCCGACAAGCCCGTCTGGATGAATTCGTTGGGGTAAGCGCGGGCCGCCGGATTCATGGGCTGGCCGTTGATGTCAGCCATCCGCTCTGGAATGATTTCCGGTCCACCGTCTGCCGGCTGGCCCATGCCGTCAAAGACACGGCCCAGGATATCCGGGGACAGGGCCAGTTCCAGGCCCTTGCCTAAAAAGCGCACCTTGTTGTCTTCAGCATTGATGCCCAGGGCACTTTCGAAGAGCTGAAGCAAGGCGTTGCCACCATCGATCTCCAGCACTTTGCAGCGTCTGATTTCACCGTTTGGCAGCTCGATTTCACCCAGCTCATCATATTTGACATCGACGACGTCTTTGACGAGCATCAAAGGGCCGGCAACTTCCTCAATGGTCCGGTACTCTCTGGACATATCAGTGCACCTCCCGGTTGTGAATGGCCTGTATCTGGTCGAACAGCGCCTGATCGATACGGTCCGCCGTTTCTTCAAACGCATCCTCGGGGATCATCTTCATCCGGCTGATTTCATCACGAACCGGCAGGGCAATCAGGTCCCGATAGGGTGCATTCTGGTCCAGGGCCTTGGTGCCCTGGTAGAAGAAAGACATGATCGTGGACAGCATCCGGTACTGTTTGTGTGGCGACGTATAGGTGTCAATGTCGTCAAACGAGTCCTGATGCAGGTAGTCTTCGCGCAGCGAACGGGCTGCTTCCAGTTTGAGCCGGTCTGTATAGGACAGCGAATCCTGGCCAACCAGACGTACGATCTCCTCCAGTTCGGCTTCTTCCTGCAAGAGCCTGAGCGCATCGCCCCGCAGGGTGATCCAGTCGGGCGCAATGTGCTCTTTTTTCCACAGATCCACCTTGTCGGCATAGAGAGAGTAGCTGTTCAGCCAGTTGATGGCCGGGAAATGGCGCCTGTAAGCCAAGGCTGAGTCCAGGCCCCAGAAAACCTTGACGATACGTAAGGTGGCCTGGGCAACCGGATCGGACAGATCTCCGCCTGGTGGTGACACAGCCCCGATGGCTGTCAGCACGCCGGTCCGGCCATCCTGCCCCAGACAGGTTACCGATCCGGCCCGCTCATAAAAGCCGGCCAGGCGTGAGCCCAGGTAGGCCGGATAGCCTTCCTCACCGGGCATTTCTTCCAGGCGGCCGCTCATTTCACGCAGGGCTTCGGCCCAGCGAGATGTGGAGTCAGCCATGATAGAGACCGAGTAGCCCATATCACGGAAGTATTCGGCAATGGTGATACCGGTGTAAATAGAAGCTTCACGCGCTGCAACGGGCATGTCAGACGTGTTGGCAATCAAGATGGTGCGCTGCATCAGTGACTGGCCGGAACGCGGGTCGATGATTTCCGGGAATTCCATGAGGACATCCGTCATTTCATTGCCGCGCTCGCCACAACCGATGTAGACCACAATATCTGATTCGGCCCACTTGGCCAGCTGGTGCTGGACAACGGTTTTGCCACTGCCGAAAGGACCCGGTATGGTTGCCGTTCCCCCTCTGGCAACCGGAAAAAAGGTGTCCACCGACCGCTGGCCGGTGATCAAGGGCTGGTCAGGGGACAACTTGGCCTGGAAAGGCCGGCCCAGCCGGACAGGCCAGCGCTGCAACATGGTCAACGGCCGGGTGCTGCCATCGTCCTGGCGCAGGACACAGACCGTGTCTAAAACCGTCATGGGCCCTTCATAAATGGCCTCAACCGTTCCTGACACCCCTGGGGGCACCAGAACCCGGTGCTCAACCAGGGCCGTTTCACGGACGGTTCCCAGGATGTCACCAGCAACACAGGCCTGTCCTTCCGAGACGACAGGCTGGAAATCCCACGTTTTCTCACGGTCGAGGGCATCTGCTGACACCCCACGGGCGATGTTGTTGCCCACCAGCTCCACCAGACGATCCAGTGGCCGCTGGATGCCATCGAAAATGCCGCCGATCAGCCCGGGGCCCAGTTCGACAGACAGGGGTTCGCCTTCAGACACGACACGTTCGCCGGGGCCAAGCCCGCTGGTCTCCTCATAAACCTGGATCGAGGCGCGGTCCGCATGCATTTCGATGATTTCCCCGATCAGGTTTTTATCCGACACACGAACCACGTCAAACAGGTTGGCGTCACGCATGCCTTCGGCGATCACCAGTGGCCCGGATACTTTGACAATCGTACCTTGACTTGTATGCTTCATGAACAACGTCTCCTCAATTTGATCTTTCTTTGTCACTATTCATCTTCACGGTCCGCTTCTTGTTCGAACAAATCGATACCGACAGCCCGGCGAACCGCTTCTTGTATCTGCTTCATGCCAAAGCCGGTCGATCCTTCCATGGAAGGAATCGGGATGATAGCTGGCAGCCTTTGTTTGCGCAAGTCACTCAGATAGGCTTCGTGCTGCTCGGCTATGGTTTCGGTCAAAAAGATGACCGCCACATTGTTTCGAATCAACGCTTCCAGGGCGGGAACAGCTTCCGCGGGGTCATCCAAGGCGACAACTGTCATGCCGATGGCACGATAACCCACCACTGTATCCCGATCTCCCACAACGGCTACCTGATACAACGCTTGCTCACCTCCAGGGCTGGTAACGGTCACGCAGCCGCTCTCTGGCCCGTGCCGCCGGCAACCCATTTCTCAAATATGTTATTATCAGCCGTACGTTCTTGATTTCCAGCTGGCGGGCCAGGACAAAAGCCAAAGGCACTTCCGGACCTTCCAGAACATAGCGGACCGTTTGTAAGTGGCGCATGAGCAGGTTGTCTGCCACAAGGCCCATCCGGTCTGCGTCCTCTGCCTGCGCATCCTGGCGGAAAAAGGGACTCAACGAAACGTAGGCGGTTGGGGCCAAAAAAGCCAGCAACGCCTCTTCGTCCAAGTCATACAGGCCCATCCACCGGTCCTGATCGAAGCTTCCACCCGGTACCAGCGCCTTGGCCAGGATGTCACGGCCCATGCGCTGTTTGCGAACCCGGTTGAGCAGGTCCAGGTTGATCAGATCGGCCTGCAGGGCCAGGTAGTCGCAGAAAAAAGCATTGCCGGTTTCTCTTGCTTTGGCCTGGGCCCGCTGCCAGGCCACTTGATCCAAATATAAGTCCACATCACTCAGGGCATATCGGGTCAAGTAGCGCTGCAGGGCCTGGGTTGTTGCCTCATGCAACCAGGCCGGCAGATCCGCTGCCTGGTGCTCCGCCACCTGGCGGTAAAGCAGGGCCGGCTCCACACCGGCAGGCAGCAAAAGCTGGCCGGCCAGGTCAGAAAAAGAAGGCAGGCTGGCCAGGTCGGTGAAATCAGGCCATGCGGGCCCGGCTGCCTCCGCAACTGCGTCCACGTCTGCTGGCTGGGGAGCCGATGTAATCCACCGGCTCAAGAGGTGCTTGAGCACAACCTTGAGGTTGTGCGCATCATGAAAAGCCAGCAGCGCGTCCACATAGAGTGGGTTGGGCAGGTGGGTTTTCAGCCAGTCCAGTATTGCACGGCTTTCGCCTTGCAGCCGTTGGTCAGGTGACTGGCCAGCCGGGTAATCGGCTTCCGACAAGACACGGTCGATATCTTCCTGTGTCCTGGCCTCAAAGAGGCGGTTGGTTTGCGCCCGGTCCAAAAGCTTGAGTTCCAGGGCACGCACCCACCCAGACAGGTAGAGGTAGCGGTGGCGGTCCCGCTCGGACGGCCTGGGCTGGGTTTGAGGTCGGGCCATCATGGCTTGACCCCTGCCACTGCGCCGCTGTGTTCTGTCTGGTCAGCGAAAAGAACGTCAGCGGCCAGTTTAACCCATTCAGGCCGATTGTTTTTCATCAAGGTTTCAAAGGTCAGGTTCTCTTCAACGCGTGCTTGGCGAATGATGAGGCCGCCGGCAAAAGAGGCAGCCTGCGGGCTCAAGGTCAGTCCCGGTGCAAAGCGCTCAGCCAGCCGTTTACCGATGTCCTGGTCTTTCTCATTCAAGACCAGCTGGCCCGTGCGTAAGTCCGATTGGTTGATCAGGCCGGCATAAAGGTGTTCTTTTTCGGCGTCCGGAAGATTGGACAACTGCTCCAGAGCCTGGTCCAGGGCCTGTTCAATCACCATCTGGCGGGCCAGCAAAACGGCCTTGCGCTGGTCCAGCGCAGCCAGACTTTGTGCCCGGTCGATGCTGGTTTTTGCGTCGTGTTGCGCCTGCTCAACCGCCTCTTGCACAATTTGCTCGCAGGCATCACGGTTTTGTTTCATCATGTCCGAGATGACCTGGTCAGCCTGGCGGGTGATCTCCTGTGCTTCTTGACGCGCATCAGTGAGAATTTTATTTTTGATTGATTCTAATCCCTCCAAGGCGCTGCTCCTCTCCGTATCAAGTATCTGATCTATCAAATGGTCCCAATCTTCAGCCGATACTAAAGATTGAAAGGACCGAAGCCAGCAGGGCTAAAATGGCGTAGGTTTCGACCATGGCTGCCATAACCAATGCTTTAGCCTGCTCTTCTGGGCGCTTGGCAACCAGCTCCACACCAGCGACAGAGACCATTCCTTGGTGGATAGCCGACGCATAGCCGACAATTGCAAGAGGAAGGACCGACATCAGGAAAGCCAGTCCTATCTGCCAGGAAATGTCTGTATGTCCACTCAACAAGCCGGACTGCTGCATGACCATGAACCAGGTCAAAAGGCCGTAAATACCTTGGGTGCCTGGCAAAGCCTGCAGGATCAGGAGTTTACCAAATTTGTTGGGGTCTTCTGTCAACACGCCCGCGGCAACTGCACCAACTTTTCCAACGGCTTTAGCCGATCCGATACCCGGCAACAAGGCAGCTAATGCACCAGCCAGCAGCGTTAAGATCGTCCCTAGGTTTTCTAATAATACCATTGATTCATCCTCCTGATAAAAAGTTTGTTTTTCATATCTTTTTTATTATCTTTATCTATCATCATCGGCAGACAGCAAGGAGACGTATTGTGTTTTCATCCGGAGCGGTTCCCAAAGTTGGCCACCGCCCTCATAAAACTTGCCAAAAAATTCAACGTAATGCAGCCGGCAGGTGTGAACATAGGCAGACAGGCTGGATAGGGCCAGGTTGAGCAGGTGCCCGCCCAGAGCAATCACCGCAAAAACCACAAAGCCAAAGGCCGTCGGTCCCACCAAAAAACCTAAAAGGTTCACCACCATAGCGATAACGCTGGTCGCCAGCACAAGAGCCAAAATTCGGGTATAGGACAAGATATCACTGAAATAGCCCGTCACATCATACAAGGCCAATAACCCTTTCAGGAAGCGCATAATGGGGTTTTTAGCTTCTCTGCCACCAAACAAAACGATGATGGCTGCTCCGACCACAATCAACACCAGTCCGGTCTTACCGCCAAACTGTCCCAGCATTAGACCTCCACCAGTTAAAATCAGGTACCACGGGATAATATCCAAGAGAGCGTCTTTGCCGCGGCCCAGCTGAAAAAGCATGTGGATATTCATGGCCATGCCGGCAAACAAATGGATTACACCAAAAACCATGCTCCAAATCATCAGTTTAGTTGCATTTTCCATAGGGTTGAACCAGAGTGGTTTGGGGATCAACTGGTTCTGGCTCAAGACAGGCAGCATGTCTCCGAAGAAGCTGCCAAACAGAAAACCCCAGACAATGGAGGACAGCCCGCACAAAAAAAGCATATGTACCATCTGGCTTTTAATTTTCAATTTCCAGATCAAGACGGCACAAAACGCACTGAGCACAAAGCCATAGCCCACATCACCCAGCATGAGACCGAAGAAGATGAAGAAAAAAGGTGCCAGGACGGGCGTCGGATCCCCTTCTTGAACCGTTGGTGCGCTGAACATGGTGACGATGGTTTCAAAAGCCCGGGCAAAGGGCTTGTTTTGCAACAAGATGGGATGTTCTTCTCCCTGCTGTGCCGGCCGTGATTCAAGCGCAACCAGAAAGCGGTTGTTTAGCCTGGTTTTGACCCGGCTCACCTGTTCAGACGGAATCCAGCCCGTCAGCCAAAAGGTATTGCGGCTGGACGGCAGGGTGGCAACAGCCTGCTGGCGGTCTTTTCGGATCAGAAGCAGGTCGTAGAGTAATTCAAAATCAGGGCCGTTTTGGGCCAGTGCTGCGTTTTCCTCTTCCAAGCGGTCTTGCTCAGCCCGGATGGCGGTTTGCTCTTGCTTGATCTGCCTGATCTGTTCAGCCGCCGTTCCGGTCCGCTCTGTTTCAGGAAGCGGGTTGAAGCCGGCCTGGCGCAACAGGGTCTGGACCTCTTCCGCACGTGTGTGCAGCGTCACCACCGCACAACGGATGCCGTTTTCATCCTCGGTCACTGGTTGCAGGAAGCTTTCCGGCACCTCCGTCTGCAACTGCTGCACCAGCTGATCTGTGCGCTGTTCAAAGTCCAGGCTGCCCAGAAAAACCCGGGTCTGGCGTGTGCCCCGTTCATGTAAATCAAGGGGCAGGCTTTCCCAGGGCTCAAGCAGGGCCCGCGCGGTTTCAAGTCGCTGCAGCTGGACCCGTAATTCAGATAAACGGTTGCTGTTTGCGTCTAGCTGTTCGATCCACGCAATCAGCTGGTCCTCTTTTCGCGCAATCTTCAGCAGCTCCGCTGCCGGGACCGTCCGCTGGCTGGAGAAGAGTTTTTTAGGTTGCGGGTACAGGTGGTTGGCCAGCTGGATGGCGGCTTCCACTTGGGTCAAAAAACCGGCCTCTTTGGGGCCAGACCGGTCAGTATCAGGTTCGCTTCGGTCTTCCGTGTGTTCACAGGCCTGGCTGGTTTGATCGATCAGTTCAACAGCACCGGTTTCCATCAAGGCCTGAACCACATCGTGCCGCTCTTCGAGAAGGCCCACAACCGTCAGGCGGTCCATTTTAACGATTGGCACTGTCGTTCACAATCCTTTCCACAATGTTGCGTGCTGCTTGCGGGAGGCGGGCTTGTGCCAGGGCGCGAAGGTGCTGCGCTTCTTGCTCTGCTTCTTGGCGGGCTTGCGCTTCCAGCGCCTTGATCTGGTCTTGAGCCTCTGTCGCCAGTTCCTGCTGGCGCATGGTTGCTTGTTCACGCGCATAAGCTGTGTTTTCAGTCGCTTTTTCACGGGCCTTGTGGGTCTGTTGCTGCGCCTTGGCCCGGGCCGATTCAACCAGCTCTACAGCCTGCGTTTCGGCCGCTTTAATTTGCGTGAGAAAATCATTCATGCACCTTGCCTCCTCATCAGACGGGACCTTATGGTGTGTCGCTCGGGTGAAACAGACAAATCGTCACGTCATTATAGCAAAGTTCTCTCAACTTGCCAAACCCGACCCTAGGGCTCAATTTGCGCCATGCGCACAGGCAATTTGTGCCGCAGCCAGGCAAGCAGCAGGCCTGAGAAGACAAGGGAACCGCCCGACAAAAGCGCCAGCGACACAAGCAAGGAACCTGCCAGTAAAACAGTGGGAAGGATCAGGATAACCGCCAGAAACAGGCTGGTCAGGAGCCCGAAGACGATATTGAGGTTTTGTTTGACCGCCTGTTGTTCGTTGTCCCACTGCAGTTTGGGCCAGTAAAGGTCAAAAAGCAAACCGGTGGTGT
>CAYXIM010000024.1:0-20913 GCA_964465385.1 uncultured Oscillospiraceae bacterium
GCCGGTGTCTTGTTTGACAAGGCCATCGCCTTAAGCTACGTTTAAAGCAGTTGTCCCGGCCTTTACAGGCTATGCTTCCCGTCGGCCTTCCTGACGGAAAACCTGTTTTGAATGAGGTGCCCCATGCTGACTTTCACGCCTTATAACCACCCTAAATTAACCTTGCGAAACCGCATCGTTTTAGCCCCCATGTGCCTGAACAGCAGCAACGGCAGTGGCCAGGTCCAACCTTTTCACCTGGTCCATTATGCCAGCCGGGCCCTGGGAGGCACTGGTCTGGTTTTGCTGGAGGCCACTGCGGTCACCCCGGGTGGCCGGATCACTGATCGGGATCTGGGTATCTGGGACGACCATCAACTGGACGGGTTGTCCCGTTTGGTGGACGCCATCCACGATGGCGGGGCAAAAGCTGGTATCCAACTGGCCCACGCAGGTCGCAAAAGCACCGTGACGGGCCAAAGGCCGGTTGCCCCCAGCCCCCTGCCCTACCGGGAAGGTGAGCTGCCGCCCCAAGCCCTGTCACGTTCAGCGCTGAATGCCGTGGTTGACGCCTTTGCCACGGCAGCTGCACGGGCAGCCCAGGCCGGTTTTGATGTCTTAGAGCTTCATGCTGCCCATGGGTATTTGATCCACCAATTTTTATCACCGTTAACCAACAAGCGTACCGATGCCTACAACGGAGATTTGCCTCAGCGGATGCGTTTCTTGCTGGACATCATTGAGGCGGTTCGTGACGTCTGGCCTCAGGATCGGCCCCTTTTGATTCGCCTGTCCGCAACAGATGGCACACAGGGCGGCCTGAGCTGCCAAGACACCATCCACATCGTTGAACGCATCCGGGACCGTGTGGATCTTTTTGACATCACCGACGGCGGCCTTGTGCCGATTCCGCCTGTGGAAAAGCCGGGTTATCTGGTTGGGTATGCAGAAAAGATTAAAACAGCCTGCTCGGTTCCTGTTATTACGGTGGGTTTGCTGACCCGCTTGGAGCAGGTGGAGGCCATCTTAGAAAACCAGCAAGCGGATTTGGTCGCCTTGGGGCGCGAATTGCTTCGCAACCCTTACTGGCCCTTGCAGAACAGCCCGGCCGGATCAGCTGACCAGGCCCTCATCCCACCTCCTTACCGCCAAGCTTTCACCTCTTAATCAAGAGGTGATGCTGCGGTAAATTTCATCTCGCAGAATCACATAGGCCTCGGTGATGTCGACTCGGCCCGTGTCGGTTTCAAAGGCCGTCTCTGTAAAGGAAATCGGCAGGGTTTGTTCGATGGTGCCCGGCCCGGTCGACATGACCATCAGGCGCGTGCCCAGAGACAAGGCTTCATCGATATCGTGGGTGATCATAACGATGGTTCGTTGCTCTTGGCGCCAGATTTGTCGGATCAGGCTTTGCATCTGGATGCGCGTGACGGCATCCAGAGAGCCAAAGGGCTCATCCATGAGAATCACCCGCGGCTCATTAGCCAACACCCGAGCCAATGCCACCCGCTGTTTCATGCCACCAGACAATTCATAGGTTTTCTGATCGGCAAAGGCCGTCAGGTTCATCTCAGTCAGGTAACGGTCGCTGATTTGGCGGCACTGCTGGCGTGTGGCCCCTCGCATACGTGGACCAAACGAAACGTTGTCCCGCACGCTCATCCAAGGGTAAAGTGTTTCCGTTTGAAAAACGACCCCCCGCTCACGATCAGGGCCTTCAATGGGCCGCCCTTCGATCAGGGCCTGACCCTGGCTCGGCTTGAAAAAACCAGCCAGCAGGTTCAAGAGGGTGCTCTTGCCACAGCCTGACGGCCCCAGGATGCACAAAAACTCCTGGGGATAAACAGCCAGATTGACCTCCCGGATGGCCTCAATGTCATTTTTTCGCGTTTGGTATCGGTGCGTGACCTGCCGCAGTTCAAGGAGGGGCGGGACCTGATCTGTCGCTGTCATGGTTGCGCTGTCCTTTTCACGGCAGCTTCTTCCAGATAGGCCACATTGACGAAGGCTTTACAGGCGTCATAGTCAGGTGCTTTTTGAATGGATTGCTGGTCAGCCAGAAAGACAGCCGTGTCATGGATGACTTGGACAAAATGGCCAGGTTCTTCAGAGGTACCCAGAAACAGGCTACTGAGGGCTTCATCAGCGGTCAGCCAGCGCGAGCCAGTCATTTGTCCGCGTGCGGTTTGAGCAGGGATCTCCAGCTCTTTGCCGGCAATATCGGCTGCTGCTGCAGGATCTTGGCGGTAAAGGTCGCCACCGTCGATCAGGGCCGCCACAAAATCCGCAGTCAGTTCAGGGTATTGCTTGGTGAAACCCCTGCGCGCCAGAAGCACATTGGCGGTGATCACACCCTGTTCTGCCAGTTGCTCGCTGGTCACCAACGTCTGGCCTGTTTCCAAAAGTTTTTCCAAGGTTGGCTGCCAAGTGTAGGCCGCATCAATGTCTCCACGTTCCCAGGCTGCTACAATATCCACCGTCAACATGTCCAACAAGGTGACCTGGTCTTCTATTCCGGCATCACGCAGGGCATGCAGCAGGCTGTAGTGTGCCGTGGATGCAAAAACAGTTGCAATCCGTTGGCCAGCCAGGTCTTCAATGTGGTTGATGCCGCTTCCCTTGCGGACCACCAGTTGTTCAGTTTCTCCCAGCACTTCGTGAATCCAGATCAATTCCGCATCAATTCCGGTCGCCAACGCAATGACTGCATTGGTGTGGCCCATGGTGGCAAAATCAATGCTTTGTGACAACAAGGCCTTGTTGGCATCGACACCGGAGTCAAAAACGATGAATGAACAGCTGATGCCTTTGTCGGCATAGTAACTTTCGAAAAAACCCTTTGCCTTGGCAATGGTCTCATCGTTTGGAACCCGCAGGTAGCCAATGTTGATATGTTCGGGCCATTGGGACTGTTCTTGTGGCTGGCAAGCGACCGCAAGCACCAGAAGCAAAAGCATGATCACAAGCAAACTGGCAACTTTGAGCCGCTGACTCGGCAGGCGGTTGATGTGGTGAGTGTTCATAGGTACCCCTTCCAGTGTATGACGTTTTCTTCAATCAGGCGCATAACCAGATCAATCAAGACCCCGGTCAGCCCCATGATGATGATCCCCACGAACATGACGTTGCTTTTGAGGTAGCGGGACGCATCGATCACCATCCAGCCGATTCCAGATGTCGCTGCCACCATTTCAGAAGCAACCAGGGTTGTGTAGGCAACACCGATGGCCGTACGCAGCCCCGTAAAAATGGACGGCAGACAAGCAGGCAGCACGATGTGAAAGAAAACCTGGTTTTGTGTGGCCCCCAACGAACGGGCGCTGAGCAGGAAGTTTCGGTTGATGCCCGTCACCGCTGAGACACAGCTGACATAAATGGGAGCCAGCGCTGCCAGGTAAAGCAAGGTGACCTTGGACGTGTCGTCGATGCCCAGCCACAGGATCAGCAAAGTGTAATAGGCCAACGGGGGCAAAGGACGGTAAAATTGGACGATTGAATCAACAACAGCACGGATTCGGGTGGAATAACCACTCAGAAGACCCAGGGGTATACCTGTGACGACGGCCAGGCCGAAGGCCAGAAACAACCGCTTGAAGCTGACAGCCAGGTGCAACCAGATGCTGACATTGTTGTAACCGTTTTTCAAAATCTGTACCCAGGTGTGCCAAACATCTCGTGGCGAAGGAACCATAACTGAAGAAACCAGGCGCAGTTCTGTAACCAGGGTCCAGGTCAACAAAATGACGACCCAAGCCAAAATTGTCAAGCGTTTTGCAGACGTTTTTTTTGCTGCATCAACATCGTCTATGATTCTTTTTTTGTTTTTTCGCTTTTTTTCTTGCATCCTGCCTGTGTTCCTCAATGAACAGACTCGTCCCTGTTTCCGATCCATGATTATACCACAACAAAAAGGCTTATACGAAGATATTCAGATCTGTTAAAAGAATTTTCAAGCCGATCAGGATGAGGACCACACCACCAGCCAGTTCGGCAAAGCCCCCGATCCTGCCACCGGCCCGTTGACCGAGCCAGATGCCCAGAAGAGACAAGACGGCGGTGGTGCAGCCGATCAAAACCACAGCAGGCAGCAGGCGTACATCTAGGAAAACAAAGGTCATGCCGATGACCCAGGCGTCCAGACTGGTGGCCAGGGACAAAACAAACAGCTCTTTATAAGAACAGCGGTTTGAGTCAGACACCGCACATCGCGACCCACGGAAAAAACTGAATATCATTTTACCGCCAATTAACAGGAGCAAGACGAAAGCGATCCAATGGTCATAGGCATCCAGAAAGACACCCACGCGTGAACCGATAACCCAACCCAAAAGGGGCATAACAGCTTGAAAAAGGCCAAAAAAGAAAGCCACACGCAAGGCTTGGCGCAAGTCAAAGCGCTTCATGGGCAAGCCCTGGCACATGGCCACGGCAAAGGCATCCATGGAGAGGCCAAGGGCTATTAAAAACAAGTCAACTTGCATCATGGTCTTGCACCTTGCGGATTGCCATCCCCTTTCCGATCTCGTCTATTATAACAAAGCTGTCAATTGGGTCTAAAAGAGCAAAAAATTGCATTAAAACAGCTACACATTTTATTTTATTTGAGATATAATACAAATGGGTCTTGAATGCGCGGTTAACCACGTTTTTCCACCACCCACAAAAGCGAGGCTGAAAACAGAGGTGCCTGGCTCCATAACAAGCAGGTAGGGGAATATTTTGATCCGATTCGGCGGCGTGATCATATATTCCCTTTTTATGTCACCAGGACGGTGAAACAGTGCCGTCTGCCTGCTTGCGATAGGGCATCCAGGCAAACACCAGGTCTTTGGCTTGGATGTCTTTTTTAAAGGGTTGCACGGTCAGATTTTCAATAAGCAGGCGATTGGGATCGGTCTGGTCCTTGAGCGCCTGGGCTTCTTTATCAAAAGCAACGTGCAACTCCTCAAGCTGCTCTTCATAAGCAGACACGGTTTCTTGTGAACGGGAAAGATCGCCACTTTGTTTGACCGACCGGCTGACCCCTCGGGCGGCTGTGGTCGCTTTACCAACTGACGTCGCGCTGACGGCCTTTTTTCCCAAGAAGGCACTCAAGACGGTCGCTCCGACTGAAATAGCGGTTTGCATTTTCGCATCTGAAGCCTGCTCTTTTTTTCGCGCCACCGCTTGCTCGGCTTTTCGGATCTTTTCTTCAAGGGCTTTGATTTTGGGTTCATATTTCTGCTCCAGCCTGAGCAGTTCCTGATCGCGCCATTCCCGGGCTGCCTGCTGCAACCGGATACGAAAATCGCGTTCTTCTTCTCCGGCTTGGGCCGCCTGCTTCAAATCCGGGGCATAAGGTACCGTCAACCGGCAGGTGCGGTAGGCCCAGTCAGCCAGGTCTTTTTTCCAGGTGGTGTGGTTTTTCTTGTCTGTCGCCGCCTCGGTCAGGGGTTCAAAGGGAATGCTTGCGTGGGCCTGGCTGTCAAAGGCGTCAAGATCTAGTTCAAGCTCCAGCCCCTTGTCCCAATCAACGGGAAAGATACCGCCGGTAATGGGCGCCACCCGTCTTTTTTCTTCTGTGTGATAAAGGTCGTGGCTTCGATCTGAATAGCCGATCTGAACCACACCGATTACAGCCGGTTTGTAAACGAGGCTATCCAGGCTTCCTCTGGGTGGCGCATGGATCGGTCGCATACCGGCTGGCAAGACCGGGGAAGCAGCGGCGGCTTGATCCGCTTCTGCTGCAAAATCATGATCAGCCTTTTGCGCTGATGCCGGCTGTGCCACCTGTTCCTGTCGGATTAATGAGGCTTTGGTTGGTTTCTGCTCCAGTTGCTTGATGTGTTCTCGTGTCATGGGCCCAAAAAGGTATGACAAACACCAGCGCGTTTCGAATAAAAGCATGTCGTCGTTGTGGACCGAGTAAAGCAAAAAGGTGCGTTGGGCCAGCCCAGCGATGTGCCGGTCCAGATCGGCTCGTCTGAACCCTTGACCCTGAAAAGTGGCTGCCCCCTCAAGGCCATCCAACATGCGTTTTTTATCCCGTTCGGTCTGCAGGCGGCCAATAAACCAGGTGCCGGCATTGGCCAGGCCCTTGTAATCCAGATCGACCGGGTTTTGGGTGGTCAACATAACCCCGACCCCATGTGCGCGAGCCTGTTTTAACAAGGTTAGCAAGGGCGCTTTTGAGGGCGGGTTGGCCGTCGGTGGAAAGTAGCCAAATATTTCATCCATATACACCAAAGCGCGTAGGCTTGATGTGCCGGGCTGAGCCCGGGTCCAGCTGACCATTTTATGCAGAAGCAAAGAAACAAAAAACTGCCGCTCGCTTTCAGACAGGTGGGCCAGCGAAAGGATGGACAGGCGTGGCTTGCCCTCATCGGTATACAAGAGGCGGCTGATATCCAAAGGCTCTCCTTCCAGCCAGAAGGAAAAACCTGGCGAGGCCAGAAGGTTGTTGATGTGCAGGGCCAGCTGCATGCGATCCTGAGGTTTGAAAAAATCATCCACCGGCAAAACGCCAACAAAGGCCATGGGTGGCTCTTGAATCAAGCGGATCAGGTCCTGAATCCCCAAATCTTTTCCAGCCGTCCAGGCGTCAAGTAAAAGCGTGGCGATCAAAATCTGTTCCCGGCTTCGTAGCGGATCTGCTTCCAGGCCAATCAGGCCCAACAAGCTTGCTGCCAAACCGCTGGCCAGTTCTTGAAGTTGTTCTGCGTCTTCAAGCAACGCGTCGTCAGGCCGGTCAAAAGAATCCAGAACAGACAACTGCAGGCCCGCTGAACTGCCCGGGGTATAGACAGAAAAAGCTGTTGTTTGGCGCATGGTCCGGATGCGTTCCGGCAGTTGATCCCACTGCGCCAGCCCCTGGCGCCAGTAGGCTGCCTTGTCGCTGGCAAAGGCCTGAGGGCTCAGCCCGGCCTGCCGCGCCTCATCCGCGTCAATCCAGGGCAGAAAGTCTTCCGCACGCATTTCTGGAAAAGACAACATCAGGTTGGTCATGTCACCTTTTGGATCGATAACAAGGGCTGGAATGCCATCGATAGCTGCTTCTTCCAGCAAACCAATACAAAGGCCTGTCTTGCCGCTGCCCGTCATACCAACACAAACTGCATGCGTTGTCAGCTGTTTGGAGGGCAGTAAAAGGTAGTCTGGCCCTGTTTGTTCCGGTTCGTCTTGCCGAACCGGCCGTCCCAAATAAAAAACCCCCAACCGTTCAAAATCCATGGTCGCACACCTCCGAAACATGACTTGCCACACGGTCTTAACTTTTTTATTGTATCACAGACGCCTGTGTCTGGGCCTGTTTGGCTTGTCTTTGCGTTTTGTTTCGCGTTGCACTTACGCTGACAGGCAAGACAAGCCAAAATCTGTTATCATAAAAACCTAAGCGGTATGCTACCAGACCTGAATCTAGGAAAAAGCCAACGGCAACAAGCAGGCAAAGCCCAACGGTTACGGAGGTGTATGATGACGGTTAATCTTCTGATCGGTGGCGCTGCCGGCCAAGGAATTGACACGGCAGCGGCCATCCTCGAACGAACGCTCAAGCAAGCCGGATATTTTGTGTTTACCGTCCGGGACTTCATGTCACGCATCCGAGGCGGCCACAACTTCATCCAAATCCGATTCGGCTCACGCGAACTCGTTTCTCACAGCTTAAACCTGGACATTATTTTGGCCTTGAACGATGAAACTGTCTCGATACATCGCGACAAGCTGGGGCCGGACGGGGTGATCGTCTGCGACGAGCACATTCAGTCCGATGACCCGCGCATTCTTCGAGTCGCCATGGCAGACATCAGCAAAGAACTGGGCAACCCTCGTGTGTCCGGCAGTGTTGCCATTGGTGCCCTCATGCGCCTGATTGGCCTGGAGCCGGAACAGGCCAACGGATCTCTGGCGGTTTTCCTGAAACCACAACATCTGGACATTAACCAGAAGGCTCTGGCCCGGGGACACCGCCTGCTCAGCCAAAAATGGACCCTGCCGACCGCCGGGGTTGAGAACCACATGATCCTCAACGGCAACCAGGCGCTGGCGCTGGGAGCCCTGGCCGCGGGCGTCAAGTTTTACTGCGCCTATCCCATGTCCCCCTCCACAGGTATCTTGGAGTATCTGGCTGCCCAGGGCAAAGCATGTGGCCTGGTGGTTGAACAGGCAGAAGACGAGATTGCTGCCATCAACATGGCCCTGGGGGCTTCCTTTGCAGGCATCCGCGCCATGACGGGTACATCCGGTGGGGGGTTCAGTCTGATGGTTGAAGCGCTGGGGTTGGCCGGCATGGGGGAAATTCCCCTGGTTGTCGTCGACGTCCAGCGCCCTGGCCCTGCCACCGGCTTGCCGACCCGAACCGAACAAAGCGATTTAAAATTTGTTATCTCCGCCGCCCAGGGCGAATTCCCCCGCATGGTCATTGCCATGCGCAACCATGAAGACCTGTTCTACCAGACCATGCGGGCCTTTGACCTGGCCGAGCGTTACCAGCTTCCGGTCATCTTGCTTAGCGACCAGTTTTTGGCAGACGGTTCGACAACAGTCAAACCCTATGTTTTTGACACACCTGAGCCGGTTGACACTGGGCTAATCGATGAACAATACCGCCCTTACCGCATCACGGAATCCGGCGTTTCACCCCGGGTGTTTCCCGGCCATCCAGATTATTTGACAGCGGTTGACAGCGATGAGCACGATGAATGGGGCCGTATCACCGAGTCCGCCACGGTTCGGACCCAGATGGTTGACAAGCGCATGCGAAAGCTCGATGGTCTGAAAAAAGAGTTGCAAGAGCCTGCCCTGATCGGACCTGAACGCTGTGACACCTTGCTGCTGGCCTGGGGATCTCTCTATGGCCCAGTCAAGGAAGCGGTGGCTCTGCTTGAGCAAAACGGCCAACATGACCTGGGCACCGTGGCTGCACTTGTTTTCGGAGATATCTTCCCCCTTCCCACCAGGCGGCTGATGGCATTGGCCGCCGGAGCCCGCCAAATCATCAATATCGAACAGAACGCAACCGGCCAGCTGGCTGGCCTGGTTCGAGAGTACACGGGTCTGGTCTGTGACAGGCAGGTTTTAAAATACGATGGCCGCCAGTTAACCGGTGAGCAGATTGCCCATCGCTTGACCGGTCAGGAAAAGGAGGTTGCCGGATGAACACCCAACATAAGGATCACACCTTTACAACCACCACGACAGCTTGGTGTCCCGGCTGTGGCAACTTCGGGATTTTGCCCGCGCTGCAACAGGCCCTCACCCGGCTGGAGCTGACCCCCCATCAGGTTCTCATGGTCGCAGGAATCGGCCAAGCTGCTAAAACCCCTCAATATATCCGGGCTAACAATTTCTGTGGTCTGCATGGTCGGGCCATGCCACCGGCTGTGGCCGCAAAAATCGCCAACAAGGACCTGACGGTGATCGTCCAAACCGGTGATGGTGATAGCTATGGTGAAGGCGGAAACCACTTTTTACATAACATCCGCCGAAACGTTGACATGGCTCATTTTGTCCACGACAACCAGATTTACGGCCTGACCAAAGGACAAGCATCACCCACCACTGAACGTGGCCATGTGACCGGTGCGCAGCCTCTGGGCAGCATCAACCAGCCCTTCAACCCTGTCTTGATCGCCCTGGCCGCTGGTGCTGGGTTTGTGGCCCGGAGTTTTTCGGATGACCGGGAGGGCCTGATCGACCTGATGATGCAGGCCATCCGGTATCCCGGCTACGCCCTGGTTGATATCTTGCAACCTTGCGTGACCTTCAACAAGATCAACACCCACGCCCAGTACAGGCAGCGTGCCAAACCACTTCCAGACAGCCACGACCCGACCGATTTCCAGCAGGCTGTGGCCGCCGCCCTGCAAACAGGCGATGTTATTCCGACGGGGGTGCTTTACCGAATCGAACGGCCAACCTACCATGACCTGCATCCCGTCCTGGCGAACCGACCCCCATTGATCAACCAAGCGTTTGATTTTGATCATGTCCGGACGCTGATCGATTCTTTTGTCTGAGGGCTTGGCAATCTGAACACCCGTCAAGGAGGAAAACATGCACACGTATGACCTGGTTATTGTTGGTAGCGGCGCCGGTTTGATGGTGCTTGAAGTGGCGCTGGCACATGGCCTTCGGTGCGCCCTCATCGAAAAAGATGACTTGGGTGGCACCTGCCTCAACCGCGGCTGCATTCCTTCCAAAGTGCTGGTTTATCCAGCCGATTTGATTCGGGAAACAGAGCATGCACAAAAAATCGGTCTGTCATTTCCCCGCCCTTCCCTTGACTGGGACCGGATCAGCCAGCGCATGTGGTCTTACATCGGCCACCATGCCACCATTGAAAAGAGCCTGTCTGCGCTGGAAGGGGTGACTCTCTATCGCGGGACTGGTTCTTTCATCGACGCACACACCATGCAAGTGACAGATGAGCGATCGGGCCGGACCGAACCGTTCCGAGGTGAACGCTTTGTGTTGGCTGCTGGGGCAAGAACCGCCGTTCCTCCCATACCGGGCCTGGAAGAAAGTGGTTATGTGACCGCTGAAAGCTTTTTCGGCCCGGCTTTTCCTCAAAAACCCTGGGAGCGGCTGGTTATTATCGGTGGCGGTGCCATTGGTCTGGAGTTTGCACACATTTTTTCGGCCTTCGGTACACAGGTCAGCCTGGTTGAGCGTGAACCACGTTTGGCGCCCCTTGAAGAACCCGCTGTCAGCGCGCTGCTTGAACGTGTGCTCAAGCAGCAGGGCCTTGACGTTCTGACCGGCCAGGAAGCTGTCCGGGTCCAGCAGGGCTCGGGTGGCAAACAAGTGCTGGTGCGGGACCGAAAAACGGGTCAGGAAAAAGCACTGGCCTGCGATCAGGTGCTGATCGCTTCCGGCGTCCAGTCCAACGCTGATCTGCTTAACGCACAAGCGGCCGGTCTGGCCCTGGATGAGCACAATTATGTCATCACCAACGCCTTTCTGGAAACCAACCAACCCCATGTTTTTACCATCGGGGACCTCAATGGCAAGTTCCAATTCAGGCACAAAGCCAACTATGAGGCAGAAATTTTGGCCCACAACCTCTTCAGTCATGGCCTTGCCAAGCGCGCCGCGGATTACCGGTCGGTTCCCTGGGCCATCTTCACCTCCCCCCAGGTCGCCCATGTCGGCTTGCGGGAGGATGAGGTCCGTGCGCTGGGCAAACCCTATCAGGTTGCTTTGAACGAGTTTTCCAGCATTGCCAAAGGCTATGCCATGGGCTATGAAGAAGGAGATATAGACAACGGTTTTGTCAAAATCATCGTCGACGAACAGATGAAGATCCTGGGCGCTCATGTCGCCGGTCCGCATGCTGCGGTTCTGGTCCAGCCTTTCGTATATTTAATGAATGCCGGTTTGCGCTGCACACAAGCAACCGCACAGGCCATCCGGCAACGACAAAAAAAGGCCCGGGCTCTGCCGGCTCTTTTCCCGCCTTGTTCAGAAGCAGGAACGTTTGAGCCGATCATACACTCCATGGTCATCCACCCCTCCCTGAGCGAGGTGACTGCCTGGGCACTGGAAAGCCTGGAATGGGCGTCAGCCGACCAGCCACTTTAGCGTTTAATGATCAGATAAAAAAGCATCAACCGCCTGGCCAACGACCTGCGGTGCTTCACTCATAGGCAGGTGTCCCACCCCAGCCAGCTCCAGCCAGCGGCTGTCCGCAAGTGCCTCATGCAACAAACGCCCCTGTCGGATGGGGATGATGCGGTCTTTTTGACCCCAGATGATCAAAGCCGGTTGTGTAAGAGATGACAGGCTGCCGTTCAGGGCACCGCTGTCGTTGTCCAGAATCATTTTTTGAATGGTCTGTGCGGGAATGTGGCGGTTATAGGCATAAAACCTGTCAAAAAGCGTACCCGTCGCCTGGCGCGGGTCTCCCAGTGCAAACAGAAAATACAGCCTTTGAACCAGGTAATTTTGACCCACGTGGGCGATCAACCCTTCTGGCAACTGTCCGCTAAAACCCCGTTGCAAGTCCGTATAACCAGCACTGCTGATCAGGACAAGGCGGTCGATGGCGTCTGGCGACTGTGTGGCCAGTTGCATGGCCACCTCGCCACCCATGGAGTGCCCCACGACCGCATAATGCTCAAAACCCAATGTTTCCATCAACAGGCCGCATAGGCGAGCCATGTTGGCCTTGCTGTAGTCCAAGGTCGGTTCCTTGTCCGAAAGGCCAAAGCCAATAAGATCAATTGAAATCACCCGACGCCCGGGGCTAAGCCAGGGAAGAAGCGGTGTAAAGTTGTCCGAAGAGCCCATCAGGCCGTGGATCATCAGCACCACATCATCACCTGAACCCACATCCCGATAAGCCAGGTTGAGTCCCTCGACCTCCTGTGTGTGCATGCCTTGAGAAAGCTGCTCCATCAGATCACTTTCCGCCACCCGCCGGTCGTTGCTTCGGTCTACCGCAACAAATAAGACGAACAGGCCTATCAAAACAAGCAAAAGACGGCCCAAGCCCAAAAGCCCGGACCTTTTTCTTGATTTAATTCGATGATGCATAGCTGGCTTCTCCTACCCATTCCGATCAATCGCTTGTTCTGATACATTTTATCATGAAGCCGGATCCATTAATGGACATTTTCAAAATTTGCCGAATAATTTGGAATGCGATAAGATATTGTGGTTCTCATGCTTCTTTCGTTGATCGAAAGCAGGCCGCTGGCCAGGAGGCGCCATGAACCGACTGACACTCATTTACCGCTTTTTACGGGGCAGCCTTTTGACCTATCTGGCTGCGCTTGTGTCGGTTTTTTTGCACGTCGGCTTCGCAGCCCTGATGCCACTGGTCATCCGTGTGACACTCGACCAGGTTTTGGGCGATCAGCCGCTGCTTTTGCCGCCTGTGCTCATGAGATACCTTGATAAACTGGGCGGCATCAACTGGGTGCGATCCAATCTATGGTCCCTGTTGGTTCTGTTGCTGGCTCTGACCCTGCTACAAGGGTTTTTCCAGTTCACCCGAACCAAACTGGCTGCTTTGACCGGTGAGCAGTCCGCCAAGCGGATGCGCGATCGCCTGTACCTGCACCTGCTTCGCCAGCCCTTTGACTACCATGTCAAAACCCAGACCGGTGACATCATCCAGCGCTGCACCTCTGACGTGGAAACGGCCCAGCACTTCATCGCCAACCGTTCTGTGGAAGCCCTGGCTGTCATTTTCCAGGTCACCATTGTTTTGTTTTTCCTTTTCTCCATGCACCCAGGCTATGCCACCTTGTCCATCTTGTTGATTCCCTTGATCTTGCTGCTGACGATACGTTTTTTCAAAAGCATGACCACGCTTTTTCTAGATACCGATGAAGCGGAAGGGGCCATGTCAACAGCGCTGCAAGAAAACCTGGCTGGCCAGCGGGTGGTCAAGGCTTTTGCCGCTCAAAATGTTGAAATCAAGAAGTTCGACCAGGCCAGCCGCACCTACCGTGATCGGGCCATGCAAATCACCCACCTGATGGCCCGATTCTGGTCCTCATCCGATTTTTTGTGCATGCTGCAGCTGGTTGTGGTGGTCATCGCCGGTGTGCTGCTCATGATTCAGGGGGCCATTTCACTGGGCGTCATGGTCGCCTTTGTCACCTACGCCGGCTTACTCATCTGGCCCATTCGTGGCCTGGGCCAGATGATGGGCTTCATGAGCCAGGCCTTTGTGGCCTTGTCCCGCATCCAGGAAATCCTGGATCACGAGCCAGAAGACGAAACAGCTGGCCGGACGGACCTGCCCGTGCAGGGTGCCATCCGTTTTGATGGCGTTGGTTTCGCCTACTCCAAAAGGCAGCCGGTTTTAAAAGACCTGTCCTTTTCCGTTCAAGCCGGGTCAACAACAGCGATTTTAGGCGCAACTGGGTCCGGTAAAAGCTCCCTGGTCCACCTGCTCTTGCGCCTGTACGATTACCAGGAAGGATCCATCACCATCGATGGCCAGGAATTATCTTTGATCAGCCGTGCCTGGATTCGAAAGCACATCGGTATTGTGCTTCAAGAACCCTTCTTGTTTTCGAGAACCATCCGTGAAAACATCCGGATCGGCATGCCCCATGTGTCACTCGAGCAGGTGCGCCAAGCGGCCCAGGTTGCCTGTATCGATGACGCCATCGAAGGCTTTGAAGACGGTTATGACACGGTTGTGGGTGAACGTGGCGTCACCTTGTCCGGTGGCCAGCGCCAGCGGGTGGCCATTGCACGGGCCATCATCAGACAGACGCCTATTCTCATCTTTGACGATGCCCTGTCTGCTGTTGACACACAGACGGATGCCCAAATCCGCCAGGCTTTGAAACAACGACACATGGGAACGACCACCTTGATTATTTCGCACCGTATCACCACCCTGGCTGAAGCCGATCAAATTCTGGTGCTGGACGAAGGGCGAATTGTCCAGTCAGGCACCCATGAGCAGCTGATCCAACAGCCAGGCCCCTACCGGGATAACTGGCTTTTGCAAAGCCAGATCGATGCTGACCTGTAGCAGAAAGGAAAAGCCATGAGGCAAGACAACGAACAGGCATTCAGCAAACGTTTCGACGTCACCGTCTGGAAACGCTTGTTGCAGTTCACCCGACCTTACCGGCGTGAACTGGCTGTTTTGGTCGGACAGATGGTCTTGCTGGGCCTGGTCGACGCCATCATGCCCCTGTTCAACCGGTATGCCATCGACCACATCGCCCTGCCTGGACGACTGGACCGCTTGATCCCATTTGGCCTTGTGGCTCTGGTGGTGATTGTTTTGCAGGCGGTGAACGTCCGCCTGATGATTCAATTCGCTGGCAAGCTTGAATACCACATCCCCTACGACATCCGAAAAGCCGCTTTTCACAAGCTGCAGACCATGCCCTTGTCCTACTACGACCAGACGCCGGTTGGCTGGCTGATGGCCCGTTTAACATCCGACAGCCGACGCCTGGGGGAAACCTTGTCCTGGAACGTGGTCGATCTTTTCTGGGCCTCCTCCATGATGGTGCTCATGTTGGTTTTCATGCTGGTTTTGGATGTCAAGCTGGCCCTGATGGTGCTGGTCACGGTACCGGCATTGGTGCTGGTCAGTGCCGTTTTTCAGAAAAAAATCCTCTACAATTTCCGCAAAGTCAGGCAATATAACGCCCAGGTGACGGCTGGTTTTAATGAGGGCATCACCGGGGCCAAAACCATCAAGTCTTTGTCCATTGAGCAAGCCATGCACAAGGAATTTGGCCAAACCACACACAACATGCATGCGTTTGCTGTGCGCGCCGCCACCGTATCGGCGGTCTACACCCCCCTGGTCCTGCTGCTGGGGGCCTTGGCCACCGGTCTGGTCATCTGGCAGGGTGGCTCGCGCTTGTCTGTGCAAGCCCCGGACGCCATTCCCTACGGCACTTTGGTGGCCTTTATCTCCTATGCGGTCCAGTTTTTCGACCCCGTTAAGCAATTTGCCCGGGTTTTCACCGAATTAAACTACGCCCAGGCTTCTGCTGAACGCGTGGTGTCCGTCATTGACATGGAGTCCGATATCACGGATAAATCATCGGTGCAATCTCATTATGGGGCCATGCTGGCGTCTAACCAGGACCAGTGGCCTGCCTTTGAAGGGAACCTGTCTTTTCGGGACGTCTCTTTCCGTTACAAAGAGGGAGAAAATATCTTGTCTCATTTTAACCTGGATGTCCAGGCTGGTGAAACGATCGCCCTGGTCGGCGAGACCGGTTCTGGAAAATCAACCCTGGTCAACCTGGCCTGCCGTTTTTATGAGCCCACAGAAGGACAGGTTCTGGTTGACGGCGTTGATTACCGCGAACGACCCCTGCTCTGGATGTACGCTCACCTGGGCTATGTGCTCCAGGAACCTCATTTGTTCAACGGAACAGTTGCCGAAAACATTGCCTACGGCAGACCCAATATCACACAGGAGGCCATCGAGCAGGCTGCCCGGACCGTCAACGCCCATGGGTTTATCATGGCCATGGACCAAGGCTACGAGACGGCGGTCGGTGAACGTGGCAGCCGCCTGTCAACTGGGCAAAAGCAGTTGATCAGCTTTGCGCGGGCCATTGCGGCAGATCCAAGGCTTTTCATCCTTGATGAGGCAACATCTTCTGTAGACACCGAGACCGAACATCAGATTCAGCAGGCGGTGCACAACGTCCTTAAGGGGCGGACAAGCTTTGTCATCGCTCACAGGCTGTCGACCATCCGATCGGCCGACCGAATCCTGGTCATTGACCAGGGCGCCATCGTCGAATCAGGCGACCACAGGTCTTTGCTTGAAAAACGAGGCCTCTACTGGCGCTTGTACACCAACCAGTTCATGCGTGAACGCACCGGACAGGCCCGGTAACACTGAACGATCAGTCGGCCAGGCCGCCGTAGCGGATTAAGAAGAGTGCCAGGGCCTGGGTGTAGGCTAAAAATTCTTGGCAATCCACATATTCATTGGGCTGGTGGGCGCCACCCGGCAAAGCAAAGTCTTTCAAGATGCCAAAATTAAAACTGTGTGGGCTGCCGTATTTCAAAAAAAGTGACAGGTCAGTCAGGCAGGATCCCTTTTCCAAGACCGGCCGGCCGACCGTTTGGGCAGCCGCTTCTTGCATGATAGCCGCTGCGCCGTTGGTCTGGTCAGTCTGGCAATAATGGAAAAAACGGGTGGTCTTTTTAAAGCCTTCGGTAACAATGCCCAGGTCCTTGAAAATGGGCTGGACCTTGTCCAGCAGGATCTTCAGTTCTTTTTCAATGGTTTGGAGATCTTTATCTGTGTAAATAACAAAGCCCAAAGACAAATCTTTATGCCCTTTGGGGGCACCACCAAAACGCGAAAGACGGAAAGCAGACCGCTCCATGTCTGATCCCCGGTACAGGGGCAGCTGGTGCAGCTCATCGCGCCGCCTGGCAGCAAACACCTTCAGCTCTTGCATGAGGGCTTCGGCAGCCAGATAACAATCCATCAAAGAATCCGTGGTATCTGTTTTGTGCAGGTCGATGTCAAAGCCGCCACCGCCCAGGGCGATGGTCCACAGCTCGTAGTTGCCGCCATCCAGGTTGACGTAGGTTTCACAACGGTCTTTGACACAGGAGGCCAGGGCACCGTTTCCACCCCCGTACTCCTCGTCACAATAGGCGGATAAAATGATGTTTTTCTTCAAGCGGACCTGACAGGCCTGCAGGGCTTTGACTGCCCAGTAAGCTGCTGCCAGGCCGGATTTGTTGTCACCTGAGCCCAAGCCGATGATCCGGCCGTTTTCGATTGCACCGGAAAACGGGTCATACTCCCAAAGCGACTCATCCCCGACCGGCATGGTGTCGGTGTGGGCAGCCAACATGATCTGGTCGTCCTGATTGCCTGAAGAACCGGGCCAGAGCGCATGGACGTTAGGCCGGTGATCGGTTCCCCGATTTGGCAGATAGTCCGGGTGCTGTGTGAAGCCAGGCAGGTCATCCGGGTAAAAAAGCTCCGCTTCCAAACCCAACTGCTGGTACTGGTCCAGCAAAAACGCAGCGCAAGCCTGTTCGCGGCCGCTGGTGATGAAATTTTGAGAGTCAAACTGGATCAGGCGTGACAGAAAAGCGTTGAGATCGTCCTGATGAGCTGCCAGGGTGTCCAGGACGCGTTGTTCCAGGTCGGTGTGTCGCATGATGTGGTCCTTTCTTGATGGCTGTCAAGCACGAAGCTGTTCTTGTATCTCTTTAAAGCGGGCAATCCGCCTTTGCATCAGAGCGGCCTGTTCATTCGTCTGCACCGTTTGGACCGGACCGGACAGGGCTTCAACCGCTTCCCGGCTGCTGGCCACGGTTCCTGTGCCCAAGGCAGCCAGCATGGCCGCGCCCAGGCAACCCACTTCGGGTTCGCTGGGAACCAAAACAGTCTGGTTGAGGCAATTGGCCAACAGTTGTCGCCAGACCGGGCTGACGCTGGCGCCTCCGGTCATGATAACCGGGCCCGTCTGTGGCGCCACATCTTCGAACGCCTCCCACATCCAGCTGACCTGCATGGCCACACCCTCCATGACGGAGGCCACCAGGTCAAACCGGTCATGGTAGGGCGCCAGCTGTGTCCAGGAAGCCATGGCTTTTTCGGACTGGGGTGGATACGGGCAACCGGTCAGGTAAGGGTGAAAATAGGGTCGCTTTTCATCAGGAATCCGCTGGGCAACCTGCAGATCCAGGTCCTTGAAGGACATGAGCTCTGTGCCTTGGGGTTGTGTGATGGCCAGGGCTGAGCGCACCCATTCCAGAGAAAAGCCGCCGGAACCCAGGGAGATCAGGCGTCCCCAGAGGTCTTTAACCGTGTGTCGGCTGAACGATTTTCGGTCACCGGGCGGCAGGTTGAGGTTATCAGTGGCGACCAGCATAACCCAGGCGGTCCCCGTCCCGATCAACCGATCCCCATTTTCAATGACACCGGCACCCAGGGCGGCACAGTATTGGTCGTGGCCACCCGATATGACCTGCACCCCTTGAGGCAACATCAGGTCCTGCGCAACTGCCGGTAACACCTCGCCAATGGGCTCCCCTGAGGCAACCACATCGGGCAGCTGGTCGCGGCTGATGCCTGCGGCATCCAACAACGCTTGGTCCCAGGCTTGTTTGCGGACATCCATGAGCTGGTTGATGCCTGCGTTAGAGCAGTCCACAGCTGCCCGTCCAGTCAGGCGCAAGGACAAAAAGTCCGGCACCGACAGAAAATAGGCCGCCTGCTTGAAGGTCTCCGGGTCGTTCTCACGAATCCGGATCATTTGAAGCAGGTTGAGGCCCCTGCCCAGGGACCAGCCTGTCTTTTGGTAAACCGCTTCTGCACTGACCGATTCCAGCAGCAGGTCTCGGACCTGCGCACCACGCAGGTCGTTCCAGATGATGGCCGGTGACAAGCCTTTTCCGGCAGCGTCGGTCAAGACCAGGCTGCCGCCCTGGGTGGAGTAGGACAAAGCCTGAATCTGGTGGCCTTGCGGCACTTGGGCAGCCAGTTCACGGATCAAGGTGCGGGTTGATTCCCACCACTCTTCAGCGTTTTGTTCGATGCCCTCCGATGAGGTCACCAGCTGGGTGTAAGCCACTTTGGCCCGGCCAACCACGTTTCCGTCGGCCGTGATCAGCATGGCTTTGGCCCGGGACGTGCCGATATCCAATCCAATAAACAGTGGTTTGTGTTTCATACAAGGTCTCCTTGCTTGCGAAGGCTGGCTGCTGCTCCTGGGGGCCGGCCCTTTGTCCGACCTGTTCCATTTTAAAGACAAAGAATCGGGGCGTCAAACCTCAGCCTGTTCCAGTTGCTTGATGATGCTTCGAGCCGCAACCACACCGCTGGCACCGGCTTGAGACAGGCCACGGGTGATGCCGGCTCCGTCACCGATTGCATAAAAGCGTGGCAGCTTGGTCTGCAGTTCCGAGGTCAACTCCAGGCGGGCGCTGTAAAACTTGACCTCCACACCATAGAGCAGGGTATCGTAATTGGCTGTCCCGGGCGCCAGTTTATCCAGGGTGTGAAGCATCTCAATGATGTTGTCCAGATGGCGTTTGGGCAGGACCAAGCTCAGGTCCCCCGGTGTGGCCTCCAAGGTTGGGCGGACAAAACTTTGGGCCAGGCGATGGGCGTTGGTGCGCTGGCCGTTGAGCAGGTCTCCAAAACGCTGAACCAGAACACCGCCGCCCAGCATGTTGGACAATGACGCGATGCGCTTGCCGTACTGGTAGGGTTCCTGAAAAGGTGACGTGAAGGTGTTGCTGACCAGCAAAGCAAAGTTGGTGTTGTCACTGTGCCGTTTGGGGTCAGTGTAGCTGTGTCCGTTGACCGTGATGATGCCGTCGGTGTTCTCCATGACCACATGGCCATTGGGGTTCATACAAAAGGTCCGGACAATGTCCTTGTACTGCTGGGTCCGGTAGTGCAGCTTGGCTTCGTAAACGGCATCGGTGATGGCTTTGAAAACGATGGCCGGAAGCTCAACCCGGACACCCAGATCCACCTGGTTGTTGATGAGCCTGAGCCCCAGCTGACGGCATTGCTCGCTGAACCACTCGGCCCCTGACCGCCCCGGAGCAGCCACCAGGTAACGGCAGCGCAAGGTGCCCCGGTTGGTTTGCAGCTGGTAACCTGCTGCGCCTGCCGGCTCAATGGACAAGACCTGTGTTTGGGTTAAAAGGTCCAGCCGGTCTTTTAAATAAGCCGACTGGGCGATCAGAATCTCCCGATTACGTTCGGTTCCCAGATGTTTACAGCGCGCATCCAGCAGATGCAGGTCGTGGCGGATGGCCTGTCGACGGATCTGGTTGGCCTCAGGGGTGTCTGTGGCATATACCTGGTTGGTTGCCCCAAAGCGTTGGTTGATCTGGTCAACGTACTCGATCAATTCCAGCACATCTCTGGCGGGCAGGTAGTCGGTCAGCCAACCACCAAAGGCCGTGGTGAAGTTAAATTTGCCATCAGAAAAGGCACCGGCGCCACCAAAGCCACGCATGATGGCACAGGTGGGGCAGTTGAGACAGTGATCTGCCTTTTTTTCGACCAGCGGGCATTTTCTACGCCCGATGTCCTCGCCTTGTTCCAGCAGGCCAATGTTCAGGTCAGGCCGTTGATCGACCAGCTCATAAGCAGCAAATATGCCGGCCAGGCCACCGCCGATCACCAGCACATCATAGGTAGATGTCATTTTTTGTATCCTTTCAAGGCATCTGTTGTTTGCCGCAAACCGGATGGCTTGTCCTTGATCGGTCAGGCCTGTCTGCTGCAATGTCGTAGGGGTTTATTTTTTCGAACGGTTGGTTAACACATTGTATTTCAAAGACGGGTTGTAAACAAATTCACGCTGGACCACAAAGCTGGCCAACCCCAAGACCAGGTCGGTCAATACCTTGGCCAGATAAACGTTGATCCCCAGTGGGCCGGACAAGAGCGTGATAAGCCCGTAGCTGCCCAGCATGACCAGGACCACCAGCAGGTAATAGCGAATGGCCGCATGG
>CAYXIM010000025.1:0-3019 GCA_964465385.1 uncultured Oscillospiraceae bacterium
CGCCTGTGAAGCGACCGTTGAAACCAGTCCGGTCCTTGGCTTACAGGGCAAGATTGCTTTGCACAAGCTAGGCCCTGTGCTATGATGTTCTCAAGCTAATCTGGCAACAGGCAGCCTGCCTGCAAAAGCACATGGCAAGGAGAAACCAATATGGATCTGTTTGATAAGTGTCAGAGTTTTACGCGTGCCCGCCAGGTCATGGCGTTGGGCGTTTACCCCTATTTCCATGTCCTGACTTCCGGCCAGGACACCGTGGTCACCATGGCAGGCAAACGCACCATCATGCTGGGGTCCAACAATTACCTGGGCCTGACGGCGGATCCGCGTGTCAAGGAAGCGGCCATCAAGGCTGTTGAGAAGTATGGCTCCGGTTGCTCGGGATCCCGTTTTTTAAACGGCACCCTGGACCTGCACGTCCAGTTGGAAGAGGACCTGGCCCGTTTTTTGCAAAAAGAGGCGTGTCTGACCTTTTCAACCGGCTTTCAAACCAACTTGTCTATTATTTCAGCCATCACGGACCGCAACGACACCATCTTGTCGGATGCCATGAACCATGCCAGCATCGTTGACGGCACCCGCTTGTCTTTTGCCCGGACCCTCAAGTACAAACACAACGACATGGCTGATTTGGAGCGCCTGCTGGCGCATACCGTGCAAACGCGCACAGGTGGCATTCTGATCGTCACCGATGGTGTGTTCAGCATGGAGGGTGACATTTGCAACCTCCCGGCCATTGTCCGCCTGGCCCGCCAGTACGGGGCCCGCATTTTGGTCGATGATGCCCATTCAATCGGCGTCTTGGGTGAAAAGGGGCGTGGCACGGCAGAGTACTTTGGCCTGACCGATGAAGTGGACCTGATCATGAACACCTTTTCCAAAACCCTGGCATCTCTGGGTGGCTGCGTTGTTGGCGATGCCGACGTCATCCATTACATCAAGCACACCGCCCGGCCCTTCATTTTCAGCGCCAGCATCCCGCCGGCTCAGGTCGCAGCAGCGAAAGAAGCCCTGCGCATCCTGGATGAAGAACCACAGCGTGTCGCAAGGCTCAACAACATCGCCCGCTTCATGCGCCGGGGGCTTAACCGCCTGCCCCATGTCACAGTCTACGACTCAGGAAACGACATCGTCCCCATCATTCCCATCTTGACAGGTACAGAATTGAGAACCTTGTTCACCGCGCAGGCCCTGCTGGATGCCGGTCTATACGTCAACCCGGTTTTCCCGCCCGCCGTGCCGGATGAGTCCTGCCTCTTGCGCACCAGCTACACGGCCACCCACACGGACGCGCTTCTGGAAGAAGCCCTGGCCATAATCGGTTCCGTTTACAGCCACATGGCTGAACAAAAAGAATTTGATTTTGATACCGGACTGCCCCGCTGATGCCTCAGCTGCCAAGTGCCAGCTGATCGGCCCACAGCCGGATCAACTGCTGTGAGCGGCTGGGCTCACTTGTTTCAGCCGTCAGGCGCAGCAGGTCTTCTGTCCCCGAGAAGCGGGCCAGAACCCAGTCTCCGTTTTCAAAGGTGACCTTGCAGCCGTCTTCCCGGCCAACCCGGGCAGGCGGCTGTCCAAAATCGGGCAGGTTGCCGCCAGCTGCAAGCTGCCGGTTCAACGTATGACGCCGCTGCGCCGGGTAACGGTAGTCCTGCTCAGCCAGATGGAAGGCACCGAAACGCATGCGGATATCTAAAAGCAGCTCAGAAAGGCTGCGGCCGGTCACAGCCAGCATTTCAACCAGCAAGGTGGCGGCATAAATACCGTCTTTTCCAGGGATGTGGCCGCGAACGGTCAAGCCACCCGAGGATTCCCCGCCGATAACCGCTCCGGTTTCTTGCATTTTGGCAGACACATGTTTGAAGCCGACGGGCACCTCATAGCAGGTTTGACCGAACGCATCGGCCATGCGGTCCAACAGGTGGGTGGTGGCCAGGTTGCGCACACAAGGACCTGTCCAGCCCTTGCTGTTGACCAGGTAATCATAGAGTAAAACAAGGATCTGGTTGGGGTGTAAAAAGACCCCCCGGTCATCGATGATGCCCAGCCGATCGGCGTCCCCGTCAGTGGCGATGCCCAAATCAAAAGACCGCTCAACGACCAGCTGCTTGAGGGTGTTGAGGGTATCCACCTTGGGTGAAGGCAGGCGGCCGCCAAACAGGGTGTCGTGACGCTCGTGGATGACCTCAACATGGCACCGCGCTGTCAGCAGGATGGTCTGCAGGCTTGTTTTGGAAACACCATACATGGGGTCCAGGGCAACCTTTAAACCGCGGCCACGGATCGCGTCCATGTCCACCGAATCAATGATGGCGTCGATGTAGGCGTTGAACGGGTTGATGCGAAGCAGCAGGCCCTCTTCTTCAGCCCGGGCCAGCGGCATGACCGGAATCGGTTCATCGCCCAGGCCATCAATCAGTGCCTCGAGTTGACCGGTGACCCCTTCATCGGCATCCCGGCCGCCTGCAGTGAAGAGTTTGATGCCGTTGTAAACAGCGGGGTTGTGACTGGCGGTAACCGACAAGCCGTAGGCTGTTTTTGTCTGGCGAACGGTGAACATGACCAGTGGTGTCGGGGCATCCGGCTCGATCAGGCGACAGACAACCTGGTGGGCGGTCAACACCTCAATGGCCCACAAGGCCGCTTCGCGGGACAGAAAACGGCGGTCGTAACCCACGATGACGCCCCGGCCTGCCACACCTTCCTGGTGCATCAGCAGCGCCAGCCCCCGGCACAGTTTTTGAAGGTTGGCCCGGGTAAAGCCATCGGCGATGATGGCGCGCCAGCCGCCCGTGCCAAAGCGGATCATGACTGCCTCTGTGACAAAATACGGTCACATTGGTCCAGGTCCGCCTGGGTGTTGACACCCAGAATTTCCTGTTCGTCATGGATGGTGACCGTTTCAACCCGGTAACCCCCCTGCAGCATCAAGGCAGGCACGTCCGTCAGGTAATATTCGCCCTGGGCGTTCTGGTTATCCAGCTGTTTGAGCACCTCAAACAAGTGGGTGTTTTTGAACACA
>CAYXIM010000025.1:3029-6876 GCA_964465385.1 uncultured Oscillospiraceae bacterium
ACCCGGATTGACTTCAGCAAGGTTCAGTTGCTCAGCCGTCGCATCCCGTTGCTCCACGATGCCGCGAAAGGCACCTGACGCATCCCTGAGGATGCGGCCGTAGTCAGGGATGGTCTGGGTGATCGCCGTTAAAAGGGTGGCATCTGCCCCGGATGCCTGGTGCGTTTGGACCAGTTTTTGATAGGTTTGCTGGCGGACCAGCGGCATGTCACCATAGATGACCAGGGTGTCCCCGTCAAAGCCTTCCAATAGGGGCCTGGCACAGGCCACCGCATGTCCGGTTCCCAGTTGTTGCGCCTGAAAGGCGTAGGTGTAGGCCGGTCCCATGGCCCCCCGGACCCGTTCAGCTTGAAAACCCACCACGATGATGGTGTCAGCAGGCGGGATGAAGGAGATGTGTGCCAGCGCCCAGCCCAAGAGGGTCTTGCCGGCAGCCCGCCGCAAGACTTTGGGGGCGTCGTTTGCTTCTGACTGCAGCCTCTTTCCTTTTCCGGCTGCCAGGACAACCGCTTTAAGCGGTCCTCTGGTTTGCCAGTTATGCGCGTTCATGGTCATCCCTCCTGACTCCCTGGTCCTGTTTAAGTGGCCGTCCCGGATAGCCCATCTCGCTGACGGCCTCCAAGATAGCAGCCTGGCGGGATGGGTCTGCATAGACAAAGCAACAGCCGCCGCCGCCGGATCCGTTTAATTTGCCTCCCCAGGCCCCCTGGTCCATGGCCGTTTGTAAAATCGCCTCAATGGCCGGTGTCGACAACCCCAGGCCGTCCCGCAACTGGGCATGGTGGCTGTTGAGCAGCGCACCCAGCTGCGGCCCTGAAACGGTGTCCGCTTCCAGCAGGGCCAGGCCTGCTTTAAACAGACGGTGGTTTTCAATGTTGGCGGCCAGCTTTTTTTGGTGGTTTGCATCCAGGTGCTTGAGCAGATCTGTTTTTTGTGGGTCCAGCTGGTCCGCGTCAAAAAAATCACGCACGCTGCGGATGCCAACCGACTTGAGTTGGCTGATGGCTTCCAGGGTGGGTTCTTTGGCTGAGGCCAACACCTGGGTGGTCTTTTTTTGCTGCAGGGAGTCAAACAAGATCAGGCTGCCCGGCAAAGCGGTTTTAAGCGGCCGGACTTGAAACGGATCCAGGGTCAGGTGGACCAGGCCACCCACAGCTGATGTGTAGTGGTCCATCCGGCCGCCAGGTTCGTCGAACTCCAGAACCTCGGCCTGAAAAGCCAGTTCCGCGATGCGTTCAGGCTGGTCTTTGTCCGCATGCCCCATGCCTTCCAGCAAGGCCTTGATCAACACCACAACCATGGTGCTGGACGAGCACATGCCTTTGCCGATGGGGATGTCTGAATCCATTTCAAGGTCAAAGCCCCTCAGGGGGTAGCCGGCCTTTTGCAAGACACGGACGCTGCTTTTGAGGTAGTCCCGCTTGCTTTGATAGACCAGCGGCTGCTTCAAATCAAACACAACCGTTTCGTAGCGCCGTTCCTGGTGGATCGAATCCAGGCGGTTGAGTCGGCTGTCCCGGATACGGATGTGGATCAAATCATCCTCGCGGTCCTGGATGCTGGCCTGAAAACGCAGGTCGATGGCCACAGCGATGACATCCAGACCCAGATAATCCTGGTGTTCGCCAAAGAGGCAGAGCCTGCTGGGGGTTGACACACGAATCGGTCCACTCATGACAGGTCCGTCCTTTCCCTGCTCGTCCGCCTGTCAACCGCCGCTTCGATGAAACCCACAAAAAGCGGGTGCGGCCGGTTGGGACGTGACTGAAACTCCGGATGAAACTGGCAGCCGATGAACCAGGGGTGGTCTTCCAATTCGATCATTTCGACGATCCGGTGGTCTGGGGACAAGCCCGACAAAATCAAGCCGGCTGACATGAGGTCTGCCCGGTAGCTGTTGTTGACTTCGTAGCGGTGGCGGTGGCGTTCGTGGACCAGTGATTTTTGGTAAAGGCGGAAGGCCTTGGACCGCTCACTGATGACACAGGGGTACTGGCCCAGGCGCATGGTCGCGTTGTTCCGGTTGTTGGCCCGGTCCGGCATCAGGTCAATGACCGGGTCCGGTGTGCTGGCATCCATTTCGGTGCTGTGGGCCTTTTCCAGGCCCAGGACCTGCCTGGCCAGCTCGATCACCGCCACTTGCATGCCCAGTGAAATGCCAAAGTAGGGGATTTTTTGTTCGCGGGCATAGCGGGCCGCGGCCAGCTTGCCATCGATGCCACGTTCACCAAAACCGCCGGGCACCAAAATGCCATCCACACCAGACAGGTGGTCCGGGCAGCCGGCTTCCGTCAGCTGGTCGGCATCGATCCAGCGGATGTTGACCCGCGCACGTTTGCCGGCGCCCCCGTGCACCAGGGCTTCAACGATGCTGATGTAGGCATCGTGCAAAGCAGCGTATTTGCCAACCAGGGCAATATCGACAGCCTGCTTGGGGTGTTTGAGGGCATCGACCATCTGGATCCAGGAGACCAGGTCTGGTTCTGTTTCAGGAAAGCCAAAACGTCGGCAGACCAGGCTGGCCAGCCCTTCTTGTTCCAAGGCCAGCGGCACCTCATAGAGCAGCGGGAAGTCCATGTTTTCAATCACGCAGTCGGTCGGCACGTTACAGAACAAGGCAATTTTTTTGCGCAGCTCCAGGGTCAGGCCACATTCAGTGCGGCAAACAATGATGTCTGGCTGGATGCCCAGGCTGAGCAAATCCTTGACACTGTGCTGGGTGGGCTTGGTTTTTTGCTCTTTGGAGACACGCAGGTAAGGCAACAAGGTCACATGAATAAAGAGGCAGTTTTCCCGGCCCACATCCGAGGCGAACTGGCGCGTCGCTTCAAGAATCGGCAGCCCTTCAATGTCACCGATGGTGCCGCCGATTTCAATGATGGCCACATCATAGCCCGTTTTCCCGATTCGGATCCGGTCCTTGATTTCGTTCGTGATGTGTGGGATGACCTGGACCGTGCCGCCCTGGTAGGCCCCTTTGCGCTCTTTCTGGATGACTGACCAGTAAATGCGCCCTGACGTCACGTTGCTGTTCTGGGACAGGCGTTCGTCAATAAAGCGCTCGTAATGGCCCAGGTCCAGATCGGTTTCAGCCCCGTCGTCGGTTACAAACACTTCACCGTGTTCGTAAGGGTTCATGGTTCCTGGATCCACATTCAGATATGGATCCAGCTTTTGCATGGTCACCCGGATGCCGCGTGCCTTGAGCAGGCGGCCCAATGACGCCGCTGTAATCCCTTTGCCCAGTCCCGATACCACACCGCCTGTTACAAAAATATACTTCATCTTGTCCTCCCGAACCATGTGACGCGATCATTGTCTGTTTGGGGACTGGGTACAACTAACCTGTTTTGATGCCTGATAGAAAAAACGCCCCGTCTGTTTTGCGGGGCGTCTTGCCCTTGCTATTATATAATGATGGTTTTCCGGCTGTCAAATGCGCCGGACCGTTTTTAATATTTTCTCAGGTACATGTCCTGCTCCCACTGTGAAACGGTGGTGCGGTAGGATTCCCATTCGCCACGCTTGGCGGCAATGTACTTGGCCGTGATGTGCGGCCCCAGCACGCGCTGGACCAGCGGGTCTTGTTCCATCTCATCGATGGCTTCACTGAGGCTGTTGGGCAGGCTGTCGATGTTGAGGGTTGCACGGTCGGCTTCAGACAGGGCGTAAATGTTGACATCAATGGGCGGTGGCGGCTCGATGCCTTGCCGGATACCCTCAAGGCCGGCAGCCAGGCAAAGGGCCAGGGCCAGGTAAGGGTTGCTGGACGGGTCCGGATGACGCAGCTCCACGCGGGTGCCCTGGCCGCGCGAATCCGGAATACGGATGAGCGGGCTTCTGTTGC
>CAYXIM010000025.1:6886-20904 GCA_964465385.1 uncultured Oscillospiraceae bacterium
CACCAGTCTTTTATAGGAGTTGACCAACGGGTTGGTGATGGCACAAATGCCCTTGACGTGCTTGATCAGGCCAGCGATGAAATACTTGGCCAGGTCTGACAGCCCGTCGCGCTGCTGGGGGTCATAAAAAAGGTTTTCACCGTCCCGGAACAGTGAAATATTTGTGTGCATGCCCGAACCAAAGATACCGGTGATGGGCTTGGGCATGAAGGTGGCATGCATGCCGTGCTGGCGGGCGATGTAACGCACCGTCATTTTGAAAGTCTGGATGTCATCGGCTGCCCGCATGGCCTCGTTGAAGCGAAAGTCAATTTCATGCTGGCCCGGTGCCACCTCGTGGTGGGAGGCTTCAATTTCAAAACCCAACGCTTCCAGGGCCACGATGATCTCCTGGCGCACTTCTTCTCCCTGGCCAATTGGCTCCAGGTCAAAGTAGCTGCCCTCATCGTAACTGGTTGCTGTCGGCTGGTCTTTTTCATCATTGAGAAACAGGAAAAATTCACACTCCGGCCCAACGTTGAACGCATAGCCCATGTCACGGGCTTCGTCGATGACCTGGCGCAGGATGAAGCGCGGATCGCCGATAAAAGGCTTACCGTCCGTGCCGTAGACGTCACAGATCAGGCGCGCGATCTTGCCGTGTTCCGATGTCCAGGGAAAAATGGCAAAGGTGCTCAGGTCCGGATACAGGCGCATGTCGGATTCTTCAATCCGGGCAAAGCCCTCAATGGACGAGCCATCGAACATGCATTCGTTGGCCAGGGCCTTGCGCAGCTGGCTGGGTGTGATCGAAATGTTCTTGATGATGCCAAAAATATCGGTAAACTGGAGTCGGATGAAGCGAACGTTTTGTTCGTCAACCAGCCGCATGATCTCTTGTTCGGTAAAGCCAGACATAGACACCCCCTGCTCGGTCAACCGCAAACGGTTGGCTGCTGTAAACAGACACTTTATTTTACGGTCATTGAGCCCGTTTGTCAAAAGAGGGCCGGCTGGCAAGTCAGGGCAGTGTCTGTCGCAAGCCGGCTAAAAGGCGCGACCGGGCCTGGTCTTCCCAGGTGTTATCAAGAGAATCCAGCTGCTGATCGCCAGCGCCTCCACTGGCCAGGGCCAGGGCAATCAGGTGGTCAGCCAGAGCCGGGTTCAAGGGCAACAAGCCCCCTTGTCCATGGCTGGCAAAGACCTTGCCGCTGACAGCCCCTTCGGTCTGATCCTGCCCGTTGTTGCCGCTGCCGCGAACGACACGTGCCAACGGCTGGGTGGCAGGTCCCAAATCGACACGGATTGCATGGTTTTCAAAACCCAGGAGCCAGGGATCCAGGCCTGCTTTGGCCAGGTGGGCGCTTTGGGCAACCAGATCACCCACCAGGCGTTTGCCGCCTGCATACGCCTGGCAGTCCAACAAGCCGGCACCGGCAAAGGTCTGGCCCGGACCGGCCTGTATGGTCTGGCCCATGAGCCAAAACCCCACGCCCAGGCACAAAAAAACCGAGCCGGCGGCCACGGCATCAGCCAGTTTTGAACGGTTTATCCGAACCCAATCCGCGTGTCGGGGCCACAAGCCCTTGCCGCTGCCCAGGTAAACCAGGTCAAAGCCGGCCAGGTCCTGTCCTTGTTCCAGATAGACCGGTTGAACCTGGCAGCGCAACGAACGCCACTGGCAGCGGCGCTCCAGGGCCAGCAGGTTGGCCTGGTCTCCGGGGCCATCAAAGAGGTCGGGATCCACATGTGCGACCAGCAGCTTCATGTCGTCATCGTTTTCACGCATTCATGGCCCCCCTTTCAGCCCGTGTCGCCGGGTCAAGCCCCTTCGCAGCGCCCGCATGGCCGAATAGTTGGCCAGCAGGTAAAGGCTTTTGGTTTGTGGACAGGCAGCCAGGAGGTTTTCAAAGACAACAAGCGGGTCCTGACCTGTCTGGATTTGATCCGTTTTTAAGCCGGCGTAGTGCAGGCGCAGGGCCACATCGGCCAGGCGCTCACCACTGACACCAACCGGTCCGTCGGGCAAATGGGTTTCCAGGTGGGCATCCCAGAGCCAGGAGACATCGCGCCCATCGGCTTCCTGGGCATTGATCACCAGCATGAGGGCCCCCAGGTCCGACGCCTGGTGCATTAAGGCAAAGGCCTGTTCCAGACCGATTGCGTTTTTAACCAGAATCAGGCAGATCTGTCGATCCTGGATGGTCCAGCGCTCCATGCGGCCGGCGGCGGCGTCAAGACCTGCCAATGCCCGCAACGAGGGATGCAGGGGCAGGCCGGTCTGGACGGCTGCCAACAAGGCGCCAGCTGCGTTGTAGGCGTTGTGCAGGCCCGGCAGAGACAAGGTGGTGGCGGCTCGTTCTGATCCTTTTTGAACCGTCAACGTCATCTGCGCCTGTGTTTCGTCCGTGGTGTGAAAGTGCAAGTCCGGTTCCGGCCTGGCAAACCCACAAGCCAGGCACGTGAAAGCCCCCAGGTGCCCGTAGGACGTTGCCTGGCAGGTCAGGCGGCTGCCACAGCGGGGGCAAAAAGGCACCTCTGAAGGCCGGCCGGGATCACAGGAGGTGAATCGATCGGCCTTGAGCCCGAAGGTCAGCAGGCGGCCCTTTTGTTGCTGGCCCAGGGAAACACACAGGGGGTCATCCGCACAGGTGATCAGGCAGCTTTGGCTTGCAGCCAGCCCGTTGGCGATCAGGTCGCGCAAGGCATAGACATCCGTGAAACGGTCCACCTGGTCTTGAAAGATATTGGTCACCACAACCGTTTCCGCCTGCAGGCTGCCAGCCAATTTGCCAAAGTAGGCTTCATCGATTTCAAAAACCAGCAGGACCGGGTCTCTTTTGAGCATGAGCCGTGCCTGCCGGGTCAAAAGGGCCGTGGTCAGGCCTGAAGCCATGTTGGCCCCGGAAGCATTGGTGACCACCGCAAAGCCCTGGGTTTCAAGCATCCGGCACAACATCCGGACGGTGGTCGTTTTTCCGTTGGTGCCGGTTACCAGCAGCAAGCGCCGGCCGTTCACCAGGCGTTGTAAGAGCGTCCCGTCAACAAACAAGGCCACCTTGCCGGGGGCTGCTGTCGCTGAGCGGCCTGCCAGGCGCAGCAGGATGCGGGTCAGGCGACCGGCGGCCACAGCCAGCCAGGAGCGAAGTGTCGGGGGCCTTGCAGTAGAAACCATGCCTTGCCTTTCTTGTCAGGCCGGCCCCTGCGGGCGGCCGGCAGATATCAGGAGCATCCAGTGGTCGTCCCACAATCCAGACAGACCTTGCAGGTGCCGTTTCGAACCATGCGCGTGCTGGAGCAGGTCGGACAAATCGAGCCGTCACGGACCCGTTCGCCCTGGGCAAAGGCCTCACGGGCTTTTTCATGAACCGGTTGTTCCTGTTTGGGCCACTGGCCGTTGGCCCGGGGCTCCCCCTGCCGGCCGGTTGCGTATTCCGGCTCAGGCAAGGCCGGAAAAGACGGTTGTGGGTTTTCGGCCCTTGCCAGGTCCGGTTGCAGCCCGTCTTTTTGTTCTTCCAGCTGGCTGAGTTTTTCGGTCAAAACCGACTGGACCTGAGCGGGCTTGACCTGGCAACGGGAAAAATCACCCAGTTCAATGTCAATGATTTTGCTGATCAGGTCAGAAATCGAGGTGCAGTACTTGATGTAGGGGTGGCGGGTGACAAACCCATACGGCTCATATTTTTGCCCGCGCAGCATTTTGGAAATGTTTTCTGCGGGAATGTGGTACTGGAGCATCACAGAGATGGTTTTAGACAGCGAGTTGAGCAAGCCCATGATCAGGGTACCCTCGCGGTCGGTGGTGATGTAGATTTCAGAAATGGTGCCACTGGGGTCCCGGTTGACGGTTGTGTAGATTTTCACATCATCAATCTGGGCCGGGTGTGTGTGGCCGGCGCGGATGCCCACCGGCTTGTCCCGCCTTGAAGCCGGAAAAGACGTGGCCGTCTCATCGTATTCAGAAAGCCTGGCTTGCGCCTTCTGGGCGTAATCAAGCAGGGCGGGGTAGGTCAGCTCTTCCAGGTCAAATGTTGTTTCCTGGCCATCCAGCCGAATGTTAAGCGGCTGGGCAAATTTTGACCCGTCCCGGTAGAGGGTGATACCCTTGACCCCCAGGCGCCAGGATTCCAGGACAACCGCCTTGAAGTCTTCAATGGTTGCCTCTTGCGGCAAATTGACGGTTTTAGAAATGGCACCGGAAAGGAGTGGTGTCAGGGCGGCGACCATCTTGACGTGGCCCAGGTAATGGATGTAGCGCTGGCCAGTCCCGCACTGGTTGGCGGTGTCAAAGACGGGCAGGTGCTCGTCCAGAAGGCCGGGCGCCCCTTCAATTTTGCCGTCGACAAGCACACCGTCTTTTTCCCGTGACACATATTCGGTGATGGCATCAATGGCCTGGGCGTCATAACCCAGGCGCCGCAAAGCTGTGTCAATCAGGGGGTTAACCAGTTTCATCAACCCGCCGCCGGACAGTTTTTTGTAGACAATGTGTGAGAAAAAAGGCTCAATGCTGGTGCTGGCACAATCCATGGCAAAGGAAATGGTGCCGGTCGGGGCCAGAACGGAAACCTGGGCATTGCGGTAGCCGTGTGCCTGGCCCAGTTCTTCTGCCAGTTGCCAGTCGGCAACCAGGGCGTGCGACCAGTCCTGAAGACCCAATTGGTCCAGCAAGCCGTGGTCAACGTGCATGGGCTGGCAGGTCAGGCCCTCCAGGTCGTCTGTCCGGGCACCAGCGATCCGGGCATGGTTCCGGATCACGCGCAGCATGTGCTCCCGGTTGGTCGAAAAGGCCTTGAAGGAACCGATCTTAGCAGCCATCATGGCAGAAACAGCGTAGCTGTAACCGGTCAGGATCCCGATCAAGGCGGATGCAACGGCCCGCGCCTGGTCTGAATCGTAAGGCAGGGCCAGGGCCATCAGCAGGGCAGCCAGGTTGGCCAGGCCCAGGCCGGTGGTCCGGTAAAGCCAGGTTTTCCGGGCAATGTCCGGGGTTGGAAACTGGCCGCGCACAATCGATCCCTCCAGAACCAGCTGGGCCAGCAGCACCATGTGTCGAAAACCCGCCAGGTCAAATTGTTGCGTCTCAGGCTCGTAAAAGCGCAGGATGTTGATTGATCCCAGGTTGCAGCTGGTGTCGTCAATAAAGGCGTACTCCCCGCAGGGGTTGGTTGCATTGATCCGGTTGTGGCGGGCATCGACCTGGCCGTCTTCTCCGGCCGGGCAGGTGTGCCATTCGTTGAAGGTGTCAGCAAATTGCGGGGCAGGGTCCGCGCAGCGCCAGGCCGCCTCGTTGAACGTGTGCCACAGGTCATCCACCCGGACTTCCCGGTTGACCCGGTCATCTTTTCGGCCTGACAGCAGGTGGCTGGCATCCGGGTTTTGGGGCAGATCAGCGACTTTTTCCATGAAGACATGGGTCAACTGCACCGAATTGTTGCTGTTTTGACCCGACACCGTCTGGTAGGCCTCGCCGTCCATGTCCGCGTCATAACCCATTTTGGCCAGGGCGCGCACCTTGTCTTCTTCGCGGGCTTTCCAAAGGATGAAGGCTTCAATTTCCGGGTGGTCGATGTCCAGGCTGCACATTTTCGCAGCCCTTCTTGTGGTTCCACCAGATTTGATGGCCCCTGCATTGCGGTCAAGGCCTTTTAGAAAGCTCATGAGGCCAGATGAGGCGCCGCCACCAGACAGGGCCTCCCCCTCAGCCCGGATGGCTGAAAAGTTCGTCCCGGTGCCTGACCCGCCTTTAAACAGGCGCGTTTCTGTCACGTATTCCTCAGAAATGGAGTGGGGACCCAGCAATTTATCTTCAATGGACAAGATGAAGCAGGCGGACGCCTGGGTCCGGGTGTAATCGTCTTCTGTTTCCAGAACGCGGCCATGTGCTTCATCGTAGTAGAAATAGCCGTTGTTTCCACCGGCTATGCCATAGCTTTGTTTGAGCCCCGTGTTGAACCATTGAGGTGAGTTGGGGGCGAAATACTGGTTGAGCAGGGCAAACACCAGCTCATCGTAAACGATGGTCGCCTGCTTGTCATCGATCAGGCCATCTTCTTTCAGGGCATCAACCCAGAAAGACACCATGCGGTGGGCCACCTGTCGCATGCTGGTTTCTGTTCCGCTTTCGCCTGGCACACCGGCTTTCCGAAAATACTTGGAAGCAATGATGTCACAGGCGTGTTGGGAGTAGTGGGCCGGGAAATCAAGCCCCTTCATATCCGTCAGCAGCTGGCCTGTCTTGTGGTCCACCAGCTGCACATCCCGCTGGGTCCAGTCAAACAAGTCATAAACGGTCAGCTCCGGCCGGTCGGCCAGTGCCTGGGTAAACACGCGTTTGATCTTCTGGTCCAGTAAACCTGCCATGGTTAACCTCCCACCCTGGCTTTGAGGGATAAAAAAAGCCGCTTCCCGCGGTTGCCTTGTGTTAAAAGCCTTCCTTGTGACGCCCACAACCGGTTGTTTGTATGTGTATCATAACCATATATGTGGGGTTCGTCAATGCCGTTTTATACACAATATAGTGGTTTTATCAGCTTTTTCGAAGCCAGGTCTGCCGGGCGTTTGAAGCCATTGCCGCCAGGCCCTTTTTCATTGAAAACGTCAATGTGTGTTACACTGGGTTCAGCAATCAAGCCAACGAGACAGGTGGTGGTTGTGTTGCAAAACATGAAGCGCTTGAGCTGCTTGGTGACTGTGCTGATATGCTTGCTGGCCTTTGGCAGCGCGGCCGCACTGGAAGACGGTGACGGCCAGGTTTTCGCGCTTGTCTTAGACGGTGAAGTCACGCCGGCTATGGCCTCCTATGTGCAGGCGGCCGTTTCTGACGCCCATACAGCCCAGGCCACCGGCCTGTTGATCGAAATCAGCACACTGGGAGGCCGGCTGGATGCCGCCCTTCAGGTGCGTGACACCCTGTTGCAAACCCCCCTGCCGGTTGTCATCTGGGTCCGCGACCGGGCCTCGTCAGCCGGCGCCTTGATTGCCCTGGCTTCAGACACCCTCATCATGGCCCCCGGCAGCCACATTGGTTCAGCCAAACCCATTCCCGATGACCCGAAAACGATCGCTTTCGTGCGCGGTGAATTCAAAGCCACAGCTGAAAAAACAGGACGGGACCCACGCGTTGCTGAGGCCATGGTTGATGAAACCGTCGACCTGCCTGGGTGGACCACAGCCGGGCAGATTCTGGATCTGACCGCACAAGAAGCAGTCGAAACTGGTCTGGCTGCCGCAGTTTTAGGCAGCCAGCAGGCGGTTTTGACGCATATGGGCTGGCAGGCGGCTGCTCTTCAGCCGGTGTCTCTGGGTTTGCTGGGCAAACTGGCTCAATTCCTGACCCGTTTTGAGGTCTCCGCCCTGCTTTTATCCTTGGGGATCATGGCCCTGATCGCTGAATGGTTTACACCAGGCTTTGGCGTGGCCGGCGTCAGCGGGCTTGTCCTGCTGGCCCTTTATGTCGCGAGCGGCTTGCTGGCCGGAAACGCGCACCTTTGGGCCGCAACCTTTTTTCTGGTTGGCCTGGTCTTCCTGATCGTTGAACTGTTCGTGCCTGGCTTTGGCTTTTGGGGTATCACCGGTGGCTTGCTGGTCGCCATCGGGGTGGTGTTCTCAGCGCCAACCGTCTCGCAAGGGCTGTTCGCCCTGTCGCTGGCCTTGCTTGCGGGCAGCCTGACCTTGGTTGCCCTGTTGCGTTTTTTTGGTCGCTCACGTTGGACCCGGCGCCTGGTGCTGACCCAGGCTCAAAGTCGGGAAGCTGGTTATCAGCTGGCCCGCCCGGGCAGCCTGGACGGTCTGGTCGGCCGGTCGGGCCATTGCCTGACCCCCATGCGACCGGCTGGGACCATTGAAGTGGATGGTCGCCGGTTTGACGCCATCAGCCAGGGCGATTATTTACCGGCTGGGCAAAAAATTCGTGTCTTGACCGCTTCCGGTTTGCGGGTTGTGGTCACTGCTCATAAGGAGGAACACAAGACCCATGATATGTGAACTGGATTGTCTGCCCTGCCTGATCCGGCAGACCCTGGAAGTGACCCGTCTGTCAACCGATGACCCGATCCTGCAGCGCAGCCTGATCATGGATGCCATGCGCATCTTGTCTGACATGAAGCCCGATGCCACCTCACCGGCGATCACACGTGATGTCCATCGCATGATCCGCCAACGCACCGGCCTGGCAGACCCCTACCGCACCATGAAAGACAGCCACATCGAAAAAGCGCTGGCGCTGGCACCGGTCGTCCGCGCCTGGATCAACAGCCAGCCGGACCCGCTGCTGGCAGCCATTAAGGCTTCGGCAGCCGGCAACCTGATTGATGCGGCTGTTTACAGTGAAATCGATGTCGAGCAGGCGGTTATGTCTGAGCTGGAGCGGCCCTTTTACCGCTGTGACCTGGCACCGTTCAAGGCGGCCTTGCAAACAGCCCGGACCGTTCTGATTCTGGGCGACAACGCCGGTGAGACCGTCTTCGATCGCTTGCTGGCCGAACAGCTGCAGGATCACTCGCTCCATTATGCCGTCAAAAGCCAGCCCATCATCAACGATGCGGTGCGCTCTGATGCCAAGGCCTCCGGTCTAGCCGCCGTTGCCAGCCTTGTGGAGAGCGGCTGTGACACGCCGGGCACCTTGCTGGAAGAGGCCAATGACGCCTTCCTTGACCTCTTTGAACGGGCCGATGTGGTCATCAGCAAGGGGCAGGGCAATTACGAGGGTTTATCCACTGCCAGCCGGGACCTCTTCTTTTTGCTCACCGCCAAGTGCGACGTGATTGCCCGGGCCTTTGCCGTGCCGGTCGGCTCCACCTTGTTCATCCACCAGGCCGCCCGGCCATGAAAGCAGGTGTCCTGTGTATCAGCTGACGGTTTTGCTTGAAAACAGCGTGCGGAAGCGGTCTTTGAAGGCTGAGCATGGCCTATCCTTCTGGCTGGAACTGGACGGCTTGTGCCTGCTCTTTGATACCGGGCAAACAGACCTCTACTGTCACAACGCCAGGCAACTGGGCATTGACCTGTCTCAGGCGGACCACCTGGTTCTCAGCCATGGCCATTATGACCACGGTGGCGGCCTGGCGTCTTTCCCCTTTCAAGCAGCCGATCCCGGCCTCAAGCTCCACCTGCATCCCGACGCCCTCCTGCCCCGCTTCGCTGTGCGGGACGGGCATCAACGCTTTGTCGGCCTGGACCATGCGCTGGTCACACGGCTGGCAGCGGCAGGCCGCCTGGCCTTAAGCAACCAAGGCGAGCAACTGTCAGACCGGCTGGCGCTTCACACCTACGCCGATCATCCGACAGCTGGCGTTTCTGCTGGCTTTTTGAGGCAAAACCAGGCAGGGCACCTGGAAGAAGACGCCTTTCTGGATGAATGCTTCCTGGTCATCCGCGGCCAACAAGGCCTGGTGGTTGTTTGCGGCTGTTGCCACCCGGGCTTTGAGCAGTTGGTTCACCGGGTCCGCTCACTCTACCCACATGAGGCCATCGACGGCATCATCGGCGGTTTTCACCTCCATGAGGCCGATGGCCAGCAACTGGATCGGCTGGTCACCTTGCTCAAGACCTTCAACTGGCGTTTCCTGGCCCCCATGCATTGTACAGGCACCCGGGCCTGGTGCCACCTGCATCAGGTCTTCCAAGACCGTTGCCTGCTGCTGCAAACTGGGGATCGCTTGTCCGATGGCATCACGGCATCGCTGCCGGGCCGGGCGCCTTGATGACAAACAGTTCCGTGACAGCGGCTTGCCTGTTGGTCACATGCATGCGTGTGCCATAGGGGATTTCTACGATACTGCCGGCCCGGTAGGCATGGGCCTCCTGGTCATCCAGGATCAGCGTGATCTCGCCACGCACGACAACCATGAAGACCGGCGCATTGGCCCTGTGCACCGGCAGGCCTTGGCCTTCAGGCAAAACCATGTGGTTGATGGCAACAGCTTGTTGGTCTAAAATGGGCTCAATTTTTTTCTCATCGGTCACCGTAAAGACATGTTTTGTTTCAATCATGGGACAGGACCCTCCTTTTGATGTTGCTGTGCGGCCAGCGCACACCCGCAGGCTGCAGGTCAGCTGTAGCTTGCTTGACAAAAAAGCAAGCTGCTTGTTGGGCACTAGCCCCATGTTGCCATGTTTTCTGCGCCAAGCCAACTGCCTTTTTTATCACAGGCGGCCCTGATGAGGCCCAGCTTGTGCCAGCTTGTGGACAAGGCGTCCTGCTTACGCACAAACCGCCATGCAAAAGGCCGCTGTTTGGGTTAAGCTTATGGTGGTTGAAAACGAAAAAATCACACACAGGAGGTGTCCCTTGACTGAACTTGACAAGGCTGTCATGCTCTACACCCGAATGGCGGATCGGCTGGAAAAAAGCGGCCATGCACCCCGGCAGGCCCGGGTCTATCGCGAACAGGCCGATGTGATCCGTGGGTGCCAGACCCTGGCACAAGCCACCGAAACGCTCCGAAACACGCCCCATTACCTGGCCCCTGGTGCCGCCCTGCTTCAAGACAAGCTGGCTGCCCTGGGGCGGGCTGCACAGGCTGTTGGCATGCCAGATGTGGCCAAGGTCTACTGGGACAAGGTTGCAGCCATCGAAGCGGATGTGTCTGCCCTCTATGAAGCCGGCTACGAAGTAAAGGCGCGAAACCTCAAGCAGCCGTATCTGGAGACTTTGGAGGCTTTCATGGCTGTCTACCGGGCTTATGTGACCTTGTCAGGCCAAAGCGCGCTGGATTCAGACGGCCGTGCAGCTGCGCTGGGAGACCTGAGATCAGCGCTGGGCCGCCTTAAAAAGCCATCTTCTGCCTTTGAAACCCTGGCCGGGCTTTCGACCTTTCGCCGGCTGGTGGAGGCGGACGATCTGGCTTACGAGCACTTTGTCCAGTCTGTGCCCCGCATGGCAGAACAGGGGCTTGATGTGACGCACGCCCTTGAGGTCATTGAAAAAGATCTGAAGGAAACCCTGTCAGGCCTGTCAGGCCTGACAGCCTCCATCCAGGCAGCCGGCCATGCCACTGCCGGACGCCAGCGACGGGCTCAGGCCCTGGCCCAGGCACCATCGTCCCGAACAGGCAGCTACCGCTTCAGCCAGGAGGAGGTGCAGGCTTTTGTCTGATTTAAACCGCGATACCGTGAACGGCTACATGGTCCTTTTCAAAGACTACCAGCCCATGCACCCAGATTTGCAGGCGCAGGTGGACGATCTGGGTAGACGCATGTTTCAGCTGGCTGCTTCCAAGGCCGATCCCCTTGTTTTTTTCGAGGCCTTTGCCCAGTCCGGTCTTCAGGAGGAATACGCGGCCCTGATGGGCAAGGTGGTCATGGCCGATATGGGGACGGCAGCAGCAGACGGGACCGTCAAAACCGACTACAGCGACAGCCCGGCGCCTGAGCCGCTCTCCGTCCGTCAGTTTTTAGACCAGTACCGGGTTCCTTATGAAGAAGTGAAAAAGGCCGGCTATCGCAAGCGGGCCGAAAAAGCCTATGAGGCGCTCTTTTCAGTGGCTGATGAGACCGAGGACATGCAGGAGGCCCAGCTTCTGATCGAAGAAAGGCGGCTGCTTTGGCACCTGGTCAAGGAAGACAGCCTGGATCTTTTCGAACCGATCCTGGAGGCCATGGATCCCCTCCAGCCTGAAAGCCTGCCGCTGGCAAAACATGTGTCGGTTTATCAGGAGGTGGACGGCGATGAGGCCCTGACCTACGGTCTGGCGCTTATCGAGGGCGAGCAGGCAGCCCTGGTTGGCCGGGCCCTGTCCCGGGTTCAGCTGACGGTTTTACTGGCTGGCCTCCTCATGGATTATGGAGCCAGCAAACTCACGGCTCAAAAAAGTGCCTGCCAGGGGCCTGTGGGGAGACAAGCACTCAAGACCATGATTGGCTTGCGCTTGGCCGTACGAAACACCCTGGCGTTTATGCACAGCCACTTTGGCCTGACTTTTGCCGGCCTGGTTCAAGATCCCGGTCTCATGATCTGGCTGCTGGTGCCGCAACATGCAGATGAGCTGGGTCGTTTCAGCGTCACACTGCATCCCCAAAATATTCGGGCCATGGAAGACCTGGTCTGGGAAATTCAGTCTGACCTGACCACGTTGGCCCTCTTGCAGCGGGAAAACGACCCGGTTATCTGGTATGCCCTGACGGGATCAGCAGGCAGGGCCTATCAGGCACGGGCTGAACAGCTGGCCCAAGACGCCAATGCGTCTTTAACCTATTACCGTTACAAAGCCAGTCTGGCACAGGCAGGTGCGGCTTATTTGCCCAAAAAGGACCCGGCTGCCCAGGCTCATCAAGCCATGCGTCAAGCTGAAGACAAGCCCTCGTCTAAGGGCCTCTTGAAAGGTTTCTTTAACCGCAGGGGGCGTTAAGCTTTGCTTGCCTGTCGCATGTTGGCGCTCGCCTGGCGGCCAGGTTGGTGGTACAATCTGTTAACAATAACGTCAAAACCCGTCTCGAGGCAGGCATCGCTTCGATTGAGACAGGGCGGGTGAGGCTTTTACCAGCTTGTGATTTAAGCCGCGCCTGAAAGGTTTAAGAAGTGGAGAAATGCCATGCTGGCCGATCTTGCAAAAAACACCTTGTTTAACCGATACAACCGCAAAAAGGACCTGGTTCGATGCCCGTATGGCCGATCAAAGGTGCGCAGTCAGCTTGATGCCTATGTCAAAGGGGCGGTGAGCCTCTATGGTGCTGTCTCGTGTGAGGATCTGGTCAACTTGTTCAACCAGCAACATGAGGATCAAACAGACCCGGAAGAGCTCTACATTCTGCTTTTGCCCCTGGTGCATAAAAACGCAGATTACGGGTTTTACAAAGGTCACCTGGTTCATCCTCTTTTCTTGCTAAACCTCGCCTCTGTTGACGATTTAATTCAAGTGAAGGCGAGCAAGCCGCTTTATGTGCCTGAAAAAGAGGAGCTGCTTGCTTATGCGTTCACAGACTTGAAAGCCAATGACGCCTGGCTGGACGTCTTCTCACACATGGCCAAGGCGTTTGGGTTTTCCTCGAAAACAACAGCCGCTTTTTGTGACTTACGTGATTACATCTCCTATGACCATGGTATCAGCAAACTGGGGCCGATTATGGAAGCTTACGGGCTGGCTTTTACATTTGACGAGTTCGAAGAGTTTCTGAAGCTGCTGATGCAAGCCAAGAACAACACGCGGCTTTGGGAAAACAATGGGCATACCCCTTCTGAGCTTCATCACATGATGCTGGAAGCGTCAGAGAGAGAGCCTGCGTTTTTTTCCGCCGAAAGCCAAAAGGTGGGACGAAACGAACCCTGCCCTTGCGGGAGTGGCAAGAAATATAAACGATGCTGTGCCAGGCTTATGGCAAGTAAATCCGCTCATCTCAAATACGAGGAGCAAGCATTGTTTTACGACATCTGGTTCAATCTCATCACCTATATCAACGCGAAAATGGCAATCGTTGAGCAGGTCTCCGATGCTTTAGGCCTTTATGAGGAGGAAACCTATAAGGTGCGGGAAGTGCTTTGGGAAAACCCCGATCTAATTGAAGATTACATACGTGACACAGCTTTGCCCCAGGAGACGGTTGATATCCTGCGCAGTTGGAAAAATCAGCATATCAAAGGTTTTTTCATTGTCCTTAACTATGGGCCAGATCATACGCTTCTTTTGAACGATCGAGCCAAGGGGGATAAAAAGCTTTACGCAGTCAAAGGCATCAGCGAACCGCTTGCCAGCGTTTTAATGGCCTCGTTGCCCACAGCTGTTGAAACCGTTCTCCTGCCTTTCAAAGGGCAAATCATCTACGACACATATCTCAACAGGTGGTCCGTTGGCTTCGGTGACGGCATGCGGGCGCTGTTTCAGGAGATGTATCAAGAAGCGCTCGAAGACGGTGTTGTGACCCATCTGGCATAAGGCGGCGCCAAGCTACACAACCAGGCGACAGCTTCGACGGCTTGGCGTGATGCGCTCACTGATTTGCATTGAAACTTGAAAAAGGTCCGCTCGTCTTGGAGCGGACCTGATGTTGGAGGCACCATCCAGATTTGAACTGGAGATAAAGGTTTTGCAGACCTCTGCCTT
>CAYXIM010000026.1:0-18675 GCA_964465385.1 uncultured Oscillospiraceae bacterium
CAGACACGTGACCAGCTGCCTGGACAGGCTTTTAAAGACCAGTACCAGGCCTATTTGCAGCGGGTTGAACTGGCCTTGCCTGGCAGCCTGGGCCAGGCCGATGAGGCCGAGGTCAGCCCCTTGTATGAGGCAGCCCGCTACAGCCTGATGGCTGGTGGCAAACGTATCCGCCCCGTGCTGCTGCTGGCCACAGCTGATCTGTTGGGGGTGGATCAAGAAGAGGCCCTGCCGTTTGCCTTGTCGTTGGAATTGATTCACACCTACTCGTTGATCCACGATGACCTGCCGGCCATGGATGATGACGACCTGCGGCGGGGTCGGCCCACGGCCCACAAAGCCTATGGTGAAGCCATGGCTATCCTGGCCGGGGATTTTTTGCTCAACCGCGCCTTCGAACTGCTTTTGGCTGCTTTGGACAGCGGCAAGCCCCAACACCTGGCTGCTGCCCGGTTGATTGGACGGGCCAGTGGTGGCTGGGGCATGATTGGCGGTCAGGTCATGGACCTTGCTTTTGAAGCACAGGCTGTTCAGGTCGACCAGCTGATCCGCATGCACCGCAAAAAAACCGGAGCCCTGCTGGCTGCAGCGGTTGGCGCTGCCGTCCTGCTGGCTGGCGTCAAGGGCACGGATGCCCAGGCCCTGTCAGCTTACGCCCGAGCCATCGGCCTGGCTTTCCAGATTCGTGACGACCTGCTGGATGTGGAGGCGGATGCCCGGCAGTTGGGAAAAACGCCGGCCAAAGACCAGCGGGACGGCAAGACAACCTTTGTGACCCTGCTGGGCCTTGACAAAAGCAAGGCACGCCTGTTGGATGAGGACCGCCAGGCCCGCCTGGCCCTGACCAGCCTGGGTGACCACTTCGACTGCAGCTTTCTGATCGGCTTGACCGACTTTTTGCTGCAGCGTACCTTTTGACTCACGGGTTATATCACCATGACGCCATTGCTTGACCACATACAAGAACCGGAAGCTGTCAAAGCGCTGTCAGCAGAGGAACTCGAACAACTGGCCGGTGAAATCAGGGCGGAAATCATCAACACGGTTTCCAAGAACGGCGGCCACCTGGCCTCCAACCTGGGCCTGGTTGAACTGACCCTGGCCCTGCTGGTGGTCTTCGAATTCCCGCGGGATAAGGTGGTTTTTGATGTGGGCCACCAGACCTACGCCTGGAAACTGTTGACGGGACGCAAGGCGCGCTTTTGCAGCCTGCGCCAGCAGGGGGGGCTTTCTGGTTTTCCCAAACGAACCGAAAGCGTCTATGACTGCTTTAACACCGGCCACAGCAGCACCAGCATTTCCGCAGCTGTTGGGCTCAGCCGGGCCATGGCCCGCAGCAACCGGGACGGCCACGCCATCGCTGTGATCGGGGACGGGGCCCTGACCGGCGGTATGGCTTTCGAGGCCCTCAACGATGCCGGCCAATCCAAGGAAAACCTGATCGTCATCCTCAACGACAACCAGATGTCCATCGGCCGCAATGTGGGCGGCCTGTCACGACACTTGGAAAACCTGCGCTTATCGACCTCCTACTTGCATCTGCGTACCCGCTTGGAGCACATGCTGGATCGCATACCGATTATAGGACGTCCTATCCTCCTGTTGACACAACGGATCAAGCAGTTGGCTAAAATGCTGGTCAAACGACAGGGTATCTTTTTTGAACAGCTGGGCTTTCGTTATTACGGGCCTGTCGACGGCCACGACCTGCCCCAGCTGATCCACCACCTGAAAGCCATTGGCGGCCTCAGGGGCCCGGTCTTGTTTCATGTGCTGACCCAGAAAGGCAAAGGGTATTCCTTTGCAGAAAGCTCGCCGGACCTCTACCACGGGGTGGCACCCTTTGTTGTTGAAAACGGCGTTGGCTTTGAGCTGGACCTCAACCAGCGGCAGGCAGCTGCTTCTTTTTCGGCAGTTTTTGGGGAGCAGATGGTCAGCCTGGCCCGCCACAACCCGGCCCTGTGCGCCATCTCTGCGGCCATGACCAGCGGCACCGGTTTGTCTGGTTTCCAGCAGGCCTATCCACACCGCTTTTTTGATGTGGGCATCGCTGAACAGCACGCCATGACCTTTGCTGCCGGCCTGGCCGCTGGCGGCCTTCGCCCGGTGGTTGCCCTCTACTCCACGTTCTTGCAACGGGCTTACGACCAGCTGCTCCACGACATCTGCCTGCAGCAGCTGCCTGTTGTCGTGGCCATTGACCGGGCCGGCATTGTCGGTGAAGACGGGGAGACCCATCAGGGCCTGTATGACCTGAGCCTGCTCTTGCCCCTGCCCAACTTGGAGGTGTTCAGCCCGTCCGATTACCAGAGCCTGCGACGGCTGTTAACATACGCCTGCCAGGCCCAGGGACCTGTGGCCATCCGTTATCCCCGGGGCACATCCTGGCGGGCTGAGGAAGGACCACCCCAGACCCTTGGCGATGATTTCTCGGATGTGCACCGCATCAAGACCGTCCGTCAGGGCAGCCAGATCACCTTGGCCGCCCTGGGCCCCTTGGTGGGACCTGCGCTGGAGGCGGCTCGCTGCCTGGCCAAAGCAGGTATCGATGCGGAGGTGTTGTCGATCACGTGTGCCAAGCCCTTGGACCTGGACACCCTGACTGCCTCCTGTGCCCGCACAGGACACCTGGTGTTTTTGGAGGAAGCCCTGATCACCGGCGGACTGGGTCAACTGGCCGCCTCACAGCTGCTTCAAGCCGTGCCCGGCCTTCACGTTCGCCTGCTGGGCGTCGAAACAGGCTACCTGCCCCAGGGCAAACGCCAGCAACTGCTGAAGCAATGCGGCCTGGATGCGCCATCCATCTGCCGGTCGGCACAGGCGCTGCTGGGCCACGCTTCAGGGTGCAGCCCGGCTGATGATCCGGTATAATGGTGCACAACAGGAGGCCTTCTATGCGCATCGGTCTTTATGCCAATCCTGACAAAGATCCCGGCTTTGCCATGACACGACGGGTGGCCGCAAGGCTCCAGGAGCTCAAGGCACTTGCGGTCATCGGTTCTGACCACACGGGCCTGGACCAGGCCCACATAGCCGGAGTTGAACACGCCCCCTACCAGACGTGTGATTGCATCATCAGCCTGGGCGGGGATGGGACTTTTTTGTCTGCAGCCCACCTGCCCCAGGTGGCACACATCCCCCTGATTGGCGTCAACCTGGGCAGCGTGGGTTTTTTACCGGAGATCGAACCTGAACACCTCCGAGAGGCCCTGGCTCAGCTGGTGGCTGGCGACTGGACCTTGGAAGAGCGCATGATGCTGTCGATCGATTGCAGGGATGCCCAAGACCAGCCCATCGGCGGTGGTTTCGCCCTCAACGATGCTGTGGTGTCCCGGGGCGGCCACGCCAGCATTGTCACCTTGGAACTGACCATCAACGACACCACGGTCGACCGGATTCCCGGAGATGGGCTGATCGTGTCCACACCCACCGGATCCACCGCTTATTCCTTGTCTTCGGGGGGTCCCATCATCCACCCCGAGCTCATGCTTTTCCTGATCACGCCCATCTGTCCCCACACCCTGCACAACCGCAGCTACATCGCCTCGCCAGACAGCCAGATCACCATCCGCTTGTGTGCCTACCCGCATCAGGCGGTCCTGTCTATGGACGGTCGCCAGGATATCCCGCTGCAAAGCGGCAGCCGGGTCATCATCCGGCAGGCGCAGCGGCGGCTCAAGGTCATCCGCCTGGGACCGGACCACTTCTATGCCAGCCTGCCACACAAAATCCACGCCAGAGGGAGGACCTTGTATGAAACCGACCAAAAGTGAACGCCAGGCCAAATTGCTTGAAATCATTCGTGATGCTTCTGTGGCAACCCAGGAGGAGCTGGCCACGTTGATGCTGGCAGCGGGGATGGAAGTCACCCAGGCAACGGTTTCCAGAGACATCAAGGACCTGGGCATCATCAAGGTGACCACCTCAACCGGCGCCCAGAAATACGTCCCCATGGAACGCAGCGGTGAGACCACATCGGTCCGCCTGTTGAAGGTCTTTTCAGAGGCCGTTGTGTCGGTCAACGTGGCCATGAACCTGGTCATTCTCAAAACGCTGCCTGGCATGGCCCAGGCCGGTGCGTCAGCTTTAGACTCCATGCGGCTGCCTGAAGTGGCTGGTTGCATTGCTGGTGATGACACCATCTTTGTGGCCGCCCGGACCCTGGAACAAGCCAAGCAGCTGGGTGTTTTTCTGAGCCGCATGGCCCACCAATCTGACCGGATCGTGTAAAGACAGGAGCTGCCATGCTGGTCCATTTAGACATCCGCAATTTTGCGCTGATTGAAAAGCTGACGGTGGAGCCGGGCTCAGGCCTGTTGATCCTGACCGGAGAAACCGGAGCGGGCAAATCCATCCTTATCGATGCCATTGGGTCGCTTTCCGGCAAGCGTTTGTCCAAAGACCTGATCCGCCATGGCGCCAAGGCAGCCGAGGTTGAAGCCCTTTTTCAGGTGCCTCTGGCCCTGATACCTCAGGCAGAGCGCAACCTTTTTTCAGAAACAGATCTGCAAGGAGACCAGGTTTCGGTTGTCTTGTCCCGTGAAATCAACCAGTCGGGCCGTTCGGTCTGCCGCATCAATGGCCGGATGGCCACCATGGGCAGCTTGCAAGACCTGGCCCGTGTGCTTTTTGACATCCACGGCCAACACGACCAGCAGGCCATTTTCCAAGAAAACAGCCACTTGTCTTTTTTAGACCGCTACGGTGGCCAGGCGGTTGCTGCGGCCAAGGTCCGCTACAAAGATGCCTTGGACCGTTTAAGCGCCTGCCTTGCTGAGCTGAAAACCCTGGGCAGTGACCCCGGTGAACGGGCCCGGCGCTTGGACCTGCTTGCCTTTCAAATCCATGAAATCGAAGGAGCCGGCCTGGTTGCAGATGAGGACAAGCACCTGCTTGAACAGCAAAAGCTGCTGACCCATGCTGAGAAGATCAAGGCGGCCTTGACCGAAGCCTATGAGCGGCTGACAGGAGATGAGCCTGGGGATGTCCTGTATGAACTGGGCGACCTGCAGGCCCTGTTGTCGGACGTGTCTGCCCATGCCGAGCCGATCCAGCAGGTGTCGCAAACCCTCCTGGATGTGCAAGACCAGCTGCAGACAGCCGTCGGCCAGCTGCGTTATTTTCACGACCGCCTGGAGGCCGACCCAGAAGAGCTGGACCGGATCAATGAACGGCTGGATGTCTTGTACCGCTTGAAGAAAAAATATGGCGGTTCCCTGCAGGCGGTGGCCGCCTTCCTGGACCAGGCCAAGCGGGAGCACGCGGCCATCACCGACGGTGAGGCACGTTATGAAGCCCTGCAGGTGGAAAAAGAAAAACGGCGCCAACAGCTGCTGCAAGCGGCTGATGCATTGACGGCCTCCCGCCGGGAAGCAGCTGGCTACATGGAGGCTGCCATCAGCCGGGAGTTGGCCGACCTGGGCCTTAAAGACGGCCGCTTTGCTGTCTCCTTCAAGCCGTTTCAACCCGCGGGAGACCGCTTTTCGCCAGAAGGCAGCGACCGTGTGGCCTTTGCCTGGTCGGTGAACCCCGGTGAGCCGTTGAAACCGTTGGCCCAGATTGCCTCCGGAGGAGAAGCCTCCCGGATCATGCTGGCCATCAAGACCAGTTTGACTGATGTGGACCCCATCCCGGTCTTGATCTTCGATGAAATCGACACGGGTATCAGCGGCGCCACCGCCGCCAAGGTCGGGGAAAAACTCATGCAGCTGGCGGACCGACGTCAGGTTTTCTGCATCACCCACATGGCCCAGATTGCCTCCATGGCCGATGAGCACTGGCTGATTGAAAAAGAGGTCCGGTCGGGCCGGACGCGGACCGGGCTGACCCGGCTTTCTGAAGATGGGCGGTCTCGCGAACTGGCTCGCCTTTTGTCGGGTGGGGTAGGGGATCAGACAGCTCGAAGCCTGGCCGGCCAGCTGAGAGATCAGGCGGAGGCGGTCAGGAAGCGCATCAGGTGAGCCGCTTTCAAAACGGCTTTAAAATCATCGGGCAGGGGTGCTGAACAGGTCATTTCTTCCAGACGCTGGGGATGAACAAAGGTCAGGCGGTCGGCGTGCAGCATTTGGCGGCCGGCCAGCTGGTCGATGGGCCGCGGCGCTTGCGCTGTGTACAGGCTTTCTCCAACCAGGGGGCAGCCGCAAACCTGGGCATGCAGCCTGATCTGGTGGGTGCGCCCTGTCAGGAGCTCAAAGCGGACCAGGGAAAGGCCCAGCTCGTTATTGTTGCCCAGAAGCTGCCAGCGGGTTTTGGCCGGGGCCCCGCAAGGGTGTATGCGCCGCTTGATCAGGCTTTGCGGGTCTCGGCAAATGGGCGCGCTGATTAAGCCGCTCGGGGCCGGTAAGCTGCCGTGGACGATGGCCAGGTAGCTTTTGCGCTGGGGGCGGGTGGTCACCACATGGTGGGCGTGGCCGTTAAGCCCAATTAAAACGAGGCCCGAGGTATCCCGGTCCAGGCGGTTGATGGGGTGCAGGGGTTGATCGGACAAGAGACTGGTCACGGCCAGCTCGCCGTGCCGGGACGGGTGGGTCAACAGGCCGGCTGGTTTTGAAACAGCCAGCAACCAGCGGTCCTGGTAACGGATGTCCAGGCCTTGACCCGCCACCAGGGGAGACAGCTCCGGCTGAGTGGCCAGACGGGCCACCAGGACATCTTGTGCCTTGACCGGATCGATCATCCGATGGGGGCTGCCGTTACACAGCAACTCGCCGTAAAGGCGTATTTTTTTGGCCAAAAAACGCGACATGCCCGCTTGCGCGACCAGCACATCGACGGCCCGGCGGCCTTCATGGGTGGCTGAGACCCGTACGGTTAGTTCCATGACCTTGCTTCACCTGCCTCGAAATGACCTTATTATAGCGGATGACCGGATTATCTGCACGAAACGGGTTTTTTTTTTGCGAAAACGTGAATTGTCAGGTCACATGATCAATGGTAATGTTAGCTATCGGGAGGTGAGTCTCAAGATGGCTACGATAACGAAACTGACTCAAGAAGAAAAAATGATCAAGCTTGGCGAGGTCATCGACAAATACCGCGGACAGGGACGAAAAGCCCTCATGCAGCTTCTGCAGGAAGCTCAGGCGGTTTACGGCTATTTGCCGCTCGAGGTCCAACGCCTGGTCGCTGATGCACTGGACTTGTCCGTTGCTGAAGTTTACGGTGTGATTACCTTTTATTCCTTCTTCTCGTTAACCCCCAAAGGGGACTACCAGATCAGCGTGTGCATGGGCACAGCCTGTTATGTCAAAGGCGCCCAGGCGGTGCTGGACCAGGTGTCAGCAGAACTGGGCATTGAAACCGGAGAATGCACGCCTGATGGCAAGTTTTCCATCCATGCCTGCCGGTGCGTGGGCGCTTGCGGCCTGGCCCCTGTTATGATGATCAACGAAAACGTTTACGGTAACCTCTCGCCGGATGATGTGCCGGGCATTCTGGCAAGCTACAAGGAGGAGTAATTCATGGCTTTGTATCGAACCCATGTGCTGATCTGCAGTGGCGAAAACTGCACCGAGGCAGGGTCGCCTCTGCTGATTGAAACATTGGAAAAACTGCTTAAAAAGCACGGGCTGACACAAGAAGTCAAAGTGGTCAAAACGGATTGCTTCGGCTTGTGTGATGACGGGCCGGTTTTGGTGGTCTATCCGGAAGGGGTGACCTATTACCGGGTGCAACCCAAGGACCTGCAAGAGCTGGTCACTGAGCACCTGATCAAAGGGGCCTACGTGGAGCGGCTGATGACGGTGCAAAGCGCCGGCTCAGGCGGACAGAAGTTCAGTGCGGAAGCGTCACCTTACTTCGCCAAACAACTGCGCATCGCCCTTCGCAACTGTGGCGTCATCAACCCGGAATCCATTGACGATTACATCGCCCACGATGGCTACGCCGGCTTGTCCAAGATCTTCAAAGAAGAGCTGTCTCCGGCAGATGTCATTGAAGCGGTCAAACGTTCCGGTTTGCGCGGGCGTGGCGGCGGCGGATTCCCAACGGGCTTGAAGTGGGAGTTTACCGCCAACCAGCCAGATCAGCAGAAATATGTATGCTGCAACGCGGACGAAGGCGACCCGGGCGCGTTCATGGACCGGTCGGTGCTGGAAGGGGATCCGCACAGCTTGATTGAAGCCATGATCATCGCCGGCTATGCCGTCGGTGCCACCCAGGGCTATGTCTACGTCCGGGCTGAATACCCCATCGCCATTGCGCGTTTACGCAAGGCCATTGAGGATGCCCGGGCCTATGGCTTGTTGGGAGACGATATTTTGGGCAGCGGCCTGTCTTTTGACATCGACATCCGCCTGGGTGCCGGCGCTTTCGTCTGTGGCGAAGAGACCGCCTTGCTGCGCTCGATCGAAGGCAAACGGGGCAACCCCACGCCCAGGCCGCCTTTCCCGGCAGTCAAGGGCCTGTTTGACCAACCCACTCTGCTCAACAACGTGGAGACCTATGCCAATATCCCGGCCATTTTTCTCAAAGGCGATGACTGGTTTTCCGCCTATGGCACCGCGCGCAGCAAAGGCACCAAGGTGTTCGCCCTGGGCGGGAAAATCAACAACGTCGGCCTGATCGAAATCCCCATGGGCACGACCCTGCGCGAAGTGGTCTACGACATCGGCGGCGGCATTCCTGACAACAAAGAATTTAAAGCCGTCCAGACCGGTGGTCCTTCAGGCGGCTGCCTGCCGGCCGACTTTCTGGACACACCCATTGACTATGACAACTTGATCGACGCCGGCTCCATGATGGGCTCTGGCGGCATGATCGTCATGGATGAAGACACCTGCATGGTGGACATCGCCAAGTTCTTCCTGGAGTTCACGGTTGAAGAATCCTGCGGTAAATGTGCCCCCTGCCGGATTGGCACACGTCGGATGCTGGAAATCCTGGAGCGCATCACGGACGGTGAAGGCAGCCTGTCTGATATCGATGACCTGGAACGTGTGGCTGTGGGCATCCGGGAAGGCTCCTTGTGCGGCCTGGGCCAGACAGCACCCAACCCGGTCTTGTCAACCCTTAAACGTTTCCGTGAGGAATACGAAGAACATGTGGTGGACAAGCGCTGCCGCTGTGGCGTCTGCAAGGGCCTGACCCAGTACTTCATCATCGCAGACCTGTGTAAAATGTGCGGCCTGTGCGCCAAACGCTGCCCGACCGACTGCATCAGCGGTGTCCTGGGCAAAGAACCGTATGTCATTGACACCAGCGGCTGCATCAAGTGCGGCGCCTGTATGGATGCCTGCAAATTTAAGGCTGTTATCAAGCAGTGACCGTTGAAAAGGAGCGTGACCGACTTTGAATAACGTACGTGTAACCATAGATGGCATTCAGCTTGATGTCCCGGATCGCTATACGATTCTGGAGGCAGCCCGTGATGCCGGCATCAAAATCCCCACCTTGTGCTTTCTCAAGGACATGAACGAAGTGGGAGCCTGCCGCGTCTGCCTGGTTGAGGTCGTTGGCGGCCGCAGCCTGGCAGCGGCCTGCGTGACGCCGGTGACCGATGGCATGGTCGTTGAAACCCAGACGGCCCGGGTCCGTGAGACCAGGCGTTCGACACTGGAGCTGATTTTGTCCGACCACAACCGCGAATGCCTGTCCTGTATCCGCAGCGGCAACTGTGAGCTGCAAGAGCTCAGTGAGGTGTACGGTATCCGAGACATTCCCTTTGACGGGGAGAAGAGCCCCAGCCGTTACGATGACCTGTCGGACTCCATGGTCCGGGACACCAGCAAATGCATCGTCTGCGGCCGCTGTGTGGCCGCCTGCAACCAGCAGGAAGTCGGCGTCTTGTCCTTCCTCAACCGCGGCTTCAACACAACGGTGGGCCCAGCCTATGACATCAGCATGGCGGACGCACCCTGCATCTATTGCGGCCAGTGCATCATTGCCTGCCCGGTTGGCGCCCTCCACGAAAAAGAGGATGACGAGCGGGTCTGGGCGGCTCTGACCAACCCGGACAAGCACGTGGTGGTCCAAGTGGCACCAGCCGTTCGTGCGGCGTTGGGTGAAAGCTTTGGCAACCCCATTGGCACCCGGGTGACTGGAAAAATGTTTGCCGCCTTGCGCCGGTTGGGTTTTGACAAAATTTATGACACCAACTTCGGGGCGGACCTGACCATCCTGGAAGAAGGGACAGAACTGCTCAACCGGATTGAAACAGGCGGCACCTTGCCCATGATCACCTCCTGCTCGCCTGGCTGGATCCGCTTTGCTGAATTCTACTACCCAGATTTTTTGGACAACCTGTCCACCTGTAAATCCCCCCACCAGATGGAAGGGGCCATCATCAAGTCTTACTATGCCCAGAAGAAAGGCATCGATCCCAAGGACATCTTCGTTGTTTCCATCATGCCCTGCACCTCCAAGAAAACCGAGGCCACGCGTGATGAGATGTACAACCCCAGCCTGGGCGTGCGTGACGTGGATGCGGTTTTGACCACCCGTGAAATCGCCCGCATGATCAAGCAGGCCGGCATCGATTTCAACCGCCTGCCCGATGAAGGGCCTGACCAGGACCTGATTGGTGAATACACAGGTGCCGCGGTCATTTTCGGGGCCACCGGCGGGGTCATGGAAGCCGCCTTGCGTACTGTCAGCGACCTGCTGGGTGGCGAAGACCTGCCCGATTTTGAGTTCCAGGATGTGCGGGGCGTGGACGCCGAGATCAAGGAAGCTGAACTGACCATCGGCTCGCACACCTTGCGTGTGGCCGTGGCCCACAGCACCGGCGCTGCCCGAAAGCTGCTGGATGCCATCCGTGCAGGAACAGCCCCTGACTACCACTTCATCGAGATCATGGGTTGTTCGGGCGGGTGTGTCTGCGGCGGTGGCCAGCCTCAGGTGGACGCGCAAACCCTCATGGGCATGGACCTGCGTGCTGAGCGTGCCAAGGCCCTCTATGTTGAGGACACCTTGATGCCTGAACGCAAATCACATAAGAATGCAGACCTTGAACGCCTCTATGACGAGTTTTTGGGTGAACCCAACAGCCAGCTGGCCCATGACCTGCTGCACACCCACTACCAGAAACGCGAATGTTACCCGGACAGTGTTTTGCCACCTGAAGGATAAGGGTTGCGAAGCCGCCGAAACGCACCCATCCGGGTCGGCCGTTCCCACGCGGGAACGGCCGATTTTCATTGACAGGGTACGGTGTCTTTCTATATGATAAGAATAATGCTTATGTTTCATAGATACAGGAGCTATCTTGAATCTTGACAAATGAATCGTGGAGGTGATTGCCATTAACTGGCTAGATGTGCTCATTGGCCTGGTAGTGGGAGTGGTTCTGGCTGTAGCCGGAACGGTCGCATATTATCACCTCGGTTTCAGTAAGAAAACGAAAGCCATGAAGGCAGCAGCTGAGAAGGCGGAAGAAGAAGCCGGGGAGATGATCGGAGAGGCCCAGAAAACGGGCGAGAACAGAAAGCGCGAGCTCCTATTGCAAGCAAAAGAAGAAATTCACAAGTCCAGGCTGGAGCTTGAAAAGGACGTCCGGGAAAAACGCCAGGAATTACAGCGTGACCGGAACCGTCTGGAACAAAAAGAAGAATCATTAGAACGAAAACTGGAAAACCTGGAACAAAAAGAAGAAGCCCTTGATGTTCGTGTCACAGAAGTGAAGACCTTGGAAGAACGAACCCAGGAGCTTGAAAAACAAAAAGTGTTTGAACTGGAACGCATTTCCAACCTGACGGTCCAGGAAGCGCGCCAACAGGTGCTCGACCAGGCACAGCAGGAATACCGGCATGACATGGCGGCCATGCTGCGTCAGATGGAAGAGGAAACCAAGGAAACGGCAGAACAAAAAGCCAAGGAAATCGTGGTCAGCACCATCCAAAGATATGCGTCCGATTATGTCTCAGAAGTGACGGTCTCGGTTGTGACCTTGCCAAACGATGAGATGAAAGGACGGATCATCGGTCGAGAAGGCCGCAACATCCGGACCATTGAAACTTTAACGGGTGTGGACCTGATCATCGATGACACCCCGGAAGCAGTCATCTTGTCGAGCTTTGATCCGATACGGCGTGAAATCGCCCGGCTTGCCCTCGAAAAATTGATTGTGGACGGGCGCATCCACCCGGCGCGTATTGAGGAAATGGTGGGGAAAGCCAAAAAAGAAGTGGAGCAAACCATCAAACAAGAAGGTGACCGTGCCGTCTTTGACACTGGCATCATGGGCTTGCACCCGGAAATTGTCAGAATGCTCGGCCGTTTAAAATACCGGACAAGTTATGGACAAAACGTCCTGCAACATTCCATTGAGGTTTGCTGGCTGACCGGCATGATGGCCGCTGAACTCGGACTTGATGTGATGACGGCCAAGCGGGCCGGCCTCTTGCACGACATCGGCAAAGCTGCCGACTTCGAACTGGAAGGCTCCCATATTTCAATCGGGGCGGACATCGCCCGCAAGTATCAGGAAAACCCCGTCGTGGTGAACGCCATTGAATCTCACCACGGTGATGTTGAAGCCCAGACGCCTCTGGCGGTGCTGGTTGCTGCAGCAGATGCCATCTCGGCCGCCCGGCCGGGTGCCCGTCGGGAAAACCTGGAAACCTACATCAAGCGCATCCAGAAGCTTGAAGAAATTGCCCTGTCCTTCCCGGGCGTGGAAAAATCATATGCTATTCAGGCCGGCCGTGAGATTCGTGTCATGGTCAGCCCGGAAAAGGTTCGTGACGATGAAATGAACTTGAAGGCACGTGAAATCTGCAAACGGATTGAGGAGGAGCTGGATTACCCCGGACAGATCAAAGTACACATCATCCGGGAGAACAGAGTCACAGAATATGCTAAGTAGCAACACCTGTCATCCTTGAAAAAGCATCCTGCAGGCGGCCGGTTCAGTATGAACCGGCCGCCTTTGTTTGAACGGGTCTTGGAGTATGATAGAATGGCTTCAAGAAACAGGAGGAAACACGTTGAAGCTATTATTCATCGGCGACGTGGTCGGCACCGGCGGCAGGGAACTGCTCAAAGACGTGTTACCAGCGCTTAAACAACGCGAAGCCATTGACGTTTGCGTGGCCAACGCTGAAAACGCAGCAGCCGGTATGGGCCTGACCGAAAAAGTAGCCCGGCAAATCCACGCCTGCGGCGTGGATGTCTTGACCCTGGGCAACCACACCTGGGCACGCCAGGACCTGCTGGCACACATCGACCAGCTCCCCTTTGTGGTGCGGCCAGCCAATGGACCGCCGGCTTGGCCCGGTCAGGGTTCGGTGGTTTTTTGGGTCAAGGGCGTGCCCCTGCTGGTGCTTAACCTGCTGGGGCGGATTTTCATGCGCATGATCGAAGACCCCTTCCGCGAAGCCGATCGACAGATCGACGCCTTTCGCAGGCAGCACCCCAATGGCCTGGTGCTGGTGGATTTTCATGCCGAGGCCACGTCTGAAAAGGTGGCCATGGGCTGGTACCTGGACGGGCGGGCCACCGCTGTCCTGGGCACCCACACCCACGTCCAGACAGCCGATGAACGCCTGCTGCCCCAAAAAACTGCCTACATCACGGATGTTGGCATGACCGGACCCACCAACGGGGTGATCGGCATGGACCTGGACAGTTCCCTGCGGCGACTGATCGACCAGCTGCCCTCACGCTATCAGCTGGCCACGGGCCCCTGTGCGCTTTGCGGCGTGATCGTCGAGGCAGACCCAGCGACCGGTCAGGCCCGATCCATCAGGCGCCTGCGCCTTGAGGAATGACCCTGTGCGCCCTTTTTTTCGCACCGGCCTGCTGCTATTGGCTTTGTTGCTGGGGTTGACCGCCTGCCAGCCGCCAGCGCAAACGCCCCACCTGCTGCAACCCACCCAGCCAGCCGCCCCTCAGGAACCGGTGCAGACAGGCCCGCAGGCAGAACAGTTGCAAAACCCCATCCGCCTGTGGTGGCCCCAGCCACAGACACTCAACCCCTTGACAGCTTCCTCCCGGGCGGCACAGGCGGCCTATCGCCTGGTCTACCGCAGCTTGTTTTCCGTTTCAGAAACAGACCAGCTGCTGCCGGATCTGGCGCGAAACATCACCTTCATGCCTGACGGGCAGACGGTGGTGGTGGTATTGAATGAAGCCCGCTTCCACGACAACAGCCCCGTCACGGCGGCTGATGTGGCAGCTGTCATCAACTGGTTGCTGGACCGGGATAACGACAGCCCCTGGCGGCAAGGCCTGGAAAGCCTTGTGCAGGCCCGGGCGGTGGGGCAGCAGGTGGTTCACCTGCAGGTTTCCCACAACGACCCCTGGCTGGCTTATGCCCTGGTCTTTCCCATCCTGGCCGAAACGGACCTGCAGGTTGAACCCATGGCCATCCGAAAAGGCAACGGCCTGTACGCCATAGATCGGTTCGATGAAGTTGAGGGGACCGTGCTGACCTGGGCTTTGGCGCCCAAGGACCGGCCGCCTCTGGTTCTCAAAGCCTACCCAGACCAGGCACGGGCCATGCAGGCTTTCGAAGGAGATGACCTGGACCTGGTCTTGCTGGACACCCTGGACCTGCACGGTTACACGGTCAGAAGCAGCCTGCGTATGGACCGCTGGACCGGACCGGAAGCCCTCCTGCTGGCCCTGGCAGCAGGACCTGCTGATGTCTTTTCAGATCCGGACAAACGCTGTGTCCTCAAGGCTCTGGTGCAAGCCTTTCAACAGGAAGGGGCGCTGGACGGCTGGGCTGAGCCGACCTGGCTGGGTGTGACAACCGGCAGCCTCTTTGACAGGCCGCCAGCAGCCGACAGCCCCTGCCCTCAGGTGTATTTCGATGAAAGCAACACCCTGCGGCTGCTTGCGCCGCAAAACGACCCCCGCCGGCTGGAGCTGGCCCAGCAGCTGGCCCGTTTCTTTCAAGCACGCGGCCTGGCTTGTGAGCCAACTTTTCTGGACCAGGCGGATTTTGTTGAAGCAGTTGGCAACCGCCAGTATGACCTGGCGCTGTTGTCGGTTTTTTTACCGCCGTGGCCGGTTCCGGGTTTTCCTGTTATCCAGCCCAGGCCGGCCTGGTGTCTGACCTGCGACACCCTTGACCTGCCTGCGGATCTGGTAGCGGACGAGGATGACCTGCCAGGCGGGCAGCCGGATCGCCTGTCGCCTTTTGAAGGCAACCGCATCGACCAGGCCATGGCCGTCAACCAGGCCTGGCTGCAGGCGCTGGCACAAGACATGGACCAGTCGGCCTGGGCCTTTATCGGCCTGCCGTTCATGGGCGTGGTATACAGTGATCGCATCAGGGGGCAGGTGAGCGGCAACCGCTACCACCCTTATCAAGGTATAGAGGAGTTGTGGAAATGGTCTGGATCATCGTGATCAGTGCGTTAAGCGTCTTGGATCAGTGGATCAAGGGACTGATACGGTCGAAGTTGTCCCTGTCCCAGCAAATACCGGTTATCGATCGGTTTTTTTACCTGACCCGGCGTGAAAACACCGGGGCCGCCTGGAGTTTTCTGGCAAATGTTTCCTGGGGGCTGGCTGTTCTAACGGTCGTCTCGTTTATCTTGACGGCCGGACTGGTTATTTTACTGGTCCGCAGCCCCGCGATGAAGATGCGCCTGTGCCTGTCGCTGATCATTGCCGGCAGCATCGGAAACCTGATCGACCGGATCCGCTATGGCGCCGTGACCGATTATCTGGATTTTCACTTTGGCAGCTATGTCTTTCCAACCTTTAACCTAGCTGATACACTCATTGTATGTGGGACAATTCTTCTGGGCCTTTTTGTGATGCTGGATCCACCTCTCATGGACACCCTCATGCCCAAGGGATGGTCCTGACACAAACGCTAAAGGAGCGGCATGAAAAAAGAATTGATCATCACACAAGCAGGCCTGCGGCTGGACCGCTACCTGACCGACCGCTTGACGGATTTTTCCCGATCCGCCCTTCACAAGCTGTTTGACGAAGGTCATATTCGGGTGGACCAACAGGTGGTCAAGCCCTCCTGGAAAACGCAGGAAGGGGCCCATGTTGTCATCCACCTGCCGCCCGAGGAAGCCAGTCACCTTGAAGCGCAGGCGATTGCGCTGGATGTGGTCTATGAAGATGATGCCTTGATCATTGTCAACAAGCCTGCCGGCATGGTGGTCCATCCGGCGCCGGGTCACCGGGACCAGACCCTGGTCAACGCCTTGTTGGCCCACTCGGCCAAGCTGTCTGATATCAACGGGGGTGTTCGGCCGGGCATCGTCCACCGCCTGGACAAGGAAACATCCGGCCTGATCCTGGCGGTTAAGGACAACCGGGTCCATCAGGCCATGGCTCAAAAAATCCGCCGCCATGAAATGACGCGTGTCTACCAGGCCCTGGTGCACGGCACCGTCACCGCCAAGTCAGGAACCATTGAAGCCCCGATCGGTCGTGACCCGGGTCATCGCCAGCGCATGGCGGTGGTGGCCAGCGGCAAACCGTCGTTAACCACCTTTGAACGTCTGCAGGTATCGGACCGGGCCAGTTTGCTGCAGGTGACCTTGGTCACAGGACGCACGCACCAAATCCGCGTCCACATGCATTACATCGGCCACCCTGTGGTTGGTGACCCCCTCTATGCCAGGGGCTGGCCGTCCTATGGGTATATGGGCCAGATGCTCCATGCCAGCCTGCTGTCTTTGAAGCATCCGGTCAGCGGAGAGCAGCTGACGGTTACCTGTCCGTTGCCACCCGGTTTTCAGGAAGCGATGGACCTCTTGTTATGATGCGACCCACCGAGCCATCCAAACGAAAACAAGGCTTGCAGCAACTCTTGCTTTTTATCATATTTTTGCTGTTTGGCATGATTGTCACCAACCATGTGACTGCTGTCCGTGCCGACCGCCTGCGCAACGATTCTATTTACCAATACCGGAAACTGGAAGAGCAGATCAAGGAGCAGGAGGAGCGCTCTGAACGTCTGCAAGCGGAAAACCTGGACCTCAACGCGCGACGCACGGCTGTCATCGAGGCCTTGTTGATCGATCAGGGGCAGGCCGGGTTGCTCCAGGAGCTGCAGCTGGTTCGCGTCCTGGCCGGTTTCACCGAAGTCAGTGGACCGGGTGTGCAGGTGGTCTTGAGCGATAAGCCGGATTATGATATTCTGATAGACTCTGACGCCTCGATTGTCCATGATGGAGATATCCGGCATGTCCTGGACTTGCTGCGCAACGCGGGAGCGGCCGCCTTGAGTGTCAACAAGATCCGGATCACCCAGGTGTCATCTGTCATTTGCATCGGTTCGACCATCCGCTGCAACCAGGAACGGATGCTGCCACCTTTTGTCATTGAAGCCATCGGTGATCCCAAGGCCTTGAAAGAGGTCATCGAGCAAGATGAGATGCTCAACGCCCGAAAAGCGTCTGAAATTGGCTTGGTGGTCATGGTCAACAGCCAGGATCAGGTGACCTTGCCGCCCTTTGCCCAAGCCGATCAATTTCAACGCTATATCTCGTTACTGGAGGGAGACACACCATGAAACTTGCGGTCATGAGAAACATTGCCCTGACGGTCGTCTGTGTTTTGCTGGGCGTTTTGATTGCCCTGCAAATGAAAAACGTCAACCTGAGCACGTCGCGTGAAGAGCATGTGGCGGAATTGCAGGCCAAACTGATCGATACCATCAACAAAAACAACGACCTGGCCGAACGCAATGCGGAGCTTTATTCCTATGTGCAGCTTCTGGAAGACGACAAGGCTTCAGAAAGCGCCCAGATTGATGTGATTGTCCGTGAAAAAGAGCGGGCGGCGCTTTTTGCTGGTTTGCGGGAAGTGACCAATTACGGCATCATGATCACCTTGTCCTGTGGTGAAGGCATTGAGATCCGGGACAGTGTGATTCGCCAATATGTCAATGAACTCAGAAACCTGGGCGCCCAGGCCATTGCCATCAATGATGAACGGCTGGTGGCCACATCAGAAATCAGAAGCAGCGGATCCATGATCGTCATCAACGGCAACAGCTACAGCCGGCTGGAACCGTTCGAGATCAAAAGCATTGTCGACCCCAAAAACGAACTGTCCATCCTGGACTACCTGGAAACGGTCAAACGGGCCATCCTGGCCGACAGCCTCATCCAGAGTGAACAGTATAAGATTCAGGCCATTCCGGTTCCTGAACTGACCATCCCCGCCTTGAGCGAGGACAGCATCGCCTATAAAATTGATCTGCTGATGCCCAAGACCCCGTAAGGAGGACCGTGTGTGGAGCTGAGAATAGACGTCGATCATACGCAAGCGGCTGTGGCTGTTTTTGGCAGCTTTAACGAACACCTGGAGGTGATCGGCCGTTTTTTGAACGTGACCTGTGACGTCACGCAGACCGGTCTGGTTATTTCCGGTGAGCCTGAGCAGGTCCATCAGGCCGCCGCCGTCTGTGAACGGCTCCTTGACCTGAACCGCCAGGGGCATCCAATCTCCTTGCAGCTGGTCACCTACCTGAGCGATTTGGCCCGGGAAGGCCAGCTGGAGCAGGTGCGCGGCTATTCGCCAGACAGCATCTGTGTGACTGCCAAGGGGCGGCCCATCCACAGCAAGACCCTGGGCCAGAAAACCTTTGTTGAAGCCATTGCCAAAAACGATATCACCTTCTCCATCGGTCCTGCCGGAACCGGCAAGACTTTTCTGGCTGTGGCCATGGCTGTCAATGCGTTCCGGGCACGTCAGGTCGGCCGCATCATCCTGACACGACCGGCCGTCGAAGCCGGTGAAAAACTGGGCTTTTTACCC
>CAYXIM010000026.1:18733-20473 GCA_964465385.1 uncultured Oscillospiraceae bacterium
ATTTATCATTCTGGATGAGGCGCAAAACACCACCCCGGAACAGATGAAAATGTTTCTGACCCGGCTGGGCCACCAGTCCAAGGCGGTGGTTAACGGTGACATCACACAGATCGACCTGCCCTTTGAAAAGAAGTCCGGCCTGATTGAGGCACGGCGTATTTTACAAGGGGTTGAGGGCATTGCATTTGTGACCCTGACCCAGCGTGACGTGGTGCGAAACGCCCTGGTTCAGCGCATTATCCGGGCTTACGAGCAGGGAGAAGGGAAAGGTGGTAAGCCATGAAGAAAAGGGCAGGCCTGCGAAAAATGTTCATGGCCCTGGCGGCCCTTGGCCTGACCGCCCTGGCCCTGGCAGCTGTTTACACCGGTTCCATACCGGAAAAATACCTGCTCCGGCCAGGTGATGTCAGCTCCTATGACATTGTGGCAACGCGCAGCATCCGCGACAAGGCCGAAACGGAACGACGGGCCCTGCGGGCCTGGGCCGAGGTGGCTGAAATCACCTTGCGTTCCGAGGACGTTGTCTTGCGTGTGGCTGACAGGCAGGAACAGCTCTTCGCCCTGGTGCGCCAGGAGCGGGCTGACCCGCCCCTGATCAGCCCCACCCCCGTGCCAAGAGACCCTGAAGCAGGGGAGAGCAGTGGGCAAACGGGTGAACTGGAAACAAATGAACCGCTTGAACCCAACATCAGCAGGCCACCGCTGCAGCTGGTGGACCGCGAAAAGCTGGCAGAACGCATCGTCCTGATGGTCACACGGGAACTGAACCTGACCTTGCAGCCAGATGACGCCTTCTTTTTTGCACGTGTTTCAGAGGACCGCCTGGACCGGATTGAAAACCACACCCGGTCTATCAGCCGACAGATCATGTCGGAGCGCGTCGATGAAGAAAGCTTGCGACACCTGATCCGTCAGCAGGTCTCAGACCTGCAAGACGAGCTCACCTACGACCGGGAGGATGCCCTGCTGGTGGAGCGGCTGTTGACACAAACCTTGGAAGCCAACGTCCTGTTTGACGCTGCTGCCACCGAGAACGCCCGCCAGGCTGCCTACAACCGCATCTTAAACAACCCGGTGATGATCGAAAAAGGCACCAGGATTGTCTCCGTGGATGATGTGATAACAGCCCAAACCTATGAGCTGCTCCAGGAGCTGGATCTGATTGACAGCGGCCGCTTTGACACCACGCACCTGGTTGGCATTCTGGTTCTTTTGCTTCCGGTGTTGCTGATCAGTGGCTTTTATTTGAACCATTACGAAAAAAAGGCAATTGCCACCCCGCGCGACCTGACGGCCCTTTTGCTGTCTGTCCTGATCCCGCTGCTGTTCTCGGTCACCACGACGCGCTACGCCCCCTTGTCACCACCGGTTTATTTTGCCGCTGTCCTGCTTGCGTCCTATTTTGGTTTCCGGGCGGCCATGATCCTGACCTTGGGCCTGTCCATGCTGGTCTTGCCCATGACTGCCTTTAACCCCATGTTTCTGGCCGTTGCCCTGTCAGGCAGCCTGGTGGCCGCTCTCCTGGCCAAAGGCATCATGCGAAAGGACCATTATGCCTTTATCATCCTGGCCACATCTGGCACCAACAGCCTGATTGCCTTTGCCTTCAGCCTCATGCAGAAAGCCGGCTGGTCTGAGATCGCCATCAACAGTGGCACCGCCGCTGCCAGCGGGGCCCTGTCGGTCATCGCCGCCATCGGCATGATGCCCTTGTTCGAGATGCTCTTCAATGTGGTCTCA
>CAYXIM010000027.1:0-20237 GCA_964465385.1 uncultured Oscillospiraceae bacterium
TAAACACAAACCAGCATCGTGAACACACGCAAGCCAGAAGGGAGCGGACAGCATGAATATTACGATCAATGGTAAGGGAATGAAGGTCGGCGAACAGCTCAGGCGGCGGATTGAAAACAAGCTGAGCAAGTTCAACCGTTTTTTTGGGGATGAGGCAGAGGCTTTTGTCAAAGTCAAATCCGAAAAAGACCAAAAACGCATTGAGGTCACCCTGAAGATCCACAAGCATTTTTACCGGGCCGAATGCGTGGCAGACGATGCGTTCACAGCCATGGATGAAGCCATCGATGTGCTGGAAGGGCAGATCCGCAAACACAAAACCAAGATTGAAAAGAAAATCCACGATTACGCCTACATGCAGGAATACCTGAAAACACAGGTGCCTGAGGCGGAAGAAGCCGAGGATGACTACCGCATCATCCGCCATAAAACCTTCCAGATTGAACCCATGGATGCAGAGGAGGCCGTTTTGCAGATGGAAATGCTCGGCCACAATTTCCTGGTTTACCTGGATGGAGAAAGCGGCAGGGTATGCGTGGTTTATAAACGAAAAGACGGGCATTATGGCCTGATTGAACCCATTTATTAACGGCTGCCGGCTCAGATGGACCGGTTAGACCGCCACAATGGCTTCAGAACCCTTCTGAAGCCATTGTTTACGACCGGCCCAGGGTTTTGAAACCGATCCAGCCGTCGCTGCCGGCGCAAGCGTCATACATGCAAGAGACAGGAGCACCCCATGTTTGAACACGACCACCCCCAACCGTCCAGCCGCCAGGCCGCACAAGACCGGCTGCTGGCAAACCTCAACCCCATGCAGGCCGAGGCTGTCCGCCACCTGGATGGGCCGCTGCTGATCCTGGCCGGTGCCGGGTCTGGTAAAACACGGGTGATCACCCACCGGGTGGCCTGGCTGGTTGAGCAGGAGGGGGTTTCGCCCGCTGCCATCCTGGCCATCACCTTCACCAACAAGGCGGCCAACGAAATGAAACAGCGCATCGGCCGCCTGATCGGACCGGTCAGCCAAGCCATGTGGATCGGCACCTTCCATGCCATGATGGTGCGGATCTTGCGCCGTTTTGCCGACCGCCTGGGCTACCAGCGCAATTTTGCCATCCTGGATGTGGATGACCAGCACAAGCTGGTCAAGCAATGCATCGAAAACCTGAACCTGGATGACCGGGCTTTTGCCTTCAGGAACGTCCACAGCCAGATCAGTTCGGCCAAAAATGCCCTGATCGATCCCGACGATTTCGCCCGGCGTGCGGGCCGCGACCACCACAAGGAGCGGGTGGCAGCTGTCTACCGCTGCTACCAGGACCGGCTCAAGCAAAACAACTGCATGGATTTTGATGACATCCTGGTCCAGGCGGTTCACCTTCTGCGCAGCTACCCGGCGATCCTGGCTGAATACCAGGCGCGCTTTCGCTACATCCTGGTAGATGAGTACCAGGACACCAACGAAGCCCAGTACGCCATCATCCGGCTCTTGTCTCAAAAACACAAGAACCTGTGTGTGGTGGGTGATGATGACCAGTCTATCTACCGCTTCCGGGGGGCCAACATCCAGAACATTTTAAACTTTGAACACGATTTCAAGGCCTGCCGTGTCATTAAACTGGAGCAAAACTACCGTTCCACCGGTCATATCCTCAAGGCGGCTAACGCGGTGATTGTTCACAACGACGGCCGCAAAGCCAAGGCCTTGTGGACCGAGCAGGGTGATGGCGACAAGCTGACCTTCTTCCGGGCTGACAACCAGCATGAGGAAGGCCGCTACATTGCTGGTGAAATCAACCGGCAGGTGGCGCGGCTGGGCCAGAAGCACTTTGGTGATTTTGCTGTCTTATACCGCCTCAACGCCCTGTCCAGAAGTGTGGAACAGGCCTTGCGCGAACAAGGCATCCCCTACCGTATCTACGGGGGCACGCGGTTTTACGACCGCAAAGAGATCAAGGATGTGCTGGCCTACCTGCGCCTGGTTCTGGTACCCACAGATGACCTGTCCTTGACGCGTATCATCAACACCCCCCGCAGGGGGATCGGCCAGGTCACCCTGGATACGCTGGCCGCTTTGGCCTTGCGGGACGGCCTGCCCATGGAAGCCGTGTGTGCCCAGGCAGACCGCTACCCCGACTTGCAGCGGGCTGCGCCCCGGCTCAAGCAGTTCGCCCAGCTCATGGCAGACATGCGGGATGAACTGGCGCGCAATGAACGGCGTTTGGACCAGTACATCGACTGGGTTGAAACGCAAAGCGGCCTGATCCAGGACCTGTTGGATCAGCAAAACCGACTGGGACGGGAAGACGTGGTGGATCGGATCGAAAACCTCCAGGAACTGTTGTCCGACGCGGTTGAATTTGACGGCCAGATCCGGGACCTGCCGGCCGAATGGGTGGACCCCATCAGCCACCCCGAAGAAACCCTGCTGCCCACGGAAGATTTGAGCGGGCTGCTTGAGGCCTTTTTGGAGCGGGCTGCCCTTTACTCTGACCTGGACCAGGATGAATCAGAAGACAACCTGGTGCGCCTGATGACCATTCACAGCGCCAAGGGCCTGGAGTTTGACACGGTCTTTTTGATCGGTGTTGAAGAAGGGCTCTTCCCTGGCTACCGGTCCATGGGTAACCGGGAAGATTACGAAGAGGAACGGCGCCTGGCCTATGTGGCCATGACCCGGGCCCGCAAGAAATTATACCTGACAGCGACCCGCACGCGTCTGATCTTTGGCCAGACCCAGCGCTTTCCGGTTTCAAGCCTGGCCCGGGAAATTCCTGCGGAACACCTGGAAGAAGTGGGGGGCTCACGGGAGGGGGATGGCCTACAGGCCAGCCGAACGGTGCAAGCCGGTTTTCAGGCCGAACGCGAGCGTTTCTCACGCAAGCCCAAGGCGGCCCAGACGGATCCGGCCGCGGTGTCGCTCAAAGCAGGAGACCGCGTGCGCCATCCCAAGTTCGGACCGGGCACCGTCGTGACAGCAGACCCGGTGGCTGGAGATGCCATCTTGCTTGTGGACTTTCAAAAAGCGGGCCGCAAACGGATGCTGGCCCGCCATTCGCAACTGGTGCCTGACTGAGGGTTAGCTTTCCGGCAGAACGGGCCGGGTGGGGCTGGCCTGGTTGTGGACCAGGTAGTGCTGGCCGCGGGAGACCGCTTCCGCAATGTTTCGGCAGTGGTCGGAAATGCGCTCGATGGTGTGCAGCAGTTCAAAGAAGATGACAGTCGATTGGGGGTTACAGGTGCCTTCGTCCAGCCGTTGCATGTGGCTTTCACGAAGCTTGATTTCCAGGTCGTCGACGTAGATCTCCTGCTCGATGATGGTCCGGGCCACCTCTCTGTTGGAGGTGCGCAGGGCTTCGATGCTGTTGGCCACCATCTCCTCGATAATCTCAAAGGCATGGTCAAGGTCATCAATGGCTGCCTTGGAAAAGACCAAACCGGCCTCCTTCATCTGGATGGAATTATCGGTGATGTTGCTGCAGTAGTCGCCGATCCGCTCAATGTCATTGGCGGCGTGCATGAGGGCGGCAATGCGCGATGAGTTAACCGGTGTCATGGTTGTGGCCGAGATGATATTGGACAGGTATTTGACGATTTCATTTTCCAGGTAGTCCAGGGTGTCCTCGTTGGTGAAGACACGTTTTTCCATCTCCTCGTTGAGGCCCTTGATGGTGATGAGGTGGTGGCTGTCCTTGGTCATCTGGCTGGCAATCTCAGTCATGCGGGCCAGCTCCTGAGCGGCCAGATCGATGGCAATGGCGGGGCTCTTGACCACGTTGTAATCGATGTAAACCAATTTCTTTTCGATGACTGGATCTTCTCCCGGAACGATCAGGTGGACGAGCTTGACAATCACCCAGGTGAAAGGCAGCCACAGTGCAGTATTGACGATGTTGAAGACCGTGTGGGAGATGGCGATGCTTTCGCGCATGTGGCTGGCGATGGGGGTGACCAGGGCATAGGGGCCAACCAGGAGATCGGGGATGACCGTCTGGCCGATCCAACTCAAGAAGCGGCCGATCACGGCGGTGTAAGGGCCCAGGATCAGCATGAAGACCACCGCGCCCACCATGCTAATAAGGGACTGGGCGGCGGCTGTGCGTTTAGATATACGCGGGGCACCAATAGCTGCCATAATCGCCGTTATTGTGGTTCCAACATTGCTGCCCAGCATGATGGGAATGGCCTGGTAGAGGGAAACCAGCGGGGTGCCGGCTGCATCCAGCGGTGTGCTGGCCAGGGTCTGCAAAACCCCGATGGCAACCGAAGAGCTCTGGATGAGCATGGTGATGGCTGTACCACCAAAAAAACCCAGGATGGGGTAATCTTTGACGCGCAGCAACAGATCCACAAAGGCCTGACTCTGGGTCAGCGGCTTCATGGCGTTGCTCATGGTGTTGAGGCCGACAAAGAGGGCCCCGAAGGAAAAGATGAGCTGGCCGATGTAGCGGACTTTTGGCTTCTTGAGAAAAAACATGACAAAGAAGCCAAGGGCCACAAAGACCCAGGCGTACTGGTCAATCTTGGCAGCCACGATCCAGGCTGTCATGGTGGTGCCAATCTTGGCCCCCATGATGACGCCGATGGCCTGGTTGAGGGTCATCAGACCAGCTCCGGTGAACCCAATGACTAAAACGCTGGTCGCTGAAGAGCTTTGCAAGATGGTGGTGACCAGCATGCCAAACAGGATGCCGCGCAAGGGTGTCCCGGTCATCATGGCCAGGAAGGTGCGCATTTTATCGCCGGCTGTCTTTTGCAGGGCATCGCCCATTTGCTGCATGCCATAAATGAACATGGCCAGACCGCCAATCAGGGCGAAAATATCTTTTAGATCCACAAAAACTCCTTATATCCGTTGGTAGGCAACGGTTCTTGGATTAAATCCGCATCCATTGTACTCAAAGTCAATGCTGAAAACAACAGGCACAACAGGCCTGCCCCTTCGTGCTATAATGCAGCTGAACGTGACCTGATCAGCTGCGGGCCTGCCGGTGAGGTGAAAGACATGTTTCAAGGCACACAACCGCGTCTTTTACGCGAGGAACAGGAAAAGGGGCTGAGTCCCTTTGCGACACGCAGCAGCCAGAGCAAGGGCCGGCTGCTTGAAGAAGCGCCCTGCACCGTTCGCACCGCCTTTGAACGGGATGTGGGCCGTATTCTTTTTTCCATGGATTTCAGGCGCATGCGCCACAAGACCCAGGTGTTTTTCAACCCCCAGAATGACCACATCTGCACCCGCATGGAACATGTCCTGTCGGTCAACTACATTGCCAACACCATCGGCGGGGTCCTGGGTCTCAACACGGACTTGATCCAGGCCATCGCCCTGGGCCATGACATCGGGCATGCTCCCTTTGGCCACAGCGGCGAGCGGACCCTGGACCGCTGCCTGAAAAAAACAGACCCGTCCGCTTCCTTCCAGCATGAACGGCACGGCCTGCGCGTCATCGATCGCCTGGCCCTGCATCATGGGCGCCGGGGCCTCAACTTGTCTTTTGAGGTCCGTGATGGCATCGCCTGCCACTGCGGCGAGCGCTACGATGAGATCGCCTTGATCCCCCAGCGGGACAAAGAACCGCACGCCTTGCCGCAATCGGCCCGCGTCCACGGCAACCCGGCCACCCTGGAGGGCTGCGTGGTCCGTTTCGCCGATAAGATCGCCTACGTGGGCCGGGATATTGAAGATGCCGTCCGAGCGGGGATTTTGGATTTTAAGGACATCCCCACAACCATCCAGTCTTCCCTGGGCCAAACCAACGGCGAGATCATCAACACCCTGGTGACCGACATCATTCAAAACAGCATGGACCGAGATGGTATTTTTATGAGCCAGGCCTGCGGCGAGAGCATGCAGGAGCTCTTGGAACAAAACAACGCGCTGATTTACCAGTCTGAAAAAATCAAACGCTATGAAGCCATGGTGGACAACGTCATCGAGGGCCTTTTTGATGCCCTGCTGGCCTGGATCCAGGAGCCCAAAAAGAGCACCGATCGTTCTAACCGGGTCCTGGCCAGCTTCGACCGGTTCATGCAGGAACGCTATGATCCGGATGAAGCGCTGGGGGCCACCCAGGTGGTGGACTACATCGCCGGCATGACAGATTCATACGCCACCCGGTGCTTTGAAGAGCTCTACTGGTTTTAAGCAAGACACAAGGGGGATAACACCATGGGGTATCATTTTTTGGCCATGCTGCACCGTATGCGCTACATCAACCGCTGGGGCCTGATGCGAAACACCCAGCCTGAAAACATCCAGGAGCACTCGCTGCAGGTGGCCATGGTGGCCCACGCCCTGGCGGTCATCCGGCAGACGCGGTTTTCGGCCGGCCGGCCGGTGCCAGACCTGGAAGATGTCCTCTTGCTGGCCTTGTATCATGACGCCGGGGAGACCTTGACAGGGGATTTGCCCACGCCGGTCAAATACGCCAACCCCAAGATCCGCGAAGCGTACCAGGCTGTTGAGGCCGTTGCATCCGAAAAGCTGCTGTCACTGTTGCCCGAAGACATGCAACCGGCTTACCGGACCATCTTCTTTCCTGACTTGTCCCAGCCCGAACGCGCGGCTGCCCATGACCTGGTCAAGGCTGCTGACCGCCTGTGTGCTTACATCAAGTGCCTGGATGAGGCCAAGGCCGGCAACCAGGAATTCAGGCAGGCCGAGGAATCCATCGCCCGCCTCCTGGACGATCTGACCGACCGGCTGCCGGAGGTGCGCTGGTTTATGGATCACCTGCTGCCGTCCTTTTCCTTGTCCTTGGATCAGCTGTCGTGACCGACGCTGCCCAAGACCCGGCGGATCGCAGTGGCCGGCAGGGCCGCCTCCGCTTTGTCCTGGCTGCAGCCGCTTTGGCCGGCCTGTTTTTTTTACTCCTGGGTGGCTGGCTGGCCGCATCAGTGAGGGCCCTGACCAGCCCGCAGAGGCAACCGCAGGTCCCCAACCAGGCTGAAATCCAGCCCCTGGCCCAGCGGGCACAGCAGCTGTTGCCAGAAGCCAGCCAGGGAGCTCGCTGGGTCTGGCAACTGGAAACTGGCCTGGTGGACCCCCATGCGTTCTTAACCCGTTTGTTTGTTTCGCCGGCTTATCTTAAACACCAGACAGATGACAGGCGTTTTTTACAAGACCTTTCTTTTGTCATCAACGACCGGCCACTTTCGGACCAGGAGGTAGAGACCGGGGAGCTTGAACGTGACCGCCTGGCCATGCTGGACCAGCAGCTGCAAACAGCCGGCTGGCCTGCCAGGCAAGGGGCTAATCGGGTGACCGGGCGCATCACAGGCCTGGCGCTGGACCGCACCTTGCCGCCGGCAGGGGCGCAGGTCATGGGTCAGGTTGCCATTGGTTTTCAAGCCAGCAGCCAGGGCGGCCAGACGGCGGTCCGCCTCTTGTCAGAGGGGCGGACACACAGCCGCCTGGTCCTGGACCCGGGACAGGAAAACCATCAGATCAACTGGGATGCGGATGCGGTCGAACCGGGACAACACCAGCTGGCTGTCTGGGGCCTGGGCCCTGATGGACGTGGCCTGTGGCTGGAACTGCCGGTGTGGTCGGTTCCGCCTGTGACGACCCTGGCGGATGAGGCTGTGGTCCCTGCGCGTGGGCCAGGCTGGTACCGCCTGGCTGCGCGCCCGGATCAGAGTGTTCGCCTGCTTGTGGTAGAGGCGGATGCCGCACTTGAAGCCAGCCTGTGGACCGCCTGGGATCAGAACCAGGCAAAGACCAGGGCCGCACCGGAGCAGCCGGGGGCTCTTTTTTACCGGCCCCAGGCGACTGAATCAGCCTTTTACGTGCACATTGAAGCAGCGCCACAGGCAGCCTACACCTTGGTGGCTTCCCCACAGGCAGCCGTGGAAAAAGACCGGCCCGATCAGGTGTGGGCTGTGACAGCACAAGGCGATGAGATGCTGACTGTCCGTCGGGCACCGGGCAAGGCCCACAGGCTGGCGTTAGATGCCGTCCACCTGATCGATCCTGAGGCGCGCCTGGGTGCGTTGTCGCTTGCCACGGCCGATGGAAAAGCGCTTGCTTTTCACCCGGCCTTCAGCAGCCAGGAAAACCAGTATGCCCTGGTGGTGCCGGCTGACACCGATCTTCTGGCCATCCAGGCGGTGGCCATGGAAGGCAGTGCCGCCCGGCTTGCCCTGGGCCGAAGGGACGCGGATGGTGACCGCCAGGCCTTTTCGGATACAGCTGTTGTTGCGCTTGAGCCGGCACTTAACACCCTGATCCTGGCGGTCACCGGTTTTGACCAGACCGAGCGCTTTTATGCTGTGTCTGTGCTCAGGCCCCAAGCCACAGACCGCTTGTCTGCCATGCTGGACCCTTTTCCAGCCAGCTGGCAAAACCACCTGCTCTGGACCCATATCCACCACCCGGCCTATCACTTTGAAGCCCAGCAGACCGGCCTTGACTGGACCGCTTTTCTGGATGCTCAGAACACGGGGGACAAAAGCCTGATTGACGCCTCAAGCGTGCCGGATCATTGGGTGCAGGCTGACAGCCCAGTTTATGATGGCAGCAGATGGAAAGCGGCCAGCCGCCCGGTGGTGGCTTATTATGGCGACCCCAGGAATTTTCTGGACCCGCAAGAGCTCTTTCAGTTTGAAAAATTGACCTTCAACCCACACCTGCACACGCGCCAGGGAATCGAGCAGATTTTAGCAGGCACCTTCATGGCGCCGAAGCAGGCGGGGCCGGACTATGCCGGTTTAATCCTGGCGGCCGGCCAAAAGGCGGATATCAGCCCCTTTTTCCTGGCCTCCCGTATCATCCAGGAAATGGGGACAAAAGGTCAGTCACCGCTGGCAAGTGGCACGCTCGAAGGCTATGAGGGGGTCTTTAATTTTTACAACATCGGTGCCTACCCCAACCCTGAGGTGCCCAACGGCGCGCAGATCAACGGTGCCAGATACGCCCTGTTTGGATCGAATGCGCAAGCGGGTGAACTGACCGAGCAGGACAAAGTCTGGCTTTTGCCCTGGAACAGCCCCGAACGGGCTATCGTTGGCGGCGCCCTGTGGATTGCCAACCGGTATGTGGCCATTGGCCAGGATACCCTTTACGGTCAAAAATTTGATTTGATTGAAGCAGACGGGCTTTATGTGCACCAGTATGCCCAGAACATCCAGATGGCCTGGGCTGAGGGACGGCGAATACGCGCCAATTGGGAAGCGCTGGGCTTGCTTGAAGAGCCTTTTGTCTTTGCCATCCCCGTTTTTGAGAACATGCCCCAAGAGCCGGCTCCCAGGCCTTGAGCCCCGCCCATAACAGAACAATAAACTGCTTGTAATCCATTCGACCCACTTTTGTGATATCCTAGGGCTGATTTGATCTCGCCGTAAGGCGTCTCGAAGGAGGAAGGCTTGGGTCAGCGCCTGAAACATGTGATGCGTAAAACCTGGCGTCCGCTTGCCAGCGCCCTGATCATTCTGGCCTGCCTGGCTCAGTGGGGTCCGTTTGCTTTGCCGGAACAAGGTGTGCGGGCCCAGACTGAGATCAACCGGATGGGCACGGTCCGGGTGTCATCGTCGGCTAACATCAGATCGGTGCCTACGACCCAAAACAACGAACGCATCGATTCCGTTTCAAATGGACACCGGCTTCTGGTGCTTTCCAGTGAGACGGGCGAAGCGATTACCGGCTACGACAACCTCTGGTATCGGGTTCGCTATGAAAAAAGCAATGGCACAACCATAGAAGGTTACATCGTTGCTGGTTTTGTTGTTTTGGACCCTGAAACGCTGCCTGATCCGGACCCGGATGTTGATTTTGAAACGTGGCTGGACCAACAAAAATTCCCGGAAAGTTACCGGCCTGCCCTCAGGCAGCTCCACGCCAAATACCCCAGCTGGATTTTCAGGTCCGTTCCAACCCGTTTAAAATTCTGGGATGCTGTGGAACTGATGCATGAGCCGGGAAGAACCCTCATGTACAACTCTGAAGACGATGGCTGGAAATCGTTGGACCCCAAGGCATATAACTGGTCTACCAACAAATGGACTGTGTTTGACGGATCCACCTGGATCATGTGCAGTCGGGAGCTGATTGCCTACTACATGGACCCACGAAACATGCTGACAGAACCAGATGTTTTCCAGTTTGAATCCCTCAACTTCCAGCCTGCCGTACACCACCTGGCAGGGGTTGAAGGCGTGCTTCAACATTCGTTCATGGGCCAGAACAGCTTCACCTATACCGACCCAGCCACCAATAAAGCAGTGACCATGAGCTACGCACAGGCCTTTATGGAGGCTGCTGCCTTTTCAAACGTCAATCCTTATCACCTGGCGTCACGTTCAGCGGTCGAGCTGGGCAATAACAACAGCCCATCGGTCTCAGGGCTCTTTTCTGAAGCGCTTCGTGCCAGGAACTTACCGGTTACAACTGAATTTGACGGCCATTACAATTTTTACAACATCGGGGCCAGTGCCAGCACCGCACCTCTGGGAAACGTTCGGAACGGGCTTCAGTTTGCCAAATACGGGGAGAAAAGAAACGCCAACCTCCCGCTGACCGCCAATGACCTGGCGCGTTTGATTCCCTGGAACACCCCGCTTCGCTCCATTTGCGGCGGTGCCTATGACATCGGGATTCGGTACATCAATGCCAGCTTGAATCCCGGCGGCAATTACGCTGATCAAAATACAATTTACTTGCAAAAATATAACGTGGCTTACGCATCAACCCGGCGCTACTGGCACCTGTACATGGGCAGCATCTATGCCCCGCCGGTCGAAGGCGCCAAGCTCTACAACGGCTATGCCTCCATGGGGGACCTGGATAAGCCTATCACCTTCCTCATTCCCTTGTATGATGACATGCCGGCCCAGGTGCCCAAACCAGCAAAAACCGGCAACCCCAACAATTGGTTGAAGACCTTGTCTGTTCAAGATCAAAGCCTGACTCCTTCATTCAGCCAGTCGAACACGGGCCCGTACAGCCTCATCGTTGATGCATCTGTTTCGTCTATCCAGTTGTCAGCAGCAGCGGTTGCAGGCACGTCAAAAGTGACTGGAACCGGCCTGGTCAACCTGAGGGTCGGAACCAACACCCTCAATGTGGTTGTCACCGCCCAAAATGGCAAAAAACGCACCTACCAGCTGTCGGTCATCAGGCGCCCGGACCCCGACAACCCTGAACTGGATGAAAGCCTGGTTCACGTTGAACCCGATCCGGAGCACCTCTGTCTTGAAAATGACCTGTTGATTGGTCTGGATCCGGCATCTGGAGCGCCTACAGCGGACCGCCTCAAAGAATGCCTGACGGTTCCAGAAGGTCATTCTCTTCGTTTGTTTGCGCCAGACGGCACGGAGGCCAAGGACCCCATTGGGACGGGAACACGGGTCGCGCTGGTGTCAGATGAAGATAACATCAGTGTACAAACCTATTTCGTCCTGATCTATGGCGATATCAATGGGGATGGCAAGATCAGTTCTTCAGACATGAACGCCATCTTCCGTCACGTGCTCAGACGGGATACCCTGCAAGACATCCATCTGGAAGCCGCAGATGTCGATCGGAATGGCAAGATTACTTCCTCGGATATGAATGCCATTTTCAGACATGTTTTACGCCGTCAGATCATTGAACAAAGGAAAACTGGGGAGGGCTCATGAAAAAAAAGCAACTTTTGGTGACGATCTGGCTTGTGGCCTGGGTCGTCCGCTCACCGCTGCTGGTGCAAAGCGTCCGTGCTGAAGGCGTTTCCATGGCCTTGTCTGCCAGCTCCACAGCACCATCGACCGGTCAGACGGTTGTCATCACTGTGGGAATCAGCCGGTCTATGACCGTTGAAAACTATGATTTCGTTTTATCTTATGACGCGTCACTATTTGAATATCAGTCGAGCGCAACAAAGAACCTTGTACCCGGAGAAGCGTATAACTTTGGCACCGATGAATATCAACCAGGCAAAATTATTGTTGTTGGTGGATTTGATCCCACTGGTGACACCAGCCAGCTGGTGCAGCTCAGCTTCAAGGCCACGGCCGAAGGCAGTGCTTCTTTCCAGACCTCAGAAGAGGACATCAGTGGCGCGTCTTCTGTTGCTTCTTCCAGCGTCAAGGTCACGGTTCAAAAACCGGTGGAAAAATCGGGTGACAACACGCTCAAACGCCTGGACGTCAGCCCAGGGACACTGTCGCCAGCCTTTTCGGCCGGCCAAGAGGACTACACCGTTGCGCTGGAGGCCGGTCAGATCACCGTGTCTGCTGCTGCCAACCATGAAAAAGCACAGATCCAAGGTGGGGGCGTCGTCAACCTGAGCCCCGGCAACAACACCATTAAAATTATTGTGACAGCTGAAAACGGCAACCAACGGACCTACAGCATTGTGGTCAATCGGGCGGCGCCGTCGCCGACACCGGAGGCCACCCCCACACCAGAGCCCACTCCGACACCCGAACCGACGCCCACGCCGGCTGTGACAGTGGTCTTGCCGGATGGCACCTACCAGATTGTGGAGGTTCCGGCAGGTATTGCCATTCCAGAAGGGTTTTACCGGTCGACCGCCTTGGTGAACGGACAGATGGTTCCAGTTTACAAGGCCATGCGGTCCGACCTGACACTCTTTTATCTGGTACGCCATTCAAGCGGCGACGGCTTCTATTATTACGATGAAAACGCGCAGACCTATTATCCCTACCTGACCATCAGCATCCCGGCACAAACCCTGACGGTCATGATTCCGGATTCATCGGTTGATATTCCGGGTGATTGGGTTCCCAGCAACCTGACCATTGACGGGGTGTCTTTGCCGGTTTGGAAATCCGAGCGATTCGGCGATGGGGTTTACCTGATTTACCTGATGGACGGACAAGGCCAGGCGGCCTTCTACCGCTACCAGCCTGATAACCAGCTGCTCCTGCCCTATGACCCGCCCGAACCGGAGGTGACCGAGGCGCCTGAGCCCGAGGACGAGGAAGAAGAAGAGGAAGAGGAAGAACCCGTTCGAACGCCCAACCCCTGGACCTTGGCAACCGCTATCATGGGGCTGGTCTGTCTGGCTCTGGTCGGTGTGATCATCTGGCAGGGTTCACGTGGCAGCCGTGACGGACAGGACACAGAAGACACGCTCAAACCGCCGCCGCCGATCAAGAGGATCTGAGCATGTCCTTGCGGTCCTTGCTGGCCCGGTTCTTTAACCGGGAGGTGCTGGCCTACCTGATCGCCGGGGTCTTGACCACCCTGGTCAACCTGGCTGTTTTCACCTGGCTCAGCCGCCTCTTTGGCGCGGACCGCTGGTGGCTGTCCAATTTCCCAGCTATCCTGGCCGCCATCGTGTTTGCCTTTTTCAGCAACCGCCTGTTTGTCTTCCGGTCACGGGGACCACTGCTTTCAGAACTGGGCAAGTTTTTCTTGTCGCGCTTTTTGGTCTCCCTGGTGTTTGAGTACGGGGCCATGTTCCTCTTCTACGAGCTTTTGGGCCTCAAGGGCACGGTGCCTGTCTGGCGTTGGTCGCTGTCGATCAGCAAGCTCTTGTCCCAGCTTCTGGTCATGGTCGCAAATTATCTCTTCAGCAAATGGTTTGTGTTTAATAGACCCGAGAGAAAGCAGGGAAACAATGACCTATAAAGAAGCCAGAGCCTATCTGGCTGCAGCCGCAACCTACGGTATCAAGCTGGATTTAAGCCGTATGCGCCAGCTCATGCACGCCCTGGGCGACCCGCAAAAGGACCTGCGTTTCATCCACATCGCCGGCACAAACGGCAAGGGGTCAACGGCTGCCTACTGCCGATCCATTTTATCGGCGGCCGGCCACCGGGTCGGCTGTTACATCTCCCCCTATCTGGAGCGTTTCACCGAACGCATCAGTGTCATTGACGGCCAGGCGGCTTTCAGGCGCAAGCAAAGCCATGAAGCAGAAGGGGAGATCGCGCCCCAGGCCTTCGCCCGCATCATGACCCGGATCCGGTCTGTGGTCGACGACATCCTGGCCCGAGGTGGGGAGCACCCAACCGAATTTGAGCTTTTGACCGCAACGGCGTTTGTCTTTTTCAAAGAAAAGGCCTGTGACCTGGTGGTTTTGGAAACGGGGCTGGGCGGACGCCTGGACGCAACCAATGTGATTGAAAACCCCTTGGCCTGTGTCATCACAGCCTTGGGTTATGACCACACGGAACGCCTGGGCAAGACCCTGGATGCCATTGCCGGTGAAAAGGCGGGCATCATCAAGCCCCAAAGCCCTGCTTTTGTTTATGACCCCCTGGCCTTGGCCCATGACACCGCTGAAAAGGAGCGGGCCCTTGCGGTCATCCAGGCCCGCTGCCAGGCCCTTCAAGCCCCGCTGACCCGTGTGTTGGCCCAAGACTATCACCTGCAGGACTATTCGTTAGATGGCCAGCTCTTTTTTGATCGCGTGTCCGGCCTGACCGTGACCACCAGCCTGCTGGGCTTGTTTCAACCCATGAATGCCTTGCTGGCCATTCGCGTCTGTCAGGCCCTCAATCTGGCGACAAAGGAGCAGATCCAGACCGGGATTCAAGCAACCCGCTGGCCAGCCAGGATGGAGCGCGTCCGTCAAAAGCCGTTGATCCTGGTTGACGGGGCCCACAACCCACAAAGTTGCCAGGCGCTGGGGGATGGCTTGGATCGTCTGCTTTCAGGCCAACCGGTTGTTTTTCTGGCTGGCATGCTGGCAGATAAAGATGTCGATGGCATGCTGCAAGCGGTTTTGAGCAAACGCCGCTACCGGCCGGAAGCCTTTGTTTGTGTGGCACCAGATATTCACCGGGCTCTGCCGGCTGACCAGTTGCTGGAGCGGGTGCGCCCCATCTGGCGATCATTGCCAGACCAGGCGCAAAGCCGCTATAATGAAGCTGTCTTTGCAGTTGAAACGCGACCAGCAGGCGCCCGGAAGGCCCTGGCCCTGGCCCAGGAGAAAAAGGCCTGCCTGTGTGTTTTCGGCTCGCTTTACCTGGTCGGTGAGTTCCGGCAAATCTATGGCGAACAGGAGGACTGATGGTGGACTGGACGCGACAGATCAATGTCTTTAAACCGGTATCTGTCGATTCAGTTGCCCCTTTTGCCTACCCGGGCGAAATGAAACAAGCGGTTGACACCTTCAACCGGGCTATTCGAAACTGGCATCGAAACAGCCAGGACATCGCTTTTATCGCCTTGCGCAAGCTGGCGGTCTCTTACCCGGCCTTTCCCCAGCCATCCCTGATGCTGGGCTTTTGTCTGGCCCAGGCCGGTCAGGAACAAGAGGCCCTGACTTGGATTGATCAGGCCCTGGAACATGCCCTGCCCAACGCCCTGCAAGTGGCGGCGGAACAAGCCCGCCAACAGCTGATCGAATCGGTCCAGCAAGAACCAGCGGAAACACCGCCCGCACCAACGGGGCGCTGGCGTTGGCGTCAAACGCCCGCATCTGTGGTTCTGGAACCGGTCAGGCGCCGGTCTGTCCGATTGGCCAGTGACCGGGAACGCAGGCAGGTGATCCGCCAAGGTGACCGGGAAGGGCAGGCCCCAACCCGGATTCGAGAACCCTTCCGGCTGTCGGATTACTGGCACCTGATCCTGCCAGCCGGTGCCTTGCTTGTGCTGGTGGGCCTGCTTGTGACCCTGGCCGTCTGGCTGCCGCGTCGGTCGGCTCGGAAGCAAGCTTCCAGCCAGGATCCGCAGGTGCACCTGACCTGGCTTTTGGAACGTATGGAAGCGTTGGCAGACCAGCCAGGCGATGTGGCGGACTTATTGGACAGCTATCGGAAGGCCTTTGAAGCAGCCCCCCAAACAAGCCAGCCGCCTTCACCAGAACCGACTCAAACAGCCCCACCTCCAGTCACCCCCACGCCTTCCACGAGCGGCCAGCCGTCTCCCACAGCTGCACCCAGCCCCAGCCCCAGTCCGAGCCCCGCACCAAGTGTGGATCTGTTGGCTGATCGCTTCGAGGAAGCAGCCTTGCTTGTGGAAGAAGCCTTGCCCTTGCTGGACAGCGACCTGGTTGAAGCGGCAGACCGCCTGCTGCTGGCGCGGGACCTGCTCGAAGAACTGCCACAAGACCGCTCCTTTGGCCAGCCACCCCGGACGGCTGAAGAGCTGCTGGACCAGGTCAACCGCAGCCTGGGCCCCATTGCGGTCAAGGCTGCCAGCCGTTACCGACAGCTGGCCGAACCCTTTTTTAAACAAGAAGCCTATGAGGAGGCCTTGACGCTTTACCTCAAAGCCTATACCTTAAACCCTGAATCCTATGGTGGTGGTGTCGCCTATTACACGGGCCGCTGCTACCAGCTGCTGGGCGACAAACAAGCCGCCCGGCCTTATTATGAGTATGTTGTGACCCGTTTTCGTGGTCGGGACATCGCGCGGAGCGCGGCCCACCGCCTGGAAGAAATGGGTTAATGGCAGTGAACCAGGAGGCAACCATGCATTACATCAGCACACGCGGACAAAGTGAACCGCTTTTGTCGACACAGGTGATCCAGACCGGTCTGGCGCCGGACGGGGGCCTTTATGTGCCCCAGACCCTGCCTCAGATCAGCCCGGAAGACCTGGCGCAATGGGCCCGGCTGACCTACCCGCAACGTGCGTTTCGCATCTTGTCTCTTTTTTTGACCGATTTTGATCCGGAACGGCTGCGGGCTGCCATTGAGCTGGTCTACGGCGATTTTGAAGCGGACAGCCGCTTCAAGCCCGCGCCGGCACCCCTGGTTCAGCTCAATGCCTACAATGACCAAGAACACATCCTGGAGCTGTGGCACGGGCCGTCAGCTGCCTTCAAGGACCTGGCCCTGCAGCTCTTGCCCCACCTGTTGATCCAGGCTCAGGAGCAAAACGAAGCCGGCCTGAAGCCGTGCCTGCTGACGGCAACGTCTGGAGATACGGGCAAAGCGGCCTTGGAAGGCTTTCGGGATGTGCCCGGCACCCAGGCCATTGTCTTCTACCCGCACGCGGGCATCAGCGAGATGCAACAGCTGCAGATGGTCACCCAGGAAGGGGATAACTGCCATGTGGTGGCGGTGCACGGCACCTTTGATGATGCCCAATCGGCCGTCAAAGCGCTCTTTTTAGACCAGTCACTCAACGACCTGTTGCGCCAGCGCGGCTACTACCTGACCTCAGCCAACTCCATCAATTGGGGGCGGCTGGTGCCTCAGCTTGTCTATTATTTTTCCGCTTACGCCGACCTTTTGGCCAGCAACCTGCTGGAAGCAGGTGAGGCGGTCAATTTTGTGGTGCCCACCGGTAATTTTGGCAACATCCTGGCCGGCTGGTACGCCCTGCAGATGGGCCTGCCGATCCACAAGCTCATTTGTGCCTCCAACCGCAACAAGGTCTTGTCGGACTTCATGCGTAACGGCCACTACGACCGCCGGCGTGATTTTTACAAGACCAACGCCCCGTCCATGGACATCCTGATTTCCAGCAACTTGGAACGCCTCTTGTTTGAGCTGACCGATCGAGATGCCCAGGCGGTGGCCGCCTATATGCAGGATCTGGCGCAAAACGGCCACTACCGCATTGACGCAGCCATGCTTCGCCGCCTGCAAACTGTTTTTGTCGGCGGCTTTGCCGATGACCAGGGGACACTCAAAACCATTTTGGAAGCCTATGACCGCTACGACCATGTGATCGACACCCACACGGCAGTGGGCTTCAATGTCTATGGCCGCTATGTGCAACGGTCCCAGGACAAGAGCAAAACCATCTTTGTGTCGACGGCCAGTCCCTTCAAGTTTCCTGAAGCGGTGGGCGATGCCCTCTACGGCAAAGGCTATGCCTCTGGCCGCAGCCTGGACACCCTTTTAGAAGAGCTGTCCCGGGAAAGCGGCTTGGATGTGCCCGAGAGCCTGGCTGGCCTGACCCAGAAGCCTGTTCGCCACAAACGGCTGATCGCACCGGAAGACATGCGCGAAACTGTCCTCAGCTTGCTAGAAGGATAAGAGATCCTGAATGTGCGCCAGTCGCAGCTTCTGGTTGCGTTCAAGCGCCCACTGGATGGCCCAGTCTGATTCGAAGAGCAGGACGGGCCTTTCTTTTGCATCGTAAACAAAGCGGGTGGTGCTGGTCAGGCTGAGGGCATCGGGGTTGGGGAACTGGCCATCTGCACCCGGAAGCAGCCAGCGGGCGAAGCGATAGGACAGGGGGGTCTGGCGGATGGCAACACGGTACTCAGACAAGAGCCGTTCGCGCAGGACATCCAGCTGAAGCAGGCCCACCACACCCACGATGACCGTTTCCATACCGATGCCCGCTTCCTTGTAGCACTGGATTGCGCCTTCCTGGGCCAGCTGCGCCTTGCCCTTGGAAAAAGCCTTGCGTTGCATGGAATGCTCCGGGCTGACCCGTGCGAAGTGTTCCGGTGCAAAAGAGGGGATGGGTTCAAAGGCCAGGTTCGGCCGCCCACAGGTCAGGGTGTCACTGATCTGCAGCAGGCCCGGGTCGAAAACGCCAATGATGTCGCCGGGGAAAGCCTGTTCGATGGTGTGGCGTTCCTGGGCCATGAGCTGCTGGGGCAGGGCCAGACGGACAGCGCGTTTCAAGCGGGTGTTGTAAACCGCCATGCCTTTTTCAAACCGGCCGGAACAGATGCGGATGAAGGCCATGCGGTCGCGGTGGTCCGGGTTCATGTTGGCCTGGATTTTAAAGACAAAGCCTGTGAAGGCTGTTTCCTGGGGATGGACCGGCCCCTCGTTGCTGTTACGAGCCGGTGGGGGCGGGGCCATGGCTAAAAAGGCGTTGAGGAAAAAATCAACCCCGAAGTTGGTCAGGGCGCTGCCGAAAAAGAGTGGGGTCAACTGGCCGGCCTGGATGCGATCCATATCCAGAGCGTCTCCAGCCAGATCCAGCAAGTCAATATCAGCTGCCAGCTGCTCCTGGTGGGCCTGGCCGATCTTCAAAGCCAGGGCTGGATCGTCCAAATCACTTGCACGCACGCGAACCATGCTGGCACCGTGGTCTTGTCTCTGGGGATCAAAAAGTTCCACCTGTTTCTTTTGGCGGTTATAGACCCCGCAAAAATCACCGTGGGTCCCGATAGGCCAGTTGAGGGGGACCGATTGGATGCCCAGCACCTTCTCCAGTTCGTCCATCAGGTCAAAGGGATCCCGGGAGGCCCGGTCCATTTTGTTGATAAAGGTGAAAATGGGGATGCCGCGTGCCCGGCAGACCTCAAAGAGCTTGACAGTCTGTTCTTCGACCCCCTTGGCCCCGTCGATCAGCATGACGGCCGAATCTGCCGCACACAAGGTCCGGTAGGTGTCTTCTGAAAAATCCTGATGGCCGGGGGTGTCCAAAATATTGATGCAAAAGCCGTTGGCCTTAAACTGCATGACCGAGGAGGTGACCGAGATACCTCGCTTTTTTTCAATCTCCATCCAGTCGGATGTGGCATGGCGCGACGCTTTTCTGGACTTGACCGCACCGGCCAGATGGATGGCACCACCGTAAAGCAAGAGCTTTTCAGTCAGGGTGGTTTTACCCGCATCCGGGTGTGAGATGATGGCAAAGGTCCTGCGCCGGGACACCTCATGACGCAATCGATCGGACATGGTTTTCCTCCGTTAAATTCCCCTAATAGGGATGGGTTTTGGACCAAGCGGCTCCTTAAAAGGCGCTTGAAGAGCGCTTTATTATAGCACGGCCTGGTAAAAAGGCACAGCTGGGAAGCTGGGTCGTTGGTGTAAAGTAATTCTCGGTTGGAAAAAGAAGAAACCTCCTGTGTGGTAAGCTGTATAGCAGTTTAAACCCACAAAAAACCAACGACAGGAGATTTCTTCAATAGATAGTATACAACAAATTGCAGACCAATTCATCAGCTAGATTTTAAGTATTGGCTTCACTCAGGGCCTGACAGAAGGCCTGCAAGAAACCAGCCACACGGCAAAGGCCTTTTTTGACCCGCTCGTGGGGAACGAACCAGACCCATCAGGTCATCCACCAGATAGCGACGAAGGCCTGTGCCCCAACGGCCAAACGTGCCCATCATCCACATTCAGGCAGACGAGGATCATGTGGCTTTGCAGACGGGAGGAAGGAACACCATCGTCAAGCTTGTGGCCATCCATGAGCCGGCCATAAAGGTGGGCAAGGACCGATGTCAGCTGCACCGCGGTATTTACTGACCAGTTGCAACAAGGAGGCTGTTGAAGGGTTCTGGCTACGTGTTGCTCAAGCCATCTACGAACGCTACGGAGACCGGGATGATCTCAAGGTGTACATCCACGGGGATGGTGCAGCCTGGAGCAGGGCGGGGCTTGAGACGATCAGTCGCTTGCGGGTCCGTGTGCTCAACGAT
>CAYXIM010000028.1:0-20157 GCA_964465385.1 uncultured Oscillospiraceae bacterium
AAAGCCGGTCCGGGTGTCCGTTCCCATCAATGTCCGCCGCTATTACCCCACCCAAACCCTGCGCAACTTCGCCCTCTATGCCAACCCGGGGATTGAACCGGCCTACGGGGTTTACACCTTTTCAGAGATTCTCAAGCTGGTCCACCACTTCATGCGCTACACCATCAATGAAAAATACCTCAACGCCCTGATGTGCGCCAATGTGGCACCAGAAAACAGCCTCTTGCTGCGCCTGTCGCCCCTGCCTATCAAGAACATGGCCATGCGCATCGGCTACCGACTGGCCGGGGAAAGCCGCTTCACCAGCACGGTCTCCAACCTGGGCCAGGTCCAGCTGTCGGATGAGATGGCAGCCGCCGTTGATCGGATGGAATTTATTTTGGGCCCGTCTCGCTATAACCCGGTCAACTGTTCAGTGATCACAACCGGCGACCAGGTGGTCATCCATTTTTCAGCGACCATGCAGGAAACTGATCCCCAGCGGGCCTTTTTCAGGCACCTGGTTCAACTGGACATCCCCGTGCAGATCGAAAGCAACCGCATCTGGGATGAACCCAAGGAGGGGTGAGTATGTCTTATTGTGTCCAGTGTGGCGTGCGCCTCGAACCCAGTGAAAAACACTGTCCCTTGTGCGGGGTTGAGGTCATCAACCCTGTCCAGCCCTTTGACGACCAGGCGCCGCGGCCCTATCCCAGCCAATTGGATCCCATCACCGAACGGATCAACCGCCGCTTTATCGGCGCCATGATCACCATTGCCCTGGTTTTTCCAGCGGTTTTGTGTGCCACCATCAACTACAGCCTGGACCAGACCCTGACCTGGAGCTGGTATGTCATGGGGGCCTTGGGCCTGGTGTGGTTTGTGTTGGTGCCCTACTACTGGCTGCGAAAACGCACCCTGAACCGCTTGTTTTGGCCGGTTGTGGTTGTGTTACTCCTCTTTCTCTTGCTGGTCGCCTGGCGATCCGGTGACCTGTCCTGGTACCTGCCTCTGGCCGTCCCATTGGTTATGGCCCCGGCGTTGTTGTTGTACACCACCTTGTTTTTGGTCAACCGCCGCCTGATTCGGGGCTTTGTCATCCCGGCCCTGGCCTTGTTTTCAGCCGGCCTTTTGGTTTTGGCCATCGAGCTGATCCTGGATGCCGCCCATGGCCCCATCCAGCTGAACTGGTCGCTCTATGCGTTGATCCCGTGTACAGCTGTGGCTGTGGTCTTTCTGGCCGTTGCCCGGAAACGGTCGATCTTTGAGCAGATCAAGCGCCGCCTGCATCTGTGACGGAACAGATAAAGCGGGTTTGACGCTGTGGACCTGGGTGGTTATAATGGGCTTGGATCAGCTGGCGTTGATCACATTCTTTTTGTGGAGGAACCATGCTGAAATTTGGTAAGCAACCGTGGCGCAACCGATTTGGGGCCACCGTGTTGATCTCGATGTTTATCTTGTCGACCGTTATGCTGATCCAACCGCTGGGGCTCACGACCGTCGGTTCAACCGACTCCCAGACAGAACCCGCACCGACAGCGGCTGAATCAGACCAGGCGGACCCGCTGCCCTCGATTGACCCCAATGCGTTTTATGTGAATGACCCGGAACTGCACAACCGGTCCCGCTCCGAATGGGAGCAGGTCACGGCAGAGACCTTTGAAGGCGAGTTCAATCCCAACGATGAAATCGTTGATATGCCCGAAGGTTACAACCCCATCGATGATGTGGATGATGTGCCTGCCTTGGAACCCTTTCAAAAACAAAACACCATGTCCTTTGAAGCGGTGGATTACACCCTTTACATCAAAGCCAACCAGCTTAACGTGCGGGCAGCTCCCAGCACGGATTCCACCGTCATGGGCACCCTGTCTTTTGGTGACAAGGTGACATGCCTGGGTGAGAACAACAACTGGACCAAGGTGAAGTACCAGGACCAGCTGTGTTTTGTCAAAACAGAATACACCAGCAAAACCATGGTGTTCGCAGCGGTTCAGGAAACCCTTTATGTCTCAGCCAACACCTTGAACTTGCGTTCCGGGCCGTCCGTAGACGATGAAGTGGTGACCAAACTCAAAAAAGATGACAAACTGACGCGGACAGGTGTCGGCGACGGCTGGTCGCGGGTTCAGACCGCTTCTGGTAAGACGGGTTATGTGGCCAGTGAGCATTTAACCAAAACCGCGCCTTACCGGCCACCTGCTGCAAGCAGCAACCAGGGGGCAAGCAGTCAACCGACATCAGGTGGCACAACGGTCAGCGGCAGTGCTGGCCGGATCGTGGAACTGGCCTACCAGGCCCTGGGCGTTCCCTACCGGCATGCCCGCCACAGCCCGTCAAACGGCTTTGACTGCACAGGACTGGCCTATTGGGCCTATGGACAAATCGGGGTTTCGGTTCCGCGCTCGACCGGCGGCTATTACAATGCCGGAAGCGGGGTTTCCTATGCCAACATGAGACCGGGCGATGTCATCGGCTGGGACGCCCACCCGCGGGATGGCCGGACGGCCCTGACCCATGTGGGCATTTATGTCGGAGGTGGCATGATGATCCATGCCTCATCCAACAAAGGGCGTGTGGTCCTGCAAAGTGTCAGCCAGTATAGCTCCTGGGGCTGCAAGATCCTGACCATCCGGCGCTTTGTCAGCGGCTGATGAACCGATACTGCGTGTGACCTTGAGGTAAGAACTCGCTGTTGGCCTGTCCAGACCAACAGCGGGTTTTCTTTTTTGGGCGGCACAGGGGCTTGAGCCCAGCCGCTCGAAGGCCTATAATAATGCATTAGTTTGTTGTCTGGCTATGTCTTGCCAGGCAGCGCTACAGAAAGGACGTGCAACTGGACTATGGCCAAACGATCTTTTGCCAGAACGGGCGTCAAAGCCCGGCCGGCGACTTTTTTCATCGTGGTTGGCATCATTTTGCTCTTTCTTTTGCTCAGCATCACCGGTGCCAAGATCCCGATTCCCGGCCAGCAGGAGCTGACGCCGCTTTACGGGGTCAAGGACATCCGCTTCGGCATCGATATCCGCGGTGGTGTGGAGGCTGTCTTTGAACCGGTTGACTTCGAAGGCACGCCTCAGGTCGAGGACATCGATTCGGCCAGAAGCATCATCGAGCTGCGCATGGACAACCTGCAAATCCTGGACCGGGAAATCACCGTTGACAAAAACAACGGGCGGATTTTGGTTCGCTTCCCCTGGCGGTCGGATGAAGCCAGCTTCAACCCCGAAGAGGCCCTGCTGGAGCTGGGGGAGATGGCCCGGCTCAATTTCAGGGACCCTGACGGCCAGGTGATCCTGGAAGGCAACGACGTGGCCAAAAGCTATGCGGGCATCAACCCCCAGACCAATGAGCCAGTGGTTGAACTGGAGCTGAGCGAAGCGGGTGCCGCCAAGTTTACCGAGGCCACCGGCCGCCTGGTGGGCCAGGTCATTTCCATTTACATGGATGACACGGTCTTGTCTGAACCCACCGTCCGCACCCAGATCACCGGAAACCGGGCCTACATTGACGGCATGTTTGATGTCCAGTCGGCGGTCAGCCTGGCTGAAAAGATCAACGCCGGTGCCCTGCCCTTTGCTTTAAAGCCCACAAGCAGCAGTGCCATCAGCCCCACCATGGGCCGCGATGCCCTGGCTGTCATGATCAAGGCCGGTCTGGTGGCCTTCATCCTGGTCTGCCTCTTCATGCTCTTTTACTACCGCCTGCCGGGCCTGGCCGCCTGCCTCTCGCTGACCGGCCAGGTGGTGGGCATTTTGCTGGCTGTTTCCATCCCCCAGCAGACCCTGACCTTGCAGGGCATTGCCGGCATTATCTTGTCCATTGGCATGGGGGTGGACGCCAATGTCATCATCTCTGAGCGCATCAAGGAAGAGCTGCAGACCGGCTGCTCCATCCAGACAGCCCTGACCAACGGCTTCACCCGGGCCTTCACATCGGTCCTGGACGGCAACGTCACGGTCTTGATCGCTTCCATCACCCTCATGGTCTTCGGCTCCGGCTCCATGCTGTCCTTTGGCTATTCGCTGACAGCCGGCGTCGTCCTCAACTGGCTGACCGGTCTGCTGGCCTCACGCCTGATGATCGGGTCACTCAGCCAGTTCAAGGCCCTGCAAAAGCCCTGGCTCTATGGCAAGAAAGGGGGACAAGCACATGTTTCCGTTCATTAAGAAGCGCTGGCTGTTTTTCAGTATTTCCCTGGTGCTGCTTTTGACCGGCATCGCCTTCACCCTTTTCTCAGGGATCAAGCTGGACATCCAATTCAAAGGTGGCAGCATCCTTATCTACAGCCACGACAGCGCCATTGACCTGCCCCAGGCAGAGGCTGTCATCCAAGAAGCGATCGGGCTTTCGGTCAGCTGCCAGCAAAGCACCAGCCTGGGCAGCGATGACATCAGCCTGGTGGTGAGCGTGGCCGGCAACCAGTCCTTGCCCCTGGAAGACCAGATTACCCTGCAGGAGGCCCTGGCCAAAGCCTTCCCTGACCAGACTTTCAAACAGCAACAGGCCAGCCTGGTGGACCCCTTTATCGGGCGAGAGCAGCTGCTTAAGGGGATCATGGCTGTTTTGGTTGCCTCTGTCCTGATCGTGCTTTACGTGTGGCTGCGCTTCAGGAGCATGTCGGGACCGTCGGCAGGTGTTGTGGCCCTCATCACCCTCTTTCACGATGTGGCCTTGTCCTTTTTCGTCTTCGTGGTTCTGGGCTTGACCGTTAATGAAACCTTGATTGCCGTGGTCTTGTCTATCCTGGGTTACTCCATTAACGACACCATCGTCATTTATGACCGCATCCGGGAAAACAGGCGGATCTACAAGAACAAAATGTCACTGGGGGACCTGATCGACCTGTCCTTGAACCAGTCTTTCATACGAACCCTCAACACCAGCATCACCACCATTTCGGCGATGGTTGTGGTCTATCTCTTTGCCTATTACCACAACATCGAAGCCATCAAGGCGTTTGCCCTGCCCATGATCGTCGGCCTGGTCGCCGGCACCTATTCGTCGCTGACCCTGGCCGCCCCCCTCTGGCACCTGTGGAAAACACGGGGAGGCCGGTCGGGCTACTGACAACCTGCGGGCAAAGCCCAACACGCGACCGTTCCAAACAACAACAAAAAAGGATGCCGATCGGCATCCTTTTATCATGGGGTCAGGGTGTGTGGTCAGCGCTCGAAGGGATAGGTCTGGGGCACCGGCTTTTTGAAATGGCCCAGGTACAAGGTGTCATAGCCGATGACGATCTCCTCATCGGTCGGGATGACCAGCACCGACAGGGGATGGCCCGGGATCAGGGTGCTGGTGCCGATGACCACCTCTTCTTTGCGGATCTGGTTTTGCGCCGCGTCAACCTGGATGCCCAGCGGTTTAAGCTGATCCAGGATCTTGTGGCGGACGAGGGATTCATTCTCACCCAGGCCCGCTGTGAAGATGATGGCATCGGTGTGTGGCAAGGTGGCCCAATATTGACCGATATACTTGGCCACCCGGTAGGCATAAAGCTCCAGGGCCAGCTGTTTTTGGCTGTCCCCCTTTTGGGCTTCCTGGCGGATGTCCTGCATCATGTTGGTTCCAGCCAGGGCCTTGAGGCCGCTTTCTTTGTTGAGGGCCAGGCAGACCTGTTCGAAGGCATCACCCAGGGGCAGGTTTTGTTCCTGGGCCAGGCGGCGGGCCACATGTTCGATCAGGGCTGGGTCGATGTCGCCGGAGCGCGTGCCCATGACCACCCCTTCCAGGGGGGTGAAGCCCATGCTGGTGTCGACAGAGCGGCCGCCTTGGATTTTGGCCAGGCTGGAGCCGTTGCCCAGGTGTGCCGTGATGGCGTTGAGGCTGGCAAACGGCTTGTCCAGCAGGCGGGCGGCCCTGCGGGCCACGTACATGTGCGAGGTCCCGTGAAAGCCGTATTTGCGCACCCCGTAGTGTTCATACCAGTGGCTGGGGATGGCATAGCGGTAGGCATATTCAGGCATGGTGCCGTGAAAGGCCGTGTCAAAGACAGCCACTTGGGGCACCTCAGGCAAGAGCTCCAGGCTGACCTCGATACCGGTCAGGTTGGGTGGGTTATGCAAAGGGGCGATGGGGCTGAGCCCGCGGATGGTTTCCACCACTTGGGCGTCGATCAAGACGCTTGCGGTGTAGCGGTCTCCGCCATGGACCACCCGGTGGCCAACCGCCAGGATGTCCTGGGCGTTGATGCCCTGCTGGTTCAGGGTGTCAAAAATGAAGACCATCGCCTGGCGGTGGTCTGGAACGGGGGTGGTCAGGCTTTGGGCTGACCCGTTGACGGTGTATTTGATGCGTCCTTTTTCGGCGTTGCCGATTTCTTCGACAATGCCTGACAGGCTACTGGTCAGGGTTTGCTGCTGGGTGCATTCAAAGAGGGTGAACTTGACAGATGAGCTGCCGGAGTTCAAGACGAGGATGTACGATGGCATGGCGACCTCCACTTGTTCGGTTCATCAGAACGGTTTTTTGTTGCCTTATTCTATCATGTCGGGCAGGCGGGTCAACCGGTTTTTGAAAACTGCAGGTCGTAGAGGTGGGCATACAGGCCTGCCTGGTCCAGCAGGGTCTGGTGGTCGCCGCGTTCAACCAGGCCTTCCTCGGTCAAGACGACGATTTCATCGGCGTGTTTGACGGTGCTCAGCCGGTGGGCAATGATCAGGGTGGTCCGGTTGCGCGACAGGTCCTCCAGGGACTGTTGGATCAGCCGCTCGCTTTCGGTGTCCAGGGCCGAGGTGGCCTCGTCCAGGATCAAGATGGGCGGGTTTTTCAAAAAGACGCGGGCTATGGACAGGCGCTGTTTCTGGCCACCGGAAAACCGCACCCCACGCTCGCCCACCTCGGTGTCATAGCCATCTTCCAGGCCCATGATGAAGTCATGAATATTTGCTTTTTTGGCGGCCTCAATGATGGCTGCTTCGGAGGCAGCCGGCCGCCCGTAGGCGATGTTGTCCCGGATGGTGCTGTTGAAGATGTACACATCCTGCTGGACCACCCCGATGTTGGCCCGCAAGGAGGCCAGTGTGTACTGGCGGACGTCACGGCCATCCACCCGGACGGCGCCGGCTGTCACGTCATAAAAGCGGGGGATCAGGGAGCAGAAGGTGGTTTTTCCAGCTCCGGAAGGCCCCACCAGGGCCACGGTTTTACCTGCCTCGATGGTCAGGTTGATCTCCTGCAGGACCGGGGCTGAAGGTTCATAGGCAAAATGGACCTGGTCAAAGACGACCTGGCCGGTCAGGAGGCCGGCATCCACAGCGCCTTTGCGGTCCTGGATGTCTGGCTCCGTATCCAAAATCTCCAGCATGCGCTCAAAGCCGGTGTAGCCCTTTTGGAACTGCTCGGTGAAATTGACCAGGCGGTTGATGGGGTCTAAAAACATGCCAATGTAGAGCATGTAGACGACGATATCGGTGGCCGGCATGCTGCCCCGGGCGATGAAAAAACCAGCGCTGAGGATGACAGACAGGTACATGAGGCCCTGCATGAAGCCGTTGGTGGAAAAGAAGCGCCCCATGAGCAGGTAATTGTCTTTTTTGGATTTGAGGAAGCGGTGGTTGTTGATGTCAAATTTCTGGCGCTCCAGGGCTTCGTTGGAAAAAGACTGGACTGTCCGGATGCCGCTTAAGCTGTCCTGGATGACGGCGTTGATGTCCGCGATCTTGCGGCGGTTCTCCATGAAGGTGCGGCGCATCTGCCGGTTGTAATAGATGGAAAAGGCCAGCATGCCCAAGGTGATGACCAGCAAGATACCGGTGACCGGCAGGCTGATCTGGGCCAGGATGATGAAGGAGCCCACCAGCTTGATCAGTGAAATGAAGAGGTCTTCCGGGCCATGGTGGGCCAGCTCGGAAATGTCAAAGAGGTCTGCGATCATCCGCGACATCATGTGGCCGGTGTTGTGCTTGTCATAAAAGGAAAAGGACAGCTTTTCAAAGTGCTGGAAAAGGTCTTGCCGCATGTCCGCTTCCATGCGGGCCCCCATGATGTGGCCCCAGGAGGCCACGTAGTACTGGGCAAAAAAACGGACGATGTAAAGCGCCAACATGAGGGCGCCGACCCGCAGCACGTCCTGGTAAATGGTCTGGGGGTTGAGCAGGGGAAAAACCACCTTGAGCAGGTGGTTGATCAAAAGGGGGATGACCAGGTCCACGCCGGAGGCTGTGCTGGCACAGAACAAATCAAAAAACAATGTTCTCCGGTAGGGACGGTAATAACGGACAAAACGCCGGATAACAGACATAGGCTTCCTTTCTCAACAGCAGGCAATGTGGCACAGGGTGTATACCTCACAAAAGTATAGCACCGCACGGATCAAAAAACCAGTTGGCGACCGTTTGTTCTGTTTGCTCCTCGTGGAAACAGCTGTTAAAATCGAAGAAACAGAGGGGGTGACCACATGAAAAAACAAGCAGCCTTTTTTGATATCGATGGCACCATCACCCGGGAAGGGCTGATCAGTGAGCTGTTTCGCAAAATGATCCGCTTTGACCTGATTGATGAAACCAAGTGGCACCAGGAAGTCAAACCGGCCTTCACCCGCTGGAACCGACGGGTGGGCGATTACGACCAGTACCTGAAAAAGATGGTCGACATCTACCTGGATGCGGTCACGCACGTCAACCCGGTCATGATCCACCATGTGGCCCAAAAGGTGATCGAACAAAACTATGAGCGCGTCTACACCTACACACGGGACCGGCTCAAGTGGCACCGGGACCAGGGGCACCTGGTCATCGCCATATCAGGTTCTCCAGTTGAGCTGGTCAGGGAACTGTCTGCCAAATACGGCATGGATGACTACAAAGGAACCGTCTATGAGCTGGGACCAGACGGTTGCTACAGCGGACAGGTTGACCCCATGTGGGATGCGGTCAGCAAAAAAAAGGCTGTTTTGGACATGAGCCACAAGCATGACCTGGACCTGGCTGCCTGCTACGCCTACGGCGACACCAGCGGTGACACCGCCATGCTGCACCTGGTCGGCCACCCCTACGCCATCAATCCCACCCGGAAATTGATCGAGCAGATTTTGGAAAGCCCCGCCTTGCGTGAAAAAATCTCGATCATCGTGGAGCGAAAAGACGCCACCTACCAGATGGATGTCGCCTGCCTCAACCTCATCTAAGCGGATCAGAGGGGTCCTGTAACCTTTGTTTCGGCCCTGTCACGGAAGGTTTGTTATAAATGATCTGGTGCAGGCTTGCTCAAACCGGCCTGCGACAGAAGGAGCATCACATGAAGCAACGGATACATGACTTAACCCAGGCCCTCAAGGATTTGATCGAAGGGGCGCCCCCGCACGAGGTGGCCGGACGTTTGACCCAGACCCTGGGACCTATTGCCATTGATGAACTGGCCCATGCCCAACAAGCCCTGATCGACCAGGGCTACAGCGTGGAGGACATTCAACGGGCCAGCACCCTGCACACCGAGCTGGTCCAGGCACACATCAAGCCCCCGGCTCAAGGGGAAAAGCATTGGCCGCCCGGCCACCCGATCCGGGTTTTCATGGGGGAAAACCGCGGGCTGGAACGCTTTTTAGACAAGCGGCTCAAGCCTGACCTTGCCGCCTACCTGGCCAGCCAGCAAGAAAAAGACCGGCAAAACCTCCTGGCGGACGCCCGTGACCTGCAGGCCTGGATCAAGCACTACGACCGCAAGGAAAACCTTTTCTTTCCCTATTTGGAAGAAAAGGACATCACTGCCCCGCCCAAGGTCATGTGGGGTGTTGATGACATCATCCGGCAGTTGATCGGCTTGTTTGTGGAAGCGCTGGAAGAAGAGCCGGTGCAGCCCAAACGCGTGGAGCTGGTTTTTGACCGCCTGCTGAGCCAGCTGGTGGACATGATTGATAAAGAAGACAAGATCCTGGTCCCCATGCTTGAAGCCCACTTGCTTGAAGAGGACTGGCAGCTGATCGCCCAGGAAAGCCAGGTCATCGGCTACGTCTTTAACAAAGGCATTGAAGGGGCATCCAACTCGGATGCGGCAACCTGGCTTAAAGAACAAACGCAGGGAGCCTCGCTGCCGGCGGCCAGCCGGGAAGGGGTCATCAACTTGCCCAGTGGCCAGCTGACGGTGGCGGAATTGACCGCCATGCTCAACACCTTGCCAACTGACTTGACCTTTGCCGATAGCCAGGACATCGTCCGCTATTACTCGGAAGGGAAAGACCCCATGTTCACCCGGACCCGGACCATCATCGGCCGGGACCTCTACCTGTGCCACCCGCCCCAGCTGGTACCCGTCATTGAAGCGCTGGTCCGCTCTTTCAAGAGCGGAGAAAAGGATGTGGAAACGGTCATCACCCTTAAAGGCAACCGGACCAACCTGATCCGCTACTATGCGGTGCGTGATGACAAGGGGGCCTACCAGGGGACCCTGGAGGTCACCGAAGAAATTTCCGCCATCCTGGATTTGGTGGAAGCCAAGAAAAAAGCCGCCCAAAGGGGCTGACGCACACAAAACGTTCGCGAACCAGCTTGTGGCTTGCCCATGAGCTGGTTTTTTTACGCCGAAAGGCCCATGTGGTAGGCTGAAAGTGACAAAGGCAGGGTTTTAAGAAAGCGGGCTGATTGCTTGGTGCACAAGAATCCCTATGAAACGATGCCGGAGGCTTACGATGCCTGGTTTGAACGAAATCCGTTGCTGTTTGAAACAGAACTTGAAGCCATCCGTTCCTTGTTGCCTGATTTTTCCAAAGGCCTTGAGATCGGCGCCGGATCGGGGCTTTTCATGGCAGCCTTGGGCCTCAAAGAAGGCATCGAACCAGCTGCCGGCATGCGGGCACGGGCCAAAAGCATACGGGGGCTGGATCTTATAGGGGGGCGGGCGGAGGCGTGTCCGGTTGCAGATGATCGCTATGACCTGGTCCTGATGGTTACCGTAGACTGTTTTTTAGATGATGTGCCCAAAGCCTACAAAGAAGTTCATCGCATCCTTCAAGCGGGGGGATCTTTTCTGGTTGCTTTTTTGGATGGTGCCTCGCCTTTGGGAACCGGCCTGCAAGCCCGAAAAGACTTAAGCCCTTTCTATCAAAGGGCCCGCCTCAACACCAGCCAGCAAATCAAAGCCTGGCTGGCACAAGCCGGCTTGGTCCTGATGGCTGTCCGCCAGACGGTGTTCAGCCTGGAAAACAGCCGGCAAGCCGTGTGCTCGGGATCCGGATCAGGCCTTTTTGTGGTTATGCGGGCCTTGAAGCCGCTGGCAGAGCCTGAAAAGGCAAGACGAGAGGAGTCAAATCAATCGGTCGGTCGAAAAGAGCTTTTGCCCCATGACCCGGAACTCCCTGAGTATTAAAACCCCAGACACGATAGCCGCCATCAGGTCAGCGATGGGGCCGGCATACATGATGCCATCAATGCCCATGAACACCGGCAGGAGCAGAAGGAGCGGCAAAAGAAAGATGATTTGCCGGGTCAAGGACAAGAAGATGCCTTTCTTTGGTTTGCCGATGGAGGTGAAAAAATTTGATGACACGGGCTGCAGGCAGTTGATGAAAGTGAAAAAGAGATAAATGCGAAAATAGGAGACGGCAAAATCGAAATACTTGTCCGAGCCGGCACCAAAGATAGAGATGATGGGGCGGGGGATGAGCTGGAACATTAAAAAAGCCACCAGGGCGATGGAAAAACCGGACCGGCAGGCCAGGACATAGGCCTGTCGGACGCGCTTAAGCTGCCGGGCACCGTAGTTGAAACTGACGATCGGCTGCATGGCCTGGGAGATGCCGATGATGAACGAAAAGAAAATCATGGCCACCTTGTTGATGATGCCGGCAGCCGCCAGGGGGACCGATTCACCATAAGGAGACAAGGCGCCGTAAAAGGTCAGGGATTTGTTCATGGTGATCTGGACCACCATCATGGCCAGCTGGTTGAAAGCCGGGGCCGCACCCAGGGTGATGACCCGGCTGCTGATGGGCCAGCGGGGGATCAGGTGCTTGATCCGGATGGCGCCGGAGCGGTAGTTTCTGAAGTAATGGACGGCCATGAGAAAAGAGACCAGTTGGCCGATAACCGTGGCCAGGGCGGCGCCGGCCATGTCCATGTCAAAGGTGAAAATAAAAAGCGGGTCCAATATGGTGTTGATGACGGCACCACTCAGGTTGCAAATCATGGCATACCTGGGGTTGCCGTCTGCACGGATCAGGTGGCCACCACCGCTGGATAAAATCAGAAAGGGAAAGCCAAAGGACGTGATGCGGGTGTAGGTCTGGGCATAAGGCAGCACCTGGTCTGGTGAGCCGAAAAAGGTGAGCAGGGGAGTCAAAAAAGCCTGGGTGATCAGCGTCAAGACAACACCCAGCCCGATCAAGAGGCTGACGGCGTTGCCCACATAATGCAGGGCTGTTTTGTCGTCGCCTTCACCCATTTTCAGGTTGAAGGCAGCCGCACCACCAATGCCCAGCAGAAGGGCAATGGCGATGCAGGAGGTGCTCAGGGGAAAGGCCACATTGGTCGCGGCGTTACCCAGTTCCCCTATTTTTTGACCGATAAAAAACTGGTCGACGATGTTGTAAAGGGCACCAACCAGCATGGCAATGATGCTGGGGACAGCAAATTTGCGTAAAAGGCGGCCGATCGGTGCGGTGCCCAGTTCATTTTTTGGCAGCGTTGCGTGTTGGCTCATGGTAGCGGCATCCAATCTGTTCAGGCGCTGTGTGGCCCGAATTTTTATGGTTCTTTTTACCTTAAGCCAACCTTCCCAAAAAAGCAACGCGTTCGTGACAGCATCAGGCCTTTTTTGAGAAGTCAGCCTCTTTCGTGTAGAATAGGAATTTGAACATCCCCAAAGGAGGAGAACGATGTCACATACAAAGGTCATGGGGTTTTTTATCGAGCAGGGCCTTGAGGATCGCATCCGTGTCCTGGACCAGTCCACCGCAACGGTTGAGCTGGCGGCCAAGGCCATTGGTTGCGAACCCAGCCAGATTGCCAAAACCCTGTCTTTTATAACTGATGCAGGGCCCTTGCTGCTGGTTGCAGCCGGGCACGTCAAGGTGGACAACCGCAAATACAGGGAAACCTTTGGTCAAAAAGCCAAAATGATCCCAGGCGACCAGGTCAAAGCCTTTACCGGCCATGAACCAGGTGGCGTTTGCCCCTTCGCCCTCAAGGCGTCGATCCCCGTCTACCTGGACGTTTCCTTGCGTGAGCACCAGACGGTTTTCCCGGCAGCCGGCAACCCACAAAGCGTCATTAAATTGTCGGTGGCGGAGCTGGAGCGCTTGTCGTCGCCCCGCAAATGGGTTGATGTGTGTAAAGCGGCCACCTGATTGCACAGATGACGCCTGAGCGTCGTTTACAGGCCTGTCTGAAGCGGGCTGCCTCAATTGACTTTTGGCGGCAGACCCTCTATAATTCAGGTGAGCCCGTGGTGAAACCAAGGGCACGTATTTAATGAGAAAACAGCATCCGTCGATGTAAAATCAGCGCCATTAAGAGAACGATTACATGGGTAAAGATGAACTCAAGGGCAACAGGACAGAATAAAGCGATTTCACCGAAGAGTTCTTTTGCCCTGTTTTTAGATGCCTCAGGCAGAGGTATGCGAACAAAACAGACATCGGACCGTGTACCTTGAAAAACCAACCGTTTCTTTGGCCAGCGGACCCTTTTTCTGGCACCAACAGGGCCGCGGCCGCTGTTCAAGAGGCACAGGAACCTTGTGCCCTGAGCTAGGTAGCCCAAGCAGCGAAGGTTGCTTAAGTGGTTGTCTTCGACCACAATAAATTTGCACAGGAGGAAAGCAAAATGAAGAAGACTCTATCGATTCTGATTGTCTTGCTCATGCTACTTGGACTGGTAGGATGCGCAGACAAGGGAGACGCGAAAGGCGGACTGGATATTGGTATCGTCCTGCCGACCCGGGAAGAAACACGCTGGCTGGCAGACGAGGCCAACTTCAAGAAAATCATCGCTGAACAAAACCTGAACGCTGAAATCCTCTTCAGCCAGAACGACTCGGCAGCAGAAAAGAGCAACGTTGAGACCTTCATCAGCAAAAAAGCCAAGGTCATCATCCTTTGCCCCTTTGACGCAGCGGCAGCCGTGGCAACCGTTGAGGAAGCCAAAAAAGAAGGCGCGGTCGTGATCTCTTATGACCGGCTGATTATGGAAACCGACGGCATCGACTATTACACGACCTTTGACAACCTTTACACAGGCCGTGCCATGGGCCAATACCTGGCCGACCAGGCTGCTGGCCGCAAAGGACTCAACCTCTATCTGTACTCAGGTGCCCTGACCGACAACAACTCCTACATCTACTTTGAAGGAGCCTGGCAGGTCCTTCAGCCCCTGATTGCGGATGGAACCTTTATCGTGCGCAACTGCGAACCGGCCGTCAAGTACAAAGACAAGGCTGAGCTGACCCATGAGGAGCAGTTTGAAATCCTGAGCATCATCGACACCGAGTGGGAAATGGAAACCTCCAAAAAACTGGCGGAAGCCCATTTGACCGCGTCCGATGCAGATGCCAAGGGCGAAGTGTTCGTGCTGACCCCTGCGGATGATGACTGTGCGCGCGCCCTGTCCGACGTGTTCCGGACGGATGCCGATGTTGACACCTGGCACATCACCGGTGCAGACGGAACCGAAGGTTCGGTCCAGTACATCATTGATGGCTACCAGAACATGACGGTTTACCAAGACACCTATGTGCTGTGCGAAGCCACCATCGACATTGCCAAAGCCGTGATCGAAGGCAAAACCCCGCCGACCAATGCGACATTCAACAACGGCACAAAAGACGTTCCGACAGCGGAATGTGATGCAGTGGTTGTCACCAGAGACAACATTGTCGAAGTCTTCTTTGAAGGCGGCGTCTACGACGGCGACAAATACGAAAACTGGAAGTAAGAACAAGACCTAAGCAGGCTGGGTGGGCGCATGCGCCCACCCAGCCACACCTTTGTCTTAGAAGGGGTGTTTGATTGGAAAACTATATTCTGGAAATGCAAGACATCACCAAGACATTTCCCGGAGTTGTTGCGTTAAACAAGGTCAGCTTTAAAGTCAAAAGAGGCGAGATTCACTGTCTGGTAGGTGAGAACGGTGCCGGTAAATCCACCCTCATGAAGGTGCTTTCAGGCATTTACCCACACGGTGATTATGAAGGTTCTTTGCTGGTTGAAGGTGAGGAACAGCGCTTCCGCTCGGTGCGCGACAGTGAAGAAGCCGGCATTGCCATCATCAGCCAGGAACTGGCCCTGATGCCGGAACTGCCCGTCTATGAAAATATTTTCTTTGGACATGAAATCATGAAAGGCCGCCTGATAGACTGGAACCGCACCATCATTGAGGCCGACAAAATCCTTAAACGTATTAAATTGAACATCAACCCTGCTGAAAAAGTAGGCAACCTGCGCGTGGGCCACCAGCAACTGGTCGAAATTGGCCAGACGCTGAGCAAGAATGCCCGCGTGGTTATTTTAGACGAGCCGACTTCTTCACTCAATGAGGCTGAGAGTGAAAACCTGCTCGAGCTCTTGCGCGGCTTAAAAGCTGAGGGCGTGACCATCATCATGATTTCACACCGCCTGGCAGAAGTGGTTGAGATTGCTGACACCATCACCGTCTTACGTGACGGCGCAACCATCTGCTCCATGGACGCCACACAAGCCCCCGTGACAGAACGGGAGATTGTCAAGCACATGGTTGGTCGTGAGATTGAAAACATCTACCCAGAACGGGACTCTGAAATCAGTGATGAGGTTGTTTTTGAGGTGAGGAACTGGTCGGTTAACGATCCCAAAACCGGCAGGCCTTTGCTCAAAGACATCAATCTGAACGTCCGCAGGGGAGAAATTGTTGGTTTGGCGGGCCTGATGGGTGCCGGCCGAACGGAGCTGGCCCTGAGCTTGTTTGGCAACACACCTGGCTTTCAGCTGACTGAAGGTGAGGTCCGGGTGGATGGCAAGCAGACGACCCTTAAAACGCCCATGGCCGCTTTGAAACAAGGGGTGGCCTATGCGACAGAGGACCGCAAACGGGACGGCCTGATTTTGATCCAGGATGTCAAATTCAACATCACGGTGTCCAACCTCACGGGGATCATGCGTAACAAGATGATCAACGAGAAAGAAGAGATTGTAGTGGCCAACCGCTACAAAGAAGAGCTGGATATCCGCACACCGACCGTTCAACAAAAGGTGCTCAACCTGTCAGGTGGCAACCAGCAGAAGGTGTCGCTGGCCAGGCAGCTGTTTACAGAGCCCAGGCTCTTGATTCTCGACGAGCCCACGCGAGGCATTGATGTGGGCGCCAAATATGAGATCTATTCTCTGATGAACCAGATGGTTGCGGACGGTATGTCCATCATCATGATTTCGTCAGAGCTTTTGGAAATTATCGGTATGAGTGATCGGGTGTACGTGATGGCCGATGGCCGCATTACAGGCGAATTAGACAAAGAGGCATTCAGTGAAGAAAGCATTATGGAGCTTGCCACCACGATAGACCACGCAAAGGAGAAGGAAGGATGACCAATTCGAAACCGCAATCGGGAATCTGGCAAGAAGTTGCTTCGCTGATGCTATCGAACCTACGCAACTATGCCATGTATATTGCCCTGGGCGTTATTTTCATCTTTTTTAACATTACGACCAAAGGTGCTTTTTTGACGGCACGCAACATCACCAACCTGGTTAATCAGACCGGCTACATTGCTGTGATTGCTGTGGGCATGACCTTGATTTTGATCCTGCAGCAAATTGACTTGTCTGTTGGTTACCTGGCGGGCTTTTTTGGGGGCAGCGCAGCTGTCTTAATGAAAAGCGGCATGAACGTCTGGGCTGTTGTCACCCTCATGCTGGCCGGAGGCATCTTGCTGGGGCTCGTTCAAGGGGTCATCGTTGGCAAGATCGGGGTGCCTGCCTTTGTCACCACCCTGGCCGGGCACTTTATCTTCAGGGGCCTGCTGACCCTGGTCACTGAAAAAACGGGCACGGTTCAAATCGGCAACAAAGCCTTTGTCACCTTGTCAAACGGCTTTATCCCCTCACTCTTCATGGTGGGTGGACGACATGGCAGCGCTTTGGTGCTGGGCGTCGTGGCCATCCTGATCTTGATCTTTTTGCAGATCAATGAGCGCAGGGATTTGAAACGCTATGACTTTTATGTCACACCCCTGCCTTTGTTTGTTTTCCAGATTCTCTTCTTCTCCGCTTTGGTCGGTGCCTTGACCTATGTCTTGTCCGGCTACAACGGGATTTCCTGGACCATCATCATTGTGGTGGCTGTCGCAGCCATTTACAACTTCATGCTTAACAAGACACGCCTGGGCCGTTACGTTTATGGGTCGGGCGGCAACCGGGAAGCGGCGACGCTGGCCGGTATCAACGTCAGAAAAATTGTGATCTTCGCCTTTGCGTCTGTTGGCCTCATGTCTGCCCTGGGCGGCATCCTCTATGCCTCTCGCCTGCAGTCGGCCACACCCACCGCAGGCAGCGGCTTTGAGCTGGATGCCATTGCCTCCTGTTTCATCGGTGGCGTGTCCACATCTGGCGGTGTCGGCAAGGTCATCAACAGCATCATCGGCGCCTTCGTCATCATGTCTTTGACCAACGGCCTCAACTTGATGAGTGTGGGTATTTCTTACCAGTACATCATCAAAGGCGCCATTTTCGTTATTGCCGTCGCATTCGACGTGCACTCACAAGGGAGAAAAGCCATCGGGTAATGAAGCACGCTTCAGATGGTTTGGAACAACAGCAGAGATGGCAACCAAGCCAGCCGGTTGGTACCCCATTGCCGGCTGAACCGGTTCAAGATGAAAGGAGATGTACATGGGTAAAAAAATTGGATTTGTCGCATTCGGTGAGGTGAACACACCTTATGAAAAGATTGAGGAGCTGTACGAAGACGCCCTGAAAACGGCCAAAGGCCTGGCCGACCAGGTCACAGACGGAGGCATCGTCATTGACGACCCCGCCTATGAGACAGCTGATGCAGCGATCGCAAAATTAAAGGGTGCTGACATGGACTGCCTGATCGTTTGTGTGACAGGCTGGATCCCCACGCATGCGGTTATCCGCGTGATCGACCCCTTCCGCCACATCCCCATGCTTTTGTGGGGCCTTTGCGGCTGGCGTGATGGCGACAGGATCGTCACGACGGCACCGCAGGCAGGCACAACAGCCTTGCGTCCGGCTATGGAAGCGCTGGGCTTCACCTTCAAATACGTTTACAACATCATCGGCAAGCCGGTTCCGGTTGAAAAGCTTCAGGCTTATGTGGATGCCAGCTACGCCGTCGCCAAACTGAGAACCGCCCGCATCGGCACCATGGGCTACCGTGACATGCTTTTGTATGGCACACAGTTTGAAGGCAACTCCCTGCGCGGCGAAATTGGCGTTGAAGTCGAACCCTTTGAGATGCTGGAGATGGTCCAAACCTTGGACACCCTGGATCCTGACAAAGTGGCGGAAGGCGTTCAGTTCGTCAAAGACAACTGGAAGATTCTCAAGCCTTGTGATGATTCCGTCATTGAAAACGGGGTCAAATATGCGCTGGCCATCGGTAAGAAAATTGAAGAGCGTGGCTTTGAAGCCATCACCCTGATTGACGTTGACGGCATGAAAAAACTGCTGGGCTTCCCGCCGGCCATGGTCTTCATGCTGCTGGACCATTACTATGGCGTCTTGACCGTACCGGAAAACGACATCATGGGCGCCGTCATGCAGCTGATCCTCAAGTACATCACTGGCGGCATTGTGCCTTATCTGGAGTACTATGAGTTCTTCGAAGACAGCATGCTGATTGGTGTACCCGACTACATTCCGGCCATGGCCACAGATGGTGATGTGGAGATGCTGCCGACCGCCTTCGGCCTGCTCAGTGCATCGTTGCTGAACGTGTCCAAGGTCCGCAAAGGCTATGTCACCTGTGCCAGGCTGGTTTATTTGAACGGCGAGTACAAGATGCACCTGTATACCGCCAAAGCCGAAGCTCCGCCCAAGTGGGAAGAGTACGGCTGGGACGCACCGGCGCCGCAACTGCCGAGCCTGACCGTCTACCCGGATTCGTGCACAGTCGAAGAGTTTGCACAGAAGGTGTCCAGCCAGCACGTTATCGTCGGATACGGCGACTACACAGAAGCCCTGCACGACCTGTGCAGCATCCTGGGTATTCCCGTCTTCTGATCGAATCGAACCTGTACAAACAACCAAGAATGAGGCCTGGCGTGCAAGATACTTGCGCGCCAGGCCCATCCTATTGGAGAATGGCCCAAAACCAAGCAAGCAGGAGGAACCCCTATGAGCGAATTTGTTTTTGATCCAGCACCGTTTGTACCGTTTAAAGACCAAGAAGCCTTGAAAAAAGCACGTTCTATTCATGGCAAAGACCTGGAAGCCTGTTCGAACGACAAGATGACCGTCAAGGTGGTGATGAACCCGCACCCCATTATCATCGGCGACCTGTTTACACGAATCAAGTACTCTGACGATCAGGATGTCAAGCAGGTGTTCATTTTAGGAAACCCGGAACCTGAGACCTACATCCCAGTGGCTGAACTGATCAACCTACACCGGGTCAACTGTCGCAACGTGCATGTCTTTGCCATGGACGAGTGGGCAGACCAGGACGGCAACATTGCTCCGCTTTCCTACAAGGCCAGCCTGTCCAGGGCCATGGTTGAGTTCTTGTACAAGCAAATTGACGAAGACCTGCGCATGCCGCTTGAACAACTGTATTATCCAACCAACGAAAACATCGGCCACTATTCGGATCTGATCACCGAAACCGGAGAAGGCGGCGCAGATGTGTGTTATTCCAGCCCGGGTTGGGCCGGCCATGTGGCCTTTGTGGATCCCGTTGAGGAATTTATCACCGAAGATATTGATGCCTATTTAAAGCAGGATGCCCGCCTCTTGTCGCTGCATCCGCTGACCATCGCCCAAAACTCCCTTCATGGCTTTTTTGGCCAGAGCGGTGATTTGGCCTCTGTTCCGCCAAAAGCGGCCACCATTGGCCCGGCAGATGTGGCCCGTGCCAGAAAACGCCTTGAAATTCACGCTCTCTTAACCAACAACACCTTCTCTTCCTGGCAGCGCATGACGTCCCGGCTGGTTGTTGCCGGCCCGGTAACCCCGCTGGTCCCCAGCTCCATTTTTCAGGTGCTTGAATCTATGGTCTACATCAGCGATGAAGTCGCGGCGCCCTTTGA
>CAYXIM010000029.1:0-20127 GCA_964465385.1 uncultured Oscillospiraceae bacterium
CTATCCGGGTTTTTCACAGGCCTTTGCTGCTGCGGTCATCCCGTTTGGATCCATCCATGACCAGCTGGGGCAAGGCGCCGGCCAAGGGCCGGTCCTGCCTGGGACGGCTCATTTCCTGGAACATTGCCTGTTCAGCCAGGATGAGGCGGGCGGCCTGATGGGCCGGCTGTCAGCCCTGGGGGCCTCGGCCAACGCCTACACGACCTTTGACCACACCATGACGTATTTTTCAGTGACCAGCCGTTTCAAGGAGGCCTTTGCCACTTGGTTTGATGCCCTCCTGACCTTGCAGGTGGATGCCCAACGGGTGGCCCAGGAGCGGCCCATTATTCTGGCCGAACTGGACCAGTATGAAGATGACCCGCAGGCCCGGTGCACCCGGGGGCTGATTGAGGCCCTCTACCACCAGCATCCGGTCCGGCTTGATATCGCCGGCACCCACGAATCGGTCCAGGCCATCGATCAGGATGACCTCAAGCAGGCCTGGCAAACCTTCTACCAGCCGGGTCGCTTGAACCTGACGGCGGCAGGTGACCTTGCCGTGCCCGATCTGTTGTCATGGGTGGCTGACCGGCTGGCTGAGGCTGAAACAAGCCAGGGACGCCTGCCTTTTAACAGCCCGCAGGAGCCGCCGGCGGTGCGCGAACCCCGGGTGATGCGGGCCATGGATGTGGCCACCCCCTTGTTCATGCTGGGCATGAAGGAAGTCCCCCTGCGGGGGAGCGCCCAGGAGCGGGCCGCCCAGCGGCGTGCGGTCAACCTGCTGCTGGACTGCCTCCTGTCTCCGGTTTCGTCCTTTTATGAAAGCCTCTACCAGGCAGGCCTGATCAACGACTCTTTTCAGGCACAGTTCATTGAAGGGCCCGGCTATGCCTTTGTGGCCTGTGGCGGAGAATCACCGGATCCGGAACAGGCGGCCGCCCGTATTCAGGATGAGCTGATGGCGGTCACGGCCGACCAGGTGGATGCCGCACTTTTTGACGCCCAGAAAAAGGCGGCCGCCGGTCAAATGGTCCGCTTGCTGGACCGGGTGGAAGCCGCGGGCATGGCCCAGGCCCGAGCCCGCCTGCATGGCCTGGATCTCTTCGATTATCCCCTGATCTATGATAAGATAGACCCATCCAACGCGCTGCAGATCCTTGCCAGCCGCGGCCGGCCGGACCGTTATGCGCTTTCCATGGTGACACCCCGGAGGTGATGGTGGCTGTGACAAGTGATTTTCTGGTTCATTTCCCAGGCCTTGGTTTAAACGATATCCCGGTCAACCGGGTGGCTTTCGAACTGTTTGGCTGGCCGGTCTACTGGTATGGCCTGTTGATTGCCTTTGCCCTCATGCTGTGCATGGTCCTGGCCATCCGCCAGGCCCCCCGTTTCGGCTTGGAAGCTGATGTGATCACGGACGCCTTTATTGCCATCATCCCCCTTATGATTATTTTCGCCCGTCTGTTCTACGTGGTTTTCCAATGGGACTACTACGCCGGTAACTGGAAACGCATCTTCAACACCCGGGATGGCGGCCTGGCTTTTTATGGCGGCGTCATTGGCGGCGTCCTGGCCCTGTTATTAATTCGCAGGTTCAAGCAGGTCAAGCTGGCCAGCCTGCTTGATTTTCTGGCCGTTTACATCCCCCTGGGCCAGGCCATCGGCCGCTGGGGCAATTTTTTCAACCAGGAAGCCTTTGGCAACAACACCTCGCTGCCCTGGGGCATGATCAGCAACCAGACCCAGCGCTACCTGGCCCAGGTCACCACCATTTCGGGCCTGGACCCCAACAAACCGGTCCACCCGACCTTCTTTTATGAGTTTGTGGCCAATTTGCTGATTTTTGTCTGGCTCTTGCGTGTCCGCAAGAAGAGCACCTTGCCTTTTGAAACCACCCTCTGGTATTTTCTGTCCTATGGTTTCGTCCGCTTTTTCGTTGAAAGCGTGCGCACAGACCCCCTGATGATCCCCGGCACCGGGCTGCGTGTCTCCATGGTCTTGTCCGCCCTCATGGTGGTCGGATCTGTTGTGTTGCTGCTTGTCTTGAAAAAACGGCGCGAACGCCAGCTGCTAGCAGGCGAACTGGCCGCCCCGGACCCGCTGGCTGTGTCGCCGCCGCAGGACGATGTCGATGAGGACTTCATCCTGCTTGACGACAAGGGGCAGGAAACAGCGCCGGAGCCAAACGGCGGTCCGGACCAGCAAGACTGATGGCCAGACCGGGCCTGGAACAGCTGAAAAGGCAGACCTACTTTCGCATCCTCGACTACTACCTGGTGGTCCCGGTCATCATCATTGTTCTGATCGGCCTCTTTGTCCTGAACAGCGTTCAGGCTGAGCTTTTTTCTGAAGGGTTTCCCATGAACTGGTACCGCCAGGTGGGGGCCGCCCTGGCCGGCCTGCTGATCGCCATGGTGCTCAGCGTGGTCGAGGTGCCGACCCTGCGCCTGGTCGCCTGGGCCATCTATGGGATCAGCGTCGTCTTGCTGGTCGTCGTGCTGCTGGATAATTTTTCCCTGGAAGCTGAAACCGGTTCCGACAGCTGGCTGAACCTGCCTGTGGTGGGCTCTTTCCAGCCATCTGAACTGGCCAAAATCGGCCTGGCCATGACCACTGCCTCTGTTTTAGAATGGATGCGCGCCGAGCGCCGCTACTGGCAGGGCAGCCTGATCCTGCTGGTCCTGTATGCCGTCCCGCTGGCCCTCATTGCCAAACAGCCTGATTTTGGGACGGCCATGGTGATTGTCTTTATTTTGGTTTGCATGGTCTTTGCCTGGGGCATCCGCTGGCGGTATGTCTTGCTGGGCTTGTCGGCTTTTTTGATTGCCCTGCCCCTGGGCTGGTTTTTCTATTTTGCCGATTACCAGAAAAACCGGATCTTGACCTTCCTTTATCCCGGACATGACCCGGCCGCCTCCTACAACCTCATGCAGGCGCGCATGGCCATCGCTGTGGGAGGCCTGACGGGGAGCGGGCACGGCACCAGCGTCCACGTCCCGGTCAAAGAAAGCGATTTCATTTACACAGCTGTTTCAGAGCAGATGGGCCTGGTTGGCACCACGGCCCTCCTGCTGTTGATTTTCTTTTTCCTCCTGCGTGGCCTGACGGTGGCAGCCCGGCTCAAAAACAGGCAGCCGGCGGCTGCCCTGACCTTGATCGGCCTCATCGCCGGTATGGCCTTCCATTACATTGAGAACCTGGGCATGTGCGTGGGGTTGACCCCCATCACGGGCATTCCGCTGCCCTTTGTCAGCCAGGGAGGCACATCCATGTTTGTCAATTTCATTGCCCTGGGCGTCATGCTCAGCATCTCCATGGACCACACGCTCAACGAACCTTAGCCCAGGCAACCTGTGACCTGAACAGGTCTGACACAAGCCGCCCCCACAGATCAAGTGGGGGCGGCTTGTTTGGCTGTGCCAGCCCGGCGGGTGGCCTTGACGGAAAAAGATTGATCTTCTGGTCAACTGTGTGTAAAATGGCAATTAAGTGGTGCAAAGTAGTGAGAACTGATATAATCGTGGTTAATAGTGGGTAATCAGACGAAAAACAGGGGGGAGGCGGTCGATTGGCGCGTTATACACACACCATTGATGCCAAAGGGCGCGTGTTTGTGCCTGCCCGCCTGCGGGGGACAATCGGGGCCGCCCTGGTGGTCACCCTCAACCTGGATGACGGATACCTGTCAGCCTACACCCCGGGCCAGTTTGACCTGATCCGCCAGCAAATCAACCAGCTGTCTGGAACCGATCCGGCCGTGCGCCGGCTCAAGCGCCAGATCATCGGTGAAGCCATGGTGTGCGAACTGGATGCCCAGGGCCGCATCTCCATCAGCGATGAGCTGTGGTCACACATTGATGTGGCCCGCGGGGATGTCATCTGTTTTATTGATATGTTCGATAAGTTGGAAATTTGTTCCAAAGCCTTCTACGAGGCACAAAAAGAGGAGCAGGCTTCTTTGTCCGGCGAAGACCTGACGCGGTTCGATGTCAAGGGGCTTTGATTTTCTGCACCAGCCTGTTTTGCTGCAGCCGGTGCTTGACCTGCTGTCGCCTCATCCGGACGGCTGTTATGTGGACTGCACCCTGGGTGGCGGTGGCCATGCCTGGGCCCTGTATCAGCAGCTGGGCCCTGACGGCCGCCTGATCGGCCTGGACCAGGACCAGGAGGCCCTGCTTGCTGCACAAGCGCGTTTTGCTCAAGGCGAAGGGCGGGCGCAAAGACACTTTGTCCACGCCCGCTTCTCTGACTTGCCAGCGGTTTTAGACCGCTTGGACAGCCCGCTGGCTGACGGTATTCTGGCCGACCTGGGCGTGTCTTCCTGGCAGCTGGACAGCGCGCAACGTGGCTTCAGTTACCAGGCGGATGGTCCGCTGGACATGCGCATGGATGCCAGCCGGCAGCTGACGGCCCGGCAGATCGTCAACAGCTGGCCACAGGCCAAGCTGGCACACCTGCTTAAGGCCTACGGGGAAGAGCGCTATGCCGGGTCCATTGCCCGGGCTCTGGTGGCCCGTCGCAAGCAAGCGACCCTTGAAACAACCGGCCAACTGGTTGAGGTCATCCGCTCAGCCATGCCGGCCGCAGCCAGACGGGAGCAACAGCACCCGGCCAAACGGTCTTTCCAGGCCCTGCGGATTGCTGTGAATGACGAGCTGGGAGAATTGCAGGCCCTGCTGCACGAGGGCCCCAAGCGCCTGAAAGCGGGCGGACGCCTGTGCATCATCAGTTTTCACTCTCTGGAGGACCGGCTGGTCAAGCAGGCTTTCAGGACACTGGAAAAGCCCTGCATCTGCCCCCGAGACTTGCCCCAGTGCGCCTGCGGCAAAACAAGCATGGGGCGGGTGCTCACCCGCAGGCCGCTTGTGGCCGACCCCGAGGAAGCCGCCGCCAACCCCCGATCCAGGAGCGCCAAGGTACGTTGTTTTGAACGCAACGACCAGCCCTGGCAGGAAGGAGGAGCCGACCGTGTCTGACACCCAGGGCAACCTGGCCCTTAAAAAAAGACGTCCTGTTTCGCGCCGGCGGGCCAAGCTGGACCGGCTGCCTCAAAAACCGGTCCTTAAAACCAAGCGTGTGGCCGCTCCCGTCCAGGCAAGCTGGGAGCAGCAGGCCCAGCAGCGGGCCAGGGCCATCAGGCGGACGCTGGTTCGTCAACGCATCCGCCTGCTGGTTGGCATGGTGAGCTTGGTTTTGGCTGTGGCTGGCCTTTTCGCCCTGATCGTCTACCGCCAGGCCATGATTTTGGAAGCCAACTTCAAGACCGTCGCCATGGAACGTGAACTGGAGCAAAAAGAACGTGAAAGCAGCCAGATCCGGGAGTGGCTGGCCCAAAACACCAACTTGGACCAGATCAGGCAGCAGGCCGGCAGCCGGCTTGGTTTTCAGGACCCGGCCAGAAGCCAGGTTATTGCTGTGCGCGTGCCCGACCGCGACCGGGTGGTTTACCGGCTTGATGCGGACCGTGAAGAAGATCCCGATGCCGTCTTGTCTGATATGGTGTCCACCATTGAAGCCTATTTCAAAACACTGGCTGTAGACCAGCCGGGAGGGTGATATGGCTGCCCGTCGCCCCAGGCAGCACCCCCAGCCAGTCAGCCGGAAACGGCCGACCGGCCGCCAGACCAGGCCTCGGGGCCCTCGAGGCCGCTGGGGCATCTTTTTAATCGGTTTTCTTTTTTTCGGTTTTGCCCTCTTGCTCATCCGCGAGCTTTACCAGATCCAAGTGGTCGACCACGCGGTTTATGCAGAAAAAGCGGCTGCCCAGCACTACCGGACGGTGGTGGAAAACCCCAAGCGTGGCCACATCTATGATCGCAATGGGGTGGAGCTGGCTGGCACAACCTATATCCACCAGGTGGGTGTCACACCCAAAGATGTCTACTCCATTTCACAGGCGGTTTCTTCCGACACCATTGCTGCCGGCATTGCCCAGGCCCTCAACGTGGACCTGGGACAGGTTCAGACAGCCCTGGCGCAAAAGGATGCCACCTACATCCAGCTTAAAAAGGATGCCAGCCGGGATGAAGCCCAGGCCTTGAAGCGGTTCATGGCTGAAAAAAACATTGGCGGCATCCGGATCGACACCGAAGCCAGGCGTTATTACACCAACGGCCTCCTGGCCAGCCAGCTGATCGGGTTTTGCCGTTACGATGACAACCGCCTGATCGGCCAACTGGGTGTTGAGCTGGAATACAATGACGAGCTGACCGGCCGGCCAGGCTACCTGTATGTTGAAACAGACAACTATGCCAGCCGGGGGGTCCTGCCTTTTTCTGCACCGACCAGCCTGCGGGCCCGTGACGGCAACGACCTGACCTTGCACCTGGATATCAACATTCAAAAAATCGCACAGGTGGAGCTGGAGCGGGCCATTCGCCTCTATGAAATCACCAGCGGGGGGCAGGTGGTGGTCATGGACCCGCACACAGGCGGCATCCTGGCCATGGCCTCCTGGCCCTATTTCGCCAGCGAAGAACCGGGTTCGACCATGAAATCAATCACGACTGCCATTGCCCTGGAAGAGGCCCTGGCGCATGAAAGCGATTCGGTGGTCTGCAAACCCTTCCCCCTCTTCAACTGGACCATTTCCTGCGCCCGCGAAGGCGGTCACGGCCAGGAGTCCATGGAGCTGGCTTTCTGGCGGTCCTGCAACCCGGTCTTCGCAAACATGGCCCTGGATGTGGGCATCAACCGCTTTTACACCTACATCCGCTCCTTTGGCCTGACACAGGTGACCGGCATTGACCTGCCCGGTGAAGGGGTCGGCCTGGTTCACCAGTCACCGACCGAGCTGGACCTGGCCACCTTCTCGTTTGGCGAATCATCCACGGTGACCCCCATTCAGCTGGCAACAGCCTATTGCGCCTTTGCAAACGGCGGCCAGCTGGTCAAGCCCACGGTTGTCCGGGCCATCACCCGCGCAGAAGGTGAGCCGGTCCGGACCATGCGGCCGGAAACCGTCCGCCAGGTGGTTTCCGAACGGACCGCCATGCGGGTTAAAGACCTCATGAAGGGGGTTGTCCTGTATGGGACCGGGACACCCGCCTACAGCGAAGGTTACCCGGTTGCCGGGAAGACATCGACCTCAACAGACGATGAGGGCAACCACACCTTGTCTTTTGCAGCCCTTGCACCGGCTGATCAGCCGCAGGTGGTGGTTCTGGTCATCCTGGCCAAGCCCAAAGACCAGGACTTGACGTCCAAGGCGGCGGCTCAAACCTGTGGACGCATTGTTTCCCAAACCCTGGAATACCTGGGCGTCGAACGGGTCTATTCCGAGTCGGATGTGTCCGCCTTGTCCATCCGCAAGCCAGTTCCCAAGCTGACCGGCCTGACGGTGGGAGAAGCCATGCGCCTTTTGGCTGACAATGGTTTTTCAGGGGTGGCCAGCCCTGCCAGTTTGTCAGAAAGCAGCCTGGTTGCGGTGCAAAACCCGCAGGCTGGAACCGAACTCAACCCCCACAGCCTGGTGGTCCTCTATGCCCAGGACGCAGCTGAACCGGAAGCGGTCCAGGTCCCTGATTTCCGGGGGCGGACCATCCACGAATGCCTGCGCATTGCGTCCGAGCACCAGCTGAACATCCTGATTGATGGCTCCTGCCTGGGCCTGGCGGTCAAGCAAACGCCCGGGCCCTCCCTGGGACCGCCAGCCCACGCAGAACCTGAGCCTGAACCGGACCCGGATGACCCGGATGACCCGTCCCAGGCAGGGGAGGATGGGCCGGTGCAAGACCAGCCTCTCAAACCTGGAGACTGGGTGAGCGTGACCTTCCAAGCCGTCGATGAAACAGCCGGTGCTGAAGAGCCGCTTGTCGAAGCGGAGCAAGAAGACTAAAATAGCAAAACAGACCGGTTGTGGAGGAACGAGATGACCTTGGCCGAATTGACAGCGGGCCTGCCCCTTTTAGAAACAAGCGGTGACCTGTCCAGGCGGATCACGGGGATCGCCTACGATTCCCGCCAAGTTGGACCGGGTGACTTGTTTGTCTGCATCGAAGGCTATGTGACCGATGGCCACCGCTACATTCCCCAGGCGCAGGCCCAGGGGGCGGCTGCCTTGCTGGTGCAAAAACGACCGGAGGCCACGGCTGTGCCCTGGGTGCGTGTGGCCAAGAGCAGGCAGGCCCTGGCCCTTGTATCCGATCGATTTTTCGGCCACCCGTCTGGCCGCCTGGCGCTGACCGGTGTGACGGGCACCAAAGGCAAGACCACCGTCACTTACATGCTGCAGGCCATCCTGACCGCTGCGGGCCGCAAGGCTGGCCTGATCGGAACCATTGCCACCCTGATGGGCGAAACCGTTCGTCCGGCTGGCCGGACCACGCCAGAATCCTATGACCTGCAGCTGCTGCTCAACGACATGGCCGCCCAGGGCCTGGACAGCTGTGTCATGGAGGTCTCCTCCCAGGGGCTGATGCTGGACCGGGTCTATGGCTGCAGCTACCAGACGGCCGTTTTCACCAACCTCCACCACGATCACATCGGGCCAACTGAGCATGCCAGCATGGCAGATTACTTTCAGGCCAAGCTCATGCTCTTTGACCAGAGCCGGCAGGCTGTCATCAACCGGGACATCCCCCAGTATGAGGCTGTCCGGGCGGCGGCCCGCGGCCCCTGTATCAGCTATGGCTTTCATCCGGAGGCGGACGTGCGTGCGGCCAAGATCCGCCGGCTCAAAGACCAGGGCAGATCGGGCACGAGCTTTGAATTGAGCAGCCCCTGGTACCAGGGTGATATCTTCGTGGGCCTGCCTGGCAGTTTCAACATCAGCAACGCCCTGGCCGCCATTGCCTGTGCCGGCCTGGCACAGCTGCCACTGGATGCCGTGCGCCAGGCCCTGGCTACCGTGACCGTGCCGGGGCGGGTTGAGCCGGTGCCCAGCCGCCTGCCTTTTCAGGTGCTGGTTGACTATGCCCACAATGCCGCCAGCCTGGCACTTTTGCTGGAAACCTTGCGTGATTATGTGTCTGGCCGCCTGATCCTCGTCTTTGGCAACGGAGGAGACCGGGCCCGTTCCCGTCGTTTTGAGATGGGCGACGTGGCCGGCCGCCTGGCCGACATCACCCTGATCACCTCTGACAACCCCCGAAGTGAGGACCCGCAGGCCATTATCGCAGACATCATCACCGGTATCCGGCCGACCGGGGGCGCCTACCAGGTGGAGGTGGATCGGGCCAAAGCCATCGGCCAGGCTGTTTTCATGGCCCAGCCAGGTGATTTGGTGGTCATTGCCGGAAAAGGCCATGAAACCTACCAGATTTTTAAAGACCGCACCATTCACTTTGACGACGTGGAAGAGGCGAGCCGCTTCATCCGGCAACGAGAGGACCAAGACCATGAGACAGCTATCCTGTGAGCAAATCCGCCGCTGGACCGGAGCGGTCCTGCTGCCGGGCAGAAGAGACCATGACCCCCTGTTTGAACGGGTCAGCAGTGACACACGCCAGCTGCAGCCGGGAGACTGTTTTATCGCCCTTCGCGGCCAGCAATTTGATGGGCACGCTTTCTTGCGCCTGGCCATTGAAGCGGGGGCGCAGGGTTTGATCATCGATCAGGAAGAGGCGTGGCAGGCTGTGCGTCTGGAAACCGGCCTGCGGGAAAGCATCAGTGTCCTGGTGGTTCCCGACACCTTGCAGGCCTTGCAGGATCTGGCCCGGGGCTACCGCAAGACCCTGGCCGCACGTGTGGTGGCTGTGACCGGCAGCGTGGGCAAGACCTCCACCCGCCAGATGATCGCCGCCTGCCTGGAACCGGCACGGACTGTGCACCAGACAGAAGAAAACCTCAACAATGAGATCGGTTTGTCGCAGACCCTGCTGGCAGCGCGGGCAGAAGACCAGGTGCTGGTGGTTGAGCTGGGCATGCGGGCCCTGGGAGAAATCGACCAGCTGTGTGGCATTGCCCTGCCCGACCTGGGCGTCATCACCGGTGTGGGCTGGTCGCACATCGGCCAGCTGGGCAGCCAAGCGGCCATTTTACAGGCCAAATGGGAGCTGGCCCGGTGCCTGAAGCCAGGCGGCCAGCTGATCGTCTCAGCCGAAGACCCCCTGCTCTTAGAGGCGGCCCAGGCCTTACCGGCGCATGTGGCCTTGTCATGGATCTGCCAGACCGAGCAGGGCAAGGCCGGTGCCCTGGCCTTGCAGCGCCCCGACACCCACCTGGTTTGTGCTGAAAACATCCAGCTGGATGCCGAACAAACCCGCTTTGATGCCACCGTCACCGGCCCGAACACAAGCCAAAAAGCCCAGGTGCTCCTGCCCTATCCCGGCAGCCACCAGGTGCGAAACGCCTTATTTGGCCTGGCTGTTGCGCAGGCCCTGGGCGTGCCCCTGCAACTGGCAGCCACCGGTGCCGCCCGGTATCGGCCGGTGGGCAACCGCCAGCGGATCATCCGTAAAGGCGGGCTCACCATCATGGATGACTCTTACAATGCGGCCCCGGAGTCCATGGAAGCCGCCCTTGAATCCCTGGCCCTCATGGCCGGAAACGGCCGGAAAATTGCCGTTCTGGGCTGTATGATGGAGCTGGGTCCGTTTGCACCGGAAATTCATCGCCTGGTGGGCGCCCAGGTGGCCCAGCATGGCTTTTCCCTGCTCCTGGCCCTGGGCAGCGAAGCCGAAGACTACCTGATCGGCGCCAGGCAGGTCAACCCCGAACTGCCCTCCTGTGTTTGTCAGGATCACGCGGAACTGGCTGAGCGCCTCTTGTCGTTCATTCAGGCGGGGGATGCCCTGCTCATCAAGGGTTCCCGTGGCTATGGCATGGAACGGGTTACGGCCCTGCTGCTGGCGCAATGGCCAGAAGGCGAAGTGGAAGGGGGGCAAACCCCGTGACCATGACCGCAAGGCCCTGGCTTGATGCCGCCATCGTGCTGGCTGCGACCTTTGTCTTAACGGTCTTGATCGGCTTGCCGGGCCTGCCTCTTTTGCGGCGCCTGCGCGTGGGCCAGACCGTCAGGGATGACGGCCCGCAATCGCACTTTGCCAAGTCGGGCACGCCCACCTTCGGCGGCTTCTTTTTCTTGATCCCGCTCCTGATGCTGGGCCTTGTGGCCGCTTTCGACAACAGGCTGCCCCAAGCGGTGGCCCCGGTGGTCTTGTTGATCTGGGCCTTTGGCTTCATCGGTTTTCTGGATGACCTGATCAAGGTGCGCCGCAACAAAAAAGGCCTGTCCATGAAACAAAAAACCATCGGCCTTTTGCTGGTCAGCATGCTTTTTGCCGCTTACTACCTCTACGGCAGCCCGCAAGCGGCTTTTTTCAGCTTGCCTTTTGGTGGCCACACCGTGACCATCACGGGCTGGCTGCGGCTGCCCTATGGCCTGTTTGTGGTGCTGGTCTTGTTTTTCACCAGCAACTCCGTGAACTTGACCGACGGGGTGGATGGTCTGGCAGCTTCGATCACAGCCCTCAACGGCCTCTTTTTCGCCCTGCTGGGTCTTTTCCGCCTGCCGGCCAGCGACCCGACCCAGACCGCCTGGCTGGTGTCCAGCGCCCTGGCAGGCGGCTGCCTGGGTTTTTTGCTCTTCAACCGCCACCCGGCCCGGGTCTTCATGGGAGACACCGGCTCACAGGCGCTGGGGGCAGGGTTGACTGCCATCGCCTTCCTGTACGGCAGGCCCTGGCTGATTTTGTTGCCGGGCCTGATCTACATGCTTGAATCCTTGTCGGTCATGATCCAGGTGGCCTATTTTAAGAAAACAGGCGGCAGGCGACTTTTTCGCATGTCGCCCATCCACCACCATTTTGAATTGGGGGGCTGGTCGGAACGCAAGATCGTAGCCGTCTTCTCCCTGGTGACGCTGGCAGGTGCCGCCATCGGCTGGCTGGTCTTGTAAGGGCGGGCAGAAGGGAGGTCCAGTGTGAAACAGCAGCATTTGCGTATGAATAACCCCAAGAACAGAGATGTGGTCCGGCTGGCGCCGGATCGCCTGGGCCTGGCGCCGCCCCGGCAACTCCACGGCGGCCTCTTGGTCCTGACCCTGGTTTTGGTTTGCTTTGGCCTGGTCATGCTCTTCAGTGCCAGCATCACCATCGGCTATTCTTCCGAGGGCAACGCCCTTTATTTCATTGTCAAGCAAGTCAGCATCACGGTGATTGGCCTTATTGCGGCCCTGGTTGTGGCCCTGATGATTCCAGTCGGCTTCTTCGACCGCTTCTGGATGAGCGTCGCCCTCTACGGGCTGACCACCGGCCTGCTGCTTTATGTCAAACAGTTCGGCACAGTCATCAACGCAGCCAGGCGCTGGATCCTGCTGCCTGGTTTTTCCTTCCAGCCGTCTGAACTGGCAAAAATCACCCTGGTCTTTTGCTTTGCCGGCTACACCGCCCAGATCCGCCGCCTGCGCCGGGCTGGCCGCTTGCGCTGGCGGTCCCCGATCAAGCAGTTCGTGCTGGACGGCTGGTTGGACATCCTCCTGCCTGGCTTGCTCTTTCTGATCTGGATCGGCCTGGTGGCCTGGCAGCCACACTTGTCCGGCGCCTTGATCCTGAGCTTTGTGACCCTGGTCCTGTTTCTGACAGCCGGCCTGCCCCTGCGCTCCTGGCTCAGCGCCCTGACTCAGCTCTTGCTGGTGGTTGTGCTGGTCCTGGTGATCGGCAGCCTGCTTTTGTCGGTTTTGCCGAGCGGCCAGCTGCGCGAACAGCTGCAGACAGGCCTGGTGTCAAACTTCAAGCACGTCGTGGACCGCATGGACCGTTTCATGCACCCGGAACATGCGACTGATGATGACCTCTACCAGGTCAACCAGGCCATCATCGCCATGGGATCCGGCGGCCTGAGCGGTGTGGGCCTGGGCGAGGGGCGACAAAAATACAATTACCTGCCCGAGGCCCACAACGACTACGTGTTTGCCATCATCGGCGAGGAGCTGGGCTTTGCCGGCACCGTCACGGTGGTCCTCTTGTTTTTCCTCTTCATGGTCATGGGCATCGGCATCACCCGCAAGGCATCGGGTGTTTTTGCCACCCTGCTGGCCGGTGGCTACACCATGCTGATCAGCGTGCAGGCGTTCTTGAATTTTGGTGTGGCCACCCACCTGTTGCCACCCACCGGCATCTCCTTGCCTTTTTTCAGTTATGGGGGCACATCCAACCTCTTTTTCCTTTTTGCCATCGGCCTGTTGCTGTCGGTGTCCAAAACCGGCCAGCTGGTGGCCAAAGGCCGGCCCCAGGCCCAGGCCAGGCGGCCTGCCACAGGCAAGCAGCCGCAGCGGCTGGGACGGGAGGGGGCCCGATGAATGAACAACTGGTTGTTTTTTCTGGCGGAGGCACGTCTGGCCACGTCAACCCGGCCCTGGCCATCGCTGATGCCATGCAGGCCCAGCATCCGGAACGGTCGGTTTTGTTCCTGGGTCAGGCGCAGGGCATCGAAAAAGAGCTGGTTATACGCGCCGGCTACCCGTTTGAAGCCATCACAGCGGCAGCCCTGCCCACCCGCTTGTCCTGGAAAATGATCCGGGCGGCTGTCCGCTTCTGGAAGGGCCGCCGGGAGAGCCGGCAGCTGATGAAGGCCCGCCGGCCTCTGGCGGTGGTCGGCACGGGCGGCTACGTTTGCAGCCCGGTTGTGTCTGCCGCCGCTTCCTTGAAGATCCCTGTTCTGCTTCACGAGCAAAACGCCTACCCGGGACGCAGCAACCGCCTGATGGCGCGGCAAAGCCAGGCGGTTTGCGTGGCTTTTCCTGGCACAGAAGCCTACTTTCCACACCCCGACCGGGTGCGGGTCACCGGAAACCCGGTGCGCCAGGCCTTCTGGGAACAGGACCGACAGGCGGCCCGCCAGGCTTTCTTTCCGGCCACCGACCAGCCCGCCTTGCTGGCCCTGGGTGGCAGCCTGGGCGCCCGTTCCATTAATGAAGCCGTTTTAGGCTTGGCAGCCTGGGTGGACGGGCGAAAGGCACAAGGCCTGCCACAGGTCCAGGTCCTGCTGGTTGCCGGCAGGCAACACCTGGCGGCTGTTTCACAAGAAGCAGCGGCCCACGCAAGCTGGCTGCGGGTTGAACCTTACCTGCATGACATGCCCGGAGCCATGGCCGCCGCTGACCTGATCGTGTCACGCTCGGGCGCCCTGACCTGTTCTGAACTGGCGGCTGTTGGGCGGCCGGCCCTGCTGGTGCCCTACCCTTATGCCGCCGGAGACCACCAGACCCAAAACGCCCAGGTCCTGGTCCAGGCCGGTGCAGCACGCATGGCTGCTGATGCCGCCTTCAATGCGGACTGGCTCAGCCGGCAGCTGACCGACCTCTTGGACCAGCCGGCGCGTTTGCGGCAGATGGGCCAGGCGGCCCAGGCGCTGGCCCGGCCAGATGCAGCCAGCGCCGTTGTTGCCTGTCTGGACCGGCTGATCCAGCCATGACCCGCGGTGGCCGCAAGACAAAGGGGGCGAACAAGCTCAGATCCTGGCTTGTGCTGGCCGCCGCCTTGCTCTTGAGCGGCTTGCTGCTGACCTACCTGCCGGCTTTTCGCCTGCAAGCGGTCCTGGTCGATGAACCGCTTCGCAGCGTGGACCCTGCCGCCTTTGACAGGGTCTGCCAGCTGCAGGCGGGGCGCCATCTTTTTCAGGAACTGGGCGGCTCGTTGAAACAGCTGGTGTCGTTGCGCTATGGGCCGGTGGAGGCCCGCCTTGAAGCTGCTTTTCCCACCATCAAAGAGGCCCGGGTGCGCATGCAATGGCCCGGCCAGATCCATTGCCAGGTGATCGAACGCATTGAAGTGGCCTGGTTGGCCCTGCCGGATGGCTGCGTGGTCATCGACAAGGAAGGGGTTGCCCTCAGCAGCTGGGCTGAACAGCCTGACATGCCCGTCATCGAGGGGCTGCAGGTGCATGCCATGGTGCTGGGGCAGGTGTTGACGGTCGATGTGCCTGAAGCTCTTTCCCGCGCCATCACCCTGCTGGGTGCTATAATTGAAGCAGATCTGGACCGGCGGACAGATGTGGCCCTCTTTAAGCAGGTCAAGGCCATCCGCCCGGCCAGTGGCCGGCAACTGTACATGACCCTGACGGTGCCGGACACAGGTGAGCGACTCGAGGTGTTAACCGAAACGGGGCCGGACCTGGTTGAAACCATGTTGTGGCTGCGTTTTGCGCTGGATCAGGGGGCGCTGAACAAACTGGACAAGGGGCTGCTCGATTTGACGGGCGGCCGGAAAACATTCATGCCGGATGGCTGAAAGGAGTCAATATGTTTCCACTGATAGGCCTTTTGGTGGGGCTTTTGGTCGGGTTGTTGATCGAGCTGGACATCCCGGCGGCCTATTCCTCGTATGTGGCTGTCGGCATTTTAGCCATTTTAGACTCGGTGATCGGGGCAGTGACAGCCAACTTGCAAAACCGCTTTCGGGTCCGCCTCTTTGTCACGGGTTTTTTGGGTAACACCACCATTGCCGTCGCCCTGGCGGCCCTGGGAGACCAGCTTAACTTGCAGCTGAGCCTGGCGGCTATTTTTGCCTTTGGCAACCGCATTTTTATCAACTTTTCCACCATCCGCCGGCTTTTGCTGGAGCGCTGGGATACCCGGCAGGCCAAAAAACGAGAAGACCAGGAGATACAACAAGATCTTGTAACAAAAACTTAAAAGAATACTACGGGTTGTTGTATCAGCTGTCATCTTGGTGTAAAATTGGAACAAGTATGATCTGAAAAAGGGTCATCTGCCAAACCGCTGAAGGTCCACGGCTGGCCGCAGACCGATAGAAGACGGAGAGGGGCTGTTGTATTGTCTGAATTTAAAATGGGATTTGGTATGGATAATGATCATTTCGCCACCATAAAAGTCATTGGAATCGGCGGAGGTGGTTGCAATGCCATCGACCGCATGATCGATGGTGAGGTGCAAGGCATCGAGTTCATCTCTGTCAACACCGACAACCAGGCCCTGATGCGCAGCCGAGCCAGCAACCGCATCCAGATCGGGGAGAAGATCACCCGCGGTCTGGGGGCAGGCGCCAACCCCGAAATCGGTGAAAAAGCGGCTTCTGAATCCAAAGAAGAGATTGCCCAGCTGATCCGCGGCACCGACATGCTCTTTATCACAGCGGGCATGGGCGGCGGGACAGGCACGGGCGGGGCGCCCATCATCGCCCAGATCGCCCGGGAACTGAGTATTTTGACGGTGGGGGTTGTCACCCGGCCGTTTCGCTTTGAAGGGTCCCGGCGCATGCAGAACGCGGAACGCGGGATCCGCGAAATGGAAAAATACGTTGACTCACTGATTGTGGTCCCCAACGACAAATTGCTGGAGATCGCCGCAGAAGAAACCACCCTGGATGAAGCCTTTATCCTGGCTGACCAGGTCCTCAAATACGGTGTGTCCGGTATTTCCGACCTGGTGGCCGTTCCCGGCCTGATCAACCTGGACCTGGCCGACGTCCGGCGGGTCATGACCTCAGCCGGTGTCTGCCACATGGGCATCGGCCGGGCCTCTGGCGAGGGGCGGACCGGCCAGGCCATCCGCCAGGCCATCAACAGCCCCTTGCTGGACACCACCATAGATGGCGCCCGGGGGGTCATCATCAACTTCACCGGCGGCCGCGACATGCGGATCCGGGAGGTCGATGAGGCGGCCTCCATCGTTCGCGACGCGGTGTCACCGGATGCGGACATCATTTTCGGGGCCGTCATCGACCCTGAAATGGCTGATGATATCATGATCACCGTCATCGCCAGCGGCTTTGACCGTGAATCGGCCGCACCGGCTTTGCCGGCCGCTGATGCGGCTGTCCGCCCGACAAGCACCCGGCCGGTGCATGTTGAGCGCGCCCCCCTTGCGGCGGCAGACGCACACGCACCAGCCAGACCGGCCGCAGCCCATCAGGACAGCCCGGAACTGGCTGATATACCAGCCTTTTTGTCCCAGTCCCTCAGCGACACCCAACCCATGGCACCGATTGAAAAAGACGCGTTTGGCTTTCATGCCGTCGGTTCATCGGCCCGGACAGAAGAAGAAAACCCGGTCGCTTCTGCAGTGCCGGAGCAGGCAGGGCCAGAGCCTGAGCCACCAGCAGCAAGCCAGGAGGAAGCCGACGATCAGGCCCAGGAAACGGATCGCCGCCAGCCGGACAGGCGTGCCAGCCGGATCTTGCCCTGGTTCTTGCAAGACAACAGCCGGGATTCTGATTAAACCGGCCAGGCGTCAGGAGGCCCAGTGTGCGTTGCCCTTTTTGTGGTCGAGATGAAGATAAGGTCATTGACTCCCGGCCGGCCGATGAAGGTGCGACCATTCGCCGCCGCCGTGAGTGCCTGCAGTGCGGCAACCGTTTCACCACCTATGAAAAGGTTGAAACCCTGCCCTTGATGGTGATCAAGAAGGATGGCTCGCGCCAGCCCTTCAACCGCGACAAGCTGATTGCCGGCATTCAAAAAAGCTGTGAAAAGCGGCCAATATCCACCAAAGAGATTGAAACCCTGGTTGACAGCATCGAAAACCAATACCAGAACAGCCTCAAGCGCGAGGTTTCTTCGCGGGCCATTGGCGAGGCGGTCATGGAGCGGTTGCAAGCGCTGGACGAAGTGGCCTATGTGCGCTTCGCCTCCGTTTACCGCCAGTTCAAAGATGTCAGCTCCTTTTTAAACGAGCTCAACCAGATTTTAAAAAAGCAGGAGGATGAGGCGCATGAAACGAGCCCTGATCATTGATGACGACCCGGCCATCAGCGAACTGCTGCGCCTCTATTTTGACAAGGACGGCTTCACCGTCAGCACCTGCCTGGATGGCCTCAAGGCCATGGAGGCCTTTCAGGCCGCCGATCCCGACGTGGTTATTTTGGACCTCATGCTGCCGGGCAAAGACGGCTACGACATCCTGCGTGAGATCCGCCGCACCTCCCAGGTCCCGGTGGTCATGCTGACCGCACGCGGCGACACCCTGGACAAGGTGGTCGGCCTGGAGTTGGGTGCTGACGATTACGTGCAAAAGCCCTTTGAGCCCAAAGAACTGATGGCCCGTGTCAAAGCTGTCTTGCGCCGCTTTGAGGCGGCCGGCGGCCTCCTGGCTGGCGGCAGCCAGGTTGACAGCCGCAAAGAGGTGGCTGAGCATGAGGGCCTGGTGGTTGACAAAGCCCGCTATGCGGTGGTGGTCAACGGCCGGGAACTGGACATGCCGCCCAAGGAACTGGAACTGCTCTTTTTCCTGGCCAAACACCCCAACCGCGTCTTCACGCGCGAACAGCTCCTGGAAAATGTCTGGGGCTACGATTTTTATGGCGAGTCCAGAACCGTTGATGTGCACATCAAGCGCATCCGTGAAAAACTGGACGATGCCGGCGGCCACCCCGCCTGGTTGATCAAGACCGTCTGGGGTGTCGGATACAAATTCGAAACGGTCTGAGCAGCATGGGCCGGGGCAAGCGCCTGCTGGCGCGTTCGTTGTATTTAAAAACGGTTTTTCAGCTGACCGGTGCCATCTTGGCTGTCTTTCTGGTCCTGCTGCTGGTCAACTATTCTTTCGTGTCCAGCAAGACCCTGCGCCAACAGGCCGACAAGCTGCTCAATGCCGCCCAGGCCGTGTCAGGCACCATCGCCATTCACCTCAACGAGGAAGGCGACATCGACAACCGCCAGGTCTCCAGCTACGTCAATTTTTCCGCCCGGTCAACCGGCGCCCTGGTCTGGGTGGTCAACCACCAGGGCGACATCATCATGCACACCGGCATCCCCGCCACGGTCATCCAGCGCCTGGAGCGAAGTGACCGGGGCTATTACCGCCTGGACGCCCAGCACCGATATGGCCAGCGTGCCGGCACATCGGGCATGAGCATGACCGGGGATTTTGACGGCCTGTTTGAAGCCAGCAAAGACTTCTGGTTGTCTGTGGCCTACCCCATCCCAGCCGGCAACCTGGGCTACCGTGGTGAGATCCAAATCCACTACCCCCAGCAGACCCCCAGTTTCGCCACCTTTTTAACGACCAGTGAGCTGGCCATTTCGTTTGTGATCGCCTTTGCCTTTGCCTTGCTGATCAACGGGATCTTGTCCCGGACCATCACCCGGCCCATCCGCCTGCTGTCTGAAGCGGTCAACAAGGTGGCCCGCGGTGACTTAAGCGCCCGGGTGGAGTCGATCGCACGCGAACCGGTCAAAAACCGCCTCTTTCTCCAGACCTTCGTTTCTGATGACCTGACCACCCTGGTCCGGACCATTAATGACATGATTGAAAAAATGGCCAACCAGGAACGGGACCGCAAGGATTTTATCTCCAGCGTCTCCCATGATTTGCGCACGCCCATCACCTCCATCCGCGGCTTTGTGGAAGGCATGCTGGATGGCACCATCGCCGCGGAACAGTACGGGCGGTACCTGGGCATTGTCAAACAGGAAGCCGTGCGCCTGCAAGCGCTGGTCCAGACCATGTTCGAAGGGACGGTGCTTGAAACGGATTTCAAGCTCAACCAGACGGTCTTTGATATCAACCACCTGATCCGCGAAGACCTGGTCGGCCTGCAGCCCCTGCTGGCCGAAAAGCACCTGGAGGTGCGCACCGATTTTCTCAAGGACGAGCAGGGCCAGCTCTTGGTCGTGGCTGACCGGGAGGCCATCAGCCGGGTGATCTACAACATCGTGTCCAATGCCATCCGCTTTGCCCCCCAGGACGGCCTGATCGCCCTGGCCACCGGCAAAACCGGCCGGCCCAAGGAAATTGAAGTGACCGTGGACGACAATGGCCCGGGCATTGCCGAAGACGAGCAGGCCTATGTCTTTGACCGCTTCTACAAGGTTGACAAATCCCGGACGGCCAAGGGATCGGGCCTGGGCCTTTACATCTGCCGAACCCTGCTGGCTGCCCATGGGCAGGCCATCACGGTTTCAGACAGCAACCTGGGCGGTGCCCGCTTCACCTTTACCCTGCGGACCCCCTGATCGGAGGCTTTTGTTCATAAACCATTCATGATTATCGGATAAAATGAACATACCTTTCCAAACGGGAGGCTTTTTTTGAAAAAACAGCGCAACAAACGTAAAGGGTTGATCGTCTTGCTGCTTGCCAGCCTCCTGCTGGTCTTGTCGCTGGTTTTTGGCGTCCTGATGGCCCGGGGCTTGCTCAGCCAGAAAAAAATGCCGGCCCTGTTGCGTGCCTGGATCGGCCAACCCGGCCAGACACCGGGACACACGCCACCACAGCCGCAGCCTACGGCCACCACAGCGCCCAGC
>CAYXIM010000030.1:0-7970 GCA_964465385.1 uncultured Oscillospiraceae bacterium
AGGAGAATCGAACTCCTGTTTCCGCCGTGAGAGGGCGGCGTCTTGACCGCTTGACTATAGGGCCTCTGGTGAGCGCTATTATAGCACGCTGAGCCGACGGGGCGCAAGGCATTTTCCTGGCCACAAAACAGGGGCCTGGGGCCGGCCGATCCGGCCTTGCGGCGTAACAAACCCGCTCTGTTCAAGCCGGCCTGCTCTGGTATAATAAGTATCCGGTCCACAGGACCGCAAGAAAAGGTGGAAGCAACATGCAAGCAGAAATCCGTGTCAAAGGGGCACGCGAACACAACCTCAAAAACATCAGCGTCGCCATCCCGCGGGATCGCCTGGTGGTCCTGACGGGCCTATCAGGCTCGGGCAAGTCGACGCTTGCGTTTGATACCCTCTATGCAGAGGGGCAGCGGCGCTATGTGGAATCCTTGTCCGCCTATGCCCGCCAGTTCCTGGGGCAGATGGAAAAGCCGGACGTGGACCTGATCGAAGGCCTGTCGCCGTCCATTTCCATCGACCAGAAGACCACCAGCCGCAACCCCCGCTCCACCGTGGGGACGGTGACCGAGATCTACGACTACCTGCGCCTGCTTTATGCGCGCATCGGCCAGCCCCACTGCCCCCAGTGCGGCCGGGCCATTGAACGCCAGTCGGTTGACCAGATCATCGACCAGCTGCTGGCCTACCCCGAAGGCAGCCGGCTCATGGTTATGGCCCCGGTCGTCCGCGGCCGGAAAGGGGAGTTTGTCCGTTTTTTTGATGACCTGCGCCGCCAGGGCTATGTGCGCGTGCGCGTGGACGGCAGCCTGCACGAGCTGGATGAACCCATCGAGCTGGAAAAGAACACCAAGCACAGCCTGGAGGTGGTCCTGGACCGCCTGACCGTCCGTGCCGGCCTGCGCAAGCGATTGACCGACTCCATCGAGGCGGCCCTGCGCCTGGCAGCCGGCCTGGTCCTGGTCCAGGTGCAAACGCCACAGGGGGACGCCTACGGGCCGCCCCAGGAGGTCTTTTTTTCCGAGCAGTTCGCCTGCCACGTCTGCAACATCAGCCTGGAAGAAATCACCCCCCGCATGTTTTCCTTCAACAACCCCTATGGGGCCTGTCCCCACTGCACCGGCCTGGGCGAGCAAAGCCACATCGACCCCGAGCTGGTCATCACCGACCCGGCCCTCTCCTTGAATGACGGGGCCTTCCAGGCCGGCGGCTGGAACTTTTCCGACCGCACCTCCTGGGCCCGGGCCTTTGCCGAGGCCTTGGCCGACCGCTATGGTTTTTCGCTGGACACCCCCTACCGTGACCTGCCTGCAGGCATCCAGAAGCTGATCCTCTTTGGCAACGGCGGCGAGCGGTTGTCTATCGACACCTCCAACAGCAAATACAACCGGGGAGAGGACTACGTCAGCGACTGGATCGGGGTCGTGCCCAGCATGGAAAAACGCTACCGGGAGACCTCATCCGATGAGATGAAGGCCTACTACGAGCAGTTCTTGTCCATCACGCCCTGCCCGGTCTGCAAGGGGGCCCGCCTGAAACCCGAAAGCCTGGCCGTGACCCTGGGCGGGCTGAACATCTACCAGCTGACCACCTTGCCCATCCGCCGCGAGCGGGCCTTTCTGGAGCAACTGGACCTGACCAAACGCCAGGCCACCATCGCGGCCCAGGTCCTGCGTGAACTCTTGGCCCGCCTGGCCTTTCTGGTCGACGTGGGCCTGGACTACATGACCCTGGCCCGGGCGGCCGGGAGCCTGTCCGGGGGCGAAGCCCAGCGCATCCGCCTGGCCACCCAGATCGGCTCCGGCCTCATGGGCGTCCTCTACATCCTGGACGAGCCCAGCATTGGCCTGCACCAGCGTGACAACGCCCGCCTGCTGGGCACACTCAAGCGCCTCAGAGACCTGGGCAACACGGTCCTGGTCGTTGAACATGACACCGAAACCATGCTGGAGGCCGATTTCATTGTTGACATGGGCCCCGGCGCCGGGGAACATGGCGGGGAAATCGTGGCCACCGGAACAGCCGAAGACATCATGCGTGTCCCGGCATCCATCACCGGCCAGTACTTGAGCGGCAAGCGCCAGATCGACATCCCGGCCAGCCGGCGCAGCAACGGTGACCACTGGCTGCTGGTGCGCCGGGCCCATGAAAACAACCTCAAGGACATCGATGTGCGCATCCCCCTGGGGGTCATGACCTGTGTGACCGGCGTGTCAGGGTCGGGCAAGAGCTCCCTGGTCAACGGCATCGTCTACAAGGTGCTGGCCAGCCGCCTCAACAAGGCCCGCCGCTTTCCCAAGATCGCCTGTGACGACGTGGAGGGCCTGGCGCAGCTGGACAAGGTGATCGCCATCGACCAGTCGCCCATCGGCCGCACGCCGCGGTCCAACCCGGCCACCTACACGGGGGTCTTTGACGGCATCCGTGCGCTGTTCGCGGCCACACCGGATGCCCGCGCCCGCGGCTACCAGCCGGGCCGTTTTTCCTTCAACGTCCGCGGCGGCCGCTGTGAAGCCTGCCGGGGCGATGGCGTCAACCGCATCGAGATGCACTTTTTGCCCGATGTCTATGTGACCTGTGAGGTCTGCAAGGGCAAGCGCTACAACCGCGAAACCCTGGACATCACCTACAGCGGCAAAAACATCGCCGATGTCCTGCGCCTGTCGGTCGATGAGGCCCTGGTCTTTTTTGCCAACATCCCCCGCATCGCCCGTAAACTCCAGACCCTGCAGGATGTGGGCCTGGGCTACATCCGCCTGGGCCAGCCGTCCACCCAGCTGTCGGGCGGGGAGGCCCAGCGGGTCAAGCTGGCCAGTGAACTGTCGCGCAGAAGCACCGGCCACACCTTTTACATCCTGGACGAACCGACCACCGGCCTGCACATCGCGGACGTCCACAAGCTTGTTGACATTTTAAGCCGGCTGACTGAAAATGGTAATACCGTCATGGTCATCGAGCACAACCTCGATGTCATTAAAACAGCAGATTACATCATCGATCTGGGACCGGAAGGCGGAGACGCCGGCGGCCGGATCATGGCAGAGGGGACCCCGGAAACCGTTGCCGGGGTGGCCTCGTCTTATACGGGACAATACCTCAAGGGCATATTAAACGGTGAACCTGACAGCGCCAGTTGGCCCCAAGCAGGCAGCGGGCGCACTTTGGACAGCCCTGATCCAGAGGCAGGCTCAGCAACAGAGGAAGGAAACGACGAATAAAATGACAAAATGTGTCTTGTGTCATAAAAATGTCGCGGTGGTGTTCACCACCCGTTTTGAAAAAGGCCGGCGGGTCAACGAAGGCCTGTGCTTGAAGTGCGCCTACCGGACCGGCCTGGGCGGCATGGACGAACTGTTTACCAAAGCCGGCATCAACGATGCCAACATCGATGAGCTGACCGAGCGGATGAACCAGGTCATGAGCCAGATGGACGGCCAAAGCCCGGAGACCCTCTTCCAGACCCTGATCAGCGGGGAACTGGATTTTGGCGCCGACCTGGCTGGCGAGGAGGACGACGAACACGACGACGATGCGCCCTTCACCAGCAGCGAGCTGCTGCCGGCCTCCATCGGCGGCGATTCAGATGACCTGGCCGAAACCCGCAAGCGCCAGGATGAGCGCACCGGCGGCAAGGGCCGCCCTGAGCGCAAACGCAAGTTCCTGGACCAGTTTGGCAGCAACCTGACGGTCAAGGCCCGGGCGGGCCAGATGGACCGCATGATCGGGCGGGAAAAGGAGCTGGGCCGTGTGATCCAGATCCTCAACCGGCGGACCAAGAACAACCCGGTCCTGCTGGGTGAGCCCGGCGTGGGCAAGACAGCCATTGCCGAAGGGCTGGCGGTCCGGATTGTCAGCGGCCAGGTCCCGGCCAAGCTGCTGGACCAGGAGGTTTACCTGCTGGACATGACCGCCATGGTGGCCGGCACCCAGTTCCGGGGCCAGTTTGAAAGCCGCATGAAGGGGGTCGTTGAAGATGCCCGCCGCTCCGGCAACATCATCCTGGTCATCGACGAGCTGCACAACATCATGGGCGCCGGCGATGCCGAAGGGGCCATGAACGCCGCCAACATCTTGAAGCCGGCCCTGGCCAAGGGGGAGATCCGCCTGATCGGCTCGACCACCCTGGACGACTACCGCCGCTTCATCGAAAAGGACAGCGCCCTGGAGCGCCGCTTCCAGAAGGTCATCGTCGAGGAACCGTCGCTTGCTGATTCCATTGAGATCCTCAAGGGCATCCGGGATTATTATGAAACACACCACCATGTGGCCTATGACGACACGGTGGTTGAAACGGCCGTCCGCATGGCCGACCGCTACATCACCGACCGCTTCCTGCCGGACAAGGCCATCGACCTGCTCGATGAAGCAGGCTCCCAGGCCAACCTGGCGGATGTGACCCTGGTGCGCCTGGCGCAGTGCCGCCAGACCCTGGATGACCTGAAAAAAGAGCAGGCCGACCTGGAGGGCAAGGTGGCGTCCAGCCCGGACGATGTCTCCCTCTATGAAAAGCAGGCCGAGATCCGCTCCCGCCTGATCCGGGCGGAGGAGGAGCTGACCGACCTGGAGGCGGGCAACAAGCCCACGGTCATCAGCAGCGAGAACATCGCCCAGGTGGTCGAGCTGTGGACCGGCATCCCGGTCCAGCGCATCAGCGAGACGGAAACCGACAAGCTGATCAACCTGGAAGAGCGCCTGCACCAGCGGGTGGTGGGCCAGAAAGAAGCCGTTTCAGCCCTGGCCCGGGCCATCCGGCGAAACCGCGCCGGCTTTGGCAAGAAGCACAAGCCAGCCTCCTTCATCTTCGTCGGCCCCACCGGTGTGGGCAAGACCGAACTGGTCAAGGCCGTGGCCGAGGCCATGTTCGAACAGGAGGATGCCATGGTCCGCCTGGACATGTCCGAATTCATGGAGCCGCACACGGTCAGCAAGCTGATCGGCTCACCGCCAGGTTATGTGGGTTATGATGACGGCGGCCAGCTGACGGAAAAGATCCGCAGAAAGCCCTACAGCGTCATCTTGCTGGATGAAATTGAAAAGGCCCACGCCGACGTCTTCAACATCCTCTTGCAGATCCTGGATGATGGCCGGCTGACAGACAGCCACGGCCGCCTGGTGAACTTTGAAAACTGCATCCTGGTCATGACGTCAAACGCCGGCACCTCCTTCAAGGGCACCGCCATCGGCTTCGGTGCCAGTGGCCACGAATCACTGGAAAACCGGGTGGACACAGTCCTCAAAGAACTCTTCCGGCCCGAGTTTTTGAACCGGGTGGATGAAACCATCGTCTTCCATGAGCTCAGCCGCCAGGACATCCGCCAGATCGTCGACCTCATGCTGCGGGAAGTGACCGGGCACCTGGCCGAAAAGGGCCTGGCTTTCTCGGTCTCAGGGGCCGTCAAGGACCACCTGGCCCAGGCAGGCTACGACCCCAAATACGGGGCCCGGCCGCTTCGCAAGACCATCCAGCGCCTGCTGGAGGACCCGCTGTCAGACCTGGTCCTGTCCGGGGCCCTGGCCGGTAAAGGCGCTGTGTCAGCCAGCCTTAAAAAGGGAAAAATCCACTTTGACCTCAGCTGACCGCTTCAGCTGCGGTAGCTGGCGTTGATGTGGATGTAGGCATCGGTTAAATCACAGGTCAGGTAGCCGTCTTCGGCTTGACCATCTTGGAGGACCAGGCGCACCAGCACCTGGTCTGCTTGCAAGATGGCCTTGGCCCGGTCCTCATCGAAAGGCAGGGCCTGGCCGCCGGCACAGACCTGGCAGTCACCCAGCCACACCTCACAGCCCGACGGATCAAAGCTTGCCCCTGAGTAGCCGGCTGCCGTCAGGATGCGGCCCCAGTTGGCATCCTGGCCGAAGAGGGCCGTTTTGACCAGGGGAGAGCGGGCGATGGCGGCCGCCATCAGGCGGGCGTCTTCTTGTGTGGCCGCCCCGGTCACCTGGATGATGGCCAGCTTGGTGGCCCCTTCGCCGTCGGCCACGATCTGGTAGGCCAGGCGTGAACAGACGGCCCGCAGGGCCTGGAAAAAAACCGCCTCATCGGCCGAGTCGGCCACCAGGGGCGGGTTGCCGGCGGCGCCGTTGGCCAGAATCAGGACCTTGTCACAGACGCTGGTGTCCCCATCCACACTGATGCGGTTGAAGGTGCTGTCGGCCGCCCGGGCCAGGAGCGCCTGGAGGCGGTCCGCCGGGCAGGCCACGTCCGTGGTGATGACGGCGATCATGGTGGCCATGTTGGGGTGGATCATGCCCGACCCCTTGGCCATGCCCCCGATGGTGACCGTTTTACCCCCCAGGGTGACTGCCAGGGCCGCCCGCTTGGGGCGCAGGTCAGTGGTCAGGATGGCCTTTTCAGCCTGCCGGGCGGCCTGGTCGGACGGGGCCAGGGCGGCCGCCGCCTGCTGGATGCCCGGCAGGAGCCGGTCCATGGGCAGCCTCTGGCCGATGAGGCCGGTTGACCCGGTCAGGATCTCCTGGGGGCTGCAGCCGATCTGGCTGGCCAGGGCCTGGGCCATGGCCGCTGCGTCCGCGAGGCCCTGGGGGCCCACGCAGGCGTTGGCGTTGCCGCTGTTGATGACGACAGCCCGGGCCCTGCCGGCTGCCAGGTGCTGGCGGCAGAGCTGGAGGGAATGGCCCTGGACCCGGTTGCGGGTGAAAACACCGGCGGCCGCAGCCGGCCGGTCACTGACCACCAGGGCCAGGTCCAGCTGATCCTGGTCCTTGATGCCGCAGGCGGCCGCAGCCGCCGAAAAACCGCGGGCGGCGGTGACGCCTCCATCGACCAGCTGGCTGGCCGGGGGGATCTCTTGCTGGCTGTGAAAGGGTATCATGGCGGGCCTCCCGTTTTTTCTTTTACGGTAACACCAATCGCCCGCAAAGGCAATCAGCCGGCTTGAAGCCGGCTGCGCTTGGGGTATAATGGGCACAGAAGATCAGCCTGTAAGAGCATGGGAGGACAAGGCCATGTGGCAACGCGCACACCTCAAACAAGCAGCCAAAGACCAGCTGCGGGGCAAGTATTGGACCGCTTTTGCCGCAGCCTTGCTGGCGTCTTTTCTGGGCGGCGGCACCAGCAGCGGCCTGCCTCTTCAGGGCAATGCCGGCACCTTCACCCAGCGCCTGCAAAGCGGCGACCTGGGACGGGACCTGGAGGCCTTTTCACATCACCAGATCTGGGAAGAGCTCCGGCAGGGCTTTTCATCCCCCCTGGTTTCACGCCTCTTGTTTTTGATCCTCTTTTTTGTGGCTGTCGGCGGCCTGCTGGCCCTGGCCTACCAGGTCTTTGTGGGGCCGGTCATCCAGGTGGGCGGCAACCGCTGGTTTTCCAGAAGCCGGGAATCGGCGGCCACGCCATCCATCGGTCAGGTCTTCCACCACTTTCGCCCGGGCCTCTACCTGAAGACCGTCGGCGGCATGCTGTGGATGAAGCTGTTCTTGTTTTTGTGGGGCCTGATCGCCTCGGTGCCTGCCGTGATCGGCTTGCTGGGCCTGGTCATCAGCTTTGTGCGCACGGGCCTGGTGCCCCCGGGGGGCGTGGCCCCTCAGGTCCCGCCCTGGCACTGGCTGGAGGCCAACCCCCTGGCGCTGCCCTTTTTCATGTTGTTCTTCCTGGGTGGCAGCCTGGGCGTGCTGCCGCTGATCATCAAGCAGTACAGCTACCGCCTGACCCCCTGGATCCTGGCTGATCAGCCGGCCATCGGTTACCGGCGGGCCCTGGCCTTGTCCAGGGATTTGACCCGGGGGGCCAAATGGGACCTGTTCGTGCTGGACCTGTCTTTTCTGGGCTGGATCCTGCTGGGCCTTTTGGCCTGCGGCATCGGGGTCTTTTTTCTCACCCCTTACATCCAGGCCACCCAGGCGGAGGCGGTAGGCCTCTCCGCCATTGGGGAAGCGCAGCGTGATCCGGACTTCCTGATCCTCCAAAAGTTCGGCCTCCAGCTCCGCGCGCTCGGCGCGCGCCCAGGTCCGGCTGAGCTGCAGGT
>CAYXIM010000030.1:7980-19218 GCA_964465385.1 uncultured Oscillospiraceae bacterium
TTTTCTCACCCCCTACATCCAGGCCACCCAGGCGGAGGCTTACGCCTTCCTGCGCCGCCGCGGCGTTGACCGGGGCCTTTGCACCATGGAAGAGCTGGGCTTCGTGCCTGTGCCCCCGCCCTCAGGTTTTTGATCAGGCGGTGTGAACCGTCTGGCCTGCTAAAATCACCCGTTTCACCCGCACACGGTCGTCGATCAGGATGAGGTTGGCTTGTTTGCCGGCTTCCAGGCTGCCCACACGGTCATCTATGCCCAGCATGCGGGCCGGGTTGAGGCTGGCAAACTGGATGACCTGGCACAGGCCAAGGCCGGTGTGCTGCATCATGTTGCGGCAGGCGGCATCCAGGGTCAGGCGGCTGCCCGCCAGGTGGCCCTCGTCGTCGTAGGAGAGGTCTTCACCGTAGGCGATGCCCGGCCCCGGCCGGCTGGTGGCTTCTGTTCCGGTGGCATCGGTGATCAGGATGACCCGGTCGGTGCCCTTGATGCGGGTGACCAGGAGGAGGTTTTCCGGGCGCACGTGGATGCCCCGGCGATCACTGATCAACTCCGTGTAAATATCAGGATCCAGCAGGGCGGCCTCGTCGGGTCCCACACCGTGGGTGCCACGGGCCTGGCCCGGCGGGACGCCAATGTTGCTGTGGTGGGTCTGGTTGCGGATGCCGTACTTTTTCAGTTTCCGGCACTGCTCGGGCGAGGCCACCGAATGGCCCAGGCTGAAGATGACCTGGGGCTGGGCCGCTTTGGCCGCCTGCATGAAGCCCTCGATGCCCGGCCGGGCCGGGTCGATGCACCAGACACGGACCAGGTCGCCGGCGGCTTCGAGCAGGGAATGGTATTCTTCTTCTTTGATGGGGCCGCGAAAGGCCATGCTGGACTGGTGGGAGCCGATGTCGGCGTTCATGTAGGGCCCTTCCATGTAGATGCCGTCCATGATGCGGCCGACCCCGCTTTGTGACGCCTGGCGGATGCGCGCGAAGGCCTCCAAAATCTGTTCATAAGTCAAGGTGGCGTAGAGTGTGGGCAGGATAGTGGTCTGGCCGTGGCGGATGAAGTGTTCGCAGCAGTGGATGGGATCCTGCCAGAACCAGCGGTCGTTGCCGCCGTGGTTGTGGATGTCGATGAGGCCGGGTGCTGTGTAGAGGCCGCCGGCATCGATGCGCGCCGCATGATCGGGGACAGCCAGCTCGTCTGCCGGGCCACAGGCCACAATGCGATCGCCCTCAAAGAGCAAAACCCCGTCCCAGACCAGACGGTTTTCTAAAATCAAGGTGGTGTTGGTGATGGCTTTCATGACGGTTCCTCCAAACAGGTATTGGGCCTGCTGACAGACCCTGCTTCCATCATACCACGGGCCCGGCCCGGCCGCGACGGTTGCCGGCCCTGGCCTGGACAGGCGCTGTTTTTTTTGTATAATAAAGCGGATATCAAACCCATCAGAGGAGGACCCACACATGAGTATGTTTTGTTATCAATGCCAGGAAACCGCCCGCAACACCGGCTGCACGGTGCGCGGCACCTGTGGTAAAAATGAGACGGTCGCCAAGTTGCAAGACCTCTTGATTGATACACTCAAAGACCTTGCCCAAGACGTGGTCGACGCCCAGACGCCCGTGGCCGACCTGGGCACACTCAACGATGACTTGCTGACCAGCTTGTTCATGACCATCACCAACGCCAACTTCGATGACCAGGCCATCGAGGCCCAGATCCGCAAGATGGCCCGCCTGCGCGACGCCAACAAGCCGTCCGCCCACCGGACCGTCCAGGCCGACCAGAGCCGGGACTCCTGGCTGGCCCGGGCCGAATCGGTTGGCATCCTGACGACAGCAGATGAGGACATCCGGTCGCTGCGGGAGCTGATCATCTACGGCCTCAAAGGCATGGCCGCCTATGCCGAGCACGCCGCCAACCTGGGCGCCCGCTCCGATGAGGTCTTGGCTTTTATCTACCAGGCCCTGGCAGCCACCCGGGACGATGCCCTGACCGCCGCCGACCTGGTTGACTGGACCTTGCGAACCGGCAGCGCCGGGGTCCAGGCCATGGCCCTGCTGGACCAGGCCCACACCGACCGCTTCGGGCACCCGGAAATCACCCAGGTGTCTTTGGACACCCGAAACAACCCGGCCATCCTCATTTCTGGTCATGACCTGACCGACCTGGAACAGCTGCTGGCGCAAAGCCAAGGCAGCGGTGTGGACATCTACACCCATGGGGAGATGCTGCCGGCCCATGCCTACCCGGCCTTTAAACAGTACAGCCATTTGGTGGGCAACTACGGCAACGCCTGGTGGCAGCAGCTGACCGAATTTGAGTCTTTCCAGGGACCGGTTTTGTTCACCACCAACTGCATCGTGCCGCCCCGCCAGGAAACGGTCAGGCAACGTATCTTCACCACAGGGGCGGCAGGCTACCCCGGCTGCCGGCACATTCAAGCCGACGCAAACGGCCGCAAGGACTTTTCAGAGCTCATCGCGCTGGCCAAAAGCTGTCCGCCGCCGCAGTCGCTTGAGACAGGCAGCATCGCGATCGGCTTCGCCCACCAGCAGGTCCTGGCCCTGGCCGACACGGTGCTGGCAGCCGTCCAGTCCGGCGCCATCCGTTCCTTCTTTGTCATGGCCGGCTGTGACGGCCGCATGAAGGACCGCAGCTACTACACCGCCTTTGCCCAGGGCCTGCCCCAGGACACCATCATCCTGACAGCCGGCTGCGCCAAATACCGTTACAACAAGCTGGACCTGGGCGATATCGGGGGCATCCCGCGCGTCTTGGACGCCGGCCAGTGTAACGACTCCTACTCCCTGGTGCGCATTGCCCTGGCCCTGCAGGACGCCCTGGGCCTGGCAGATGTCAACGACCTGCCCATCACCTACAACATCGCCTGGTACGAACAAAAGGCCGTGATCGTGCTCCTGGCCCTCTTGTCGCTGGGGGTCAAGCACATCCAGCTGGGCCCCACCTTGCCGGCTTTCCTGTCACCGGCCGTGGCCCAGGTCCTGGTTGACCGCTTCGGCCTGTCGGGCATCGGCAGCGTCGAAGGCGACCTGGCAAGTTTTCTGGCCTGAAGCACACAAGGGGGGCCCTGCGCAGGCAGGGCCCCCGTCACAGGCCGCCTGTTTTTTCACGCAGGCGGCCAAGCCAAGCGGAGGAAGCGCCATGAACCCTACACTTCAAGAAACCATTGTCAGCCGCCAGCAGGCCTACCGTGACCTGCTTGTCGAATTGGGCCGGCTGGAAAGCCCGTCCCACCACAAGGCAGGTGTCGATGCCGTCGGCCGGCTCCTGGCGTCTTTCAGCCAGGACCTGGGCTTTGGCATCCACACAAGGCCCTTTGAACAAGCGGGCGACGGGCTGCTGATCACCCTCAACCCCCAGGCAAAAAAAGCGCCAGTCACATTGATCGCCCACACCGACACGGTTCATGAGGTCGGTGCCTTCGGAGACCCGCCGGTGCGGCTGGATCAGGACCAGCTGACCGGCCCGGGGGTCTATGACTGCAAGGGCGGCATCGCGGTGGCCCTGCTGGCCATGGAGGCCCTGCAGGCGGCCGCCTACACCGACCGGCCGGTCCAGCTGCTCCTGGTGCCGGACGAGGAGGTCAGCAGCAGCTTGTCAGGCCCGGCGGGCATCGCCTTTATCCGCGACACCGTGCGTGGGTCCTTGTTTGCCTGTTGCTGTGAATCGGGTCATGCGGACGGGTCGGTTGCGGTGGGCCGCAAGGGTATCCTCAAGCTGGCTGTCACGGTGACGGGCCGGGCGGCCCATGCCGGTTCCAACTACCACCTGGGGGCCAGCGCCATCCGGGCTGCCGCCAGCCAGATCCTGGCCCTGGAAACAGCCGACATCGCAGCGGGGGTCACCATCAACTGCGGTGTCATCTCGGGCGGGGACAAGCCCAACATCGTGCCCGACCGCTGCCGCTACCTGCTGGACATCCGTTTCCGGACGGTGGCTGAAAAAGAAGCGGCCCTGGCTGTTGTGGGCCAGCTGCTGCAAGCGCCGGCTGTGCCCGGCACCCACACGCGCTTTGAGCTGCTCAGTGAACGCATCCCCATGGAACGGACGGCAGGCAATGACGCGCTGCTGGCTTTTCTCAACCAGCAGGCCGACCGCCTGGGCCTGGCCCCTTTCAAAGCCTTTGAAGCGGGCGGCGGTGCCGATTCAGCCTATGCGGTGGCTGAGGGGGTGCCCACGGTCTGTTCGCTGGGCATTGTCGGCCAGGACCAGCACACCACACGGGAGCGGGCGGACCTGGCCTCGCTTGCGGACCGGGCCCTGGTGCTGGCTGCTGCCATTTACGACAGCGACCGTTTCGCCTAACGGACCTGGCGGCCGTCCTGGAACACGGCCTGGACCTGGAGCTGGTCATCGACCACCAGCAGGTCGGCCTTGTGACCCACCCGGATGGCGCCGCGGTCTGTGAGCCCGATGGCTGCGGCCGGTGTGGTGCTGGCCATGAGGCAGCAGTCGACCAGGCTGGCACCGGTCACCTGGCGCATGTTGCGCACACCGGTGGACAGGGTCATCTGGCTGCCGTATAAAACCCCGTCAATGATGTTGACATCGGACCCCAAGGCATCCCCGCCGGTACAGCAGTCGCTGACCAGGGCGATGTGGCGGGGTCCTTTGAGTTTGTAGACAAAGTTGAGCAGGAAGGGGCGGACGTGGGCGCCCAGGGAATCGGCGATCAGCTCGGCCACCATGGCGGGCTGGTCCAGGACGAAATAATCAGAGCCTGGTTCAACCGTGCCGCCAAAGCGCGGCTCGGGGGCCCCGGTGGCGCAATAGATGTGGCTGCCGATGCGAAGCCCATAGGGCAGGTAGGAGGCCAGCAGGTCCGGACCGGCTTTGGAATAGCAGACGGCCAGGGTGATGCCGTGCGCCTGGGCGGTCCGGGCAAAGTCGCGGGCCCCTGCCAGGCAGGGGTCCAGGGTCCAGACGCGGATCTGCCCCTGGCCGGCCGCGATCCAGCGTGTGTAGTCCGCCGGGTCGATGGGGAAGGGGCTGCCGCCGTCAGAGCCCAGGTCGGGATCGTTATAGGGCCCTTCCATGTGGATGCCCCGGATGGGGCTGTGGGGGCTTTGGGCGGCAGCCACCACGCGCCGGATGGCCGTTTCAAAGCTGTGGCCAAAGCCCGCGTTTCGCCACAGGGAGCACAGCAGGGAGGTGGTCCCGGCCTGCAGGTGGTGGTCGGCGGCCCGGGCCGGGTCCTCAAAAAACCACCAGTCACCGCCGCCGTGGCAGTGGATGTCCACGTAACCCGGGATCAGGTGGCGCCCCTTTAAATCATAGACCTGGTCACCGGCCAGGCGCTGGGCGGAGAGGGCAGCAATCTGGTCACCGTGGGTGGCCAGGCTGCCGTTTTCAATGATGCCGTCTGCCAGAACAATGTTCCCGTTGATAAAAAGCATGGGATCGCCCCCCCTGTTTGTGGCCTGTGCGGCTTTTTGTTCATGATACCACAGGCACGGCAGGCGCCAGTGGTTTTTCTTGGTCTTCTGCACGTGACACTTTCTCAAAAGTTGAGAAAAGATCCTTGAAAAACCAGATAAACATACAAAGAGCTCGGTGATATTTCCCGATAATCTGGATTGAATTCCCATTTAGAACCTTTTATCATAAAGATGATGAGAAAATTTTATTAATCTGGAGGGGTCATGGCTGCCAACCGAAAGCGCCTGCTGGCTTATGTCCCGATGGCCCGCTTTATCGCTGAAATGAACGGACCAGATGCAGAAGCGGTCCTGCATGACATTTCCCAGCCGTCACGGTCGATCATCTACATCACGCCCAAGTCCATCACCGGCCGCTGCGTGGGCGGCCCGCTGACCGATTATGCCATGGAGCTGCTCCAGCAGGGGGTCTACCTGGAGTCCGACCATGTGGTCAACTATGTGGGCCGGGCCCACCACCGGGACTTGGTCTTGCGATCCTCCACCTTTTTTATCAAGGAGGAGGGCCAGCTGATCGGGCTCCTGTGCGTCAACATCGACCTGACCCGCCAATTCCAGGCCCTGGATCTGCTCCAGGACGCCCTGCTGATCCCGCGGGAAGACACCAACAAGCGGACCTCGGAGGTGTTTTCCCTGACGGCCGATGAGCTGATCTTGCAGACCATCCGCTCATACAGCCGATTCATGGAACCGGCCCAGATGCCGGTCGAACTGAGGCGAGCCATTGTCGCCAAACTGGTCACCCTGGGTGTCTTCAGCATCAAGGGGGCGGTGTCCCAGGCGGCTGCCCATTTGCATGTTTCCGAACAGACCATCTACCGCTATCTTGCAGAACTCGAGAAGAAAGAGAGGAATCACCATGAGAGAAACCATCCAGACTGAACATGCCGCGCCGGCCATCGGGCCCTATTCGCAGGGTATCGTTGTCGGCAACCTGCTGTTCACATCCGGCCAGCTGCCGGTGGACCCTGAAAGCGGCCAGATGCCGGCGCGCTTTGAAGACCAGGTGGAACAAGTCATCCAAAACATCCAGGCCATCGCGCAGGCGGCGGGCAGCAGCTTGGATCGGACGGTCAAGACCTTGTGCTTTTTAACGGACATGGACACCTTTGCCACCTTCAACGAGGTCTACGCCCGCCACTTCACGGGCAAGCCGGCCCGCAGCTGCGTGGCGGTCAAGGCCCTGCCCAAGGGGGCGCGGGTGGAGGTGGAAGCCATCATCGAACGCTGAGGCCGCCGCCACACAGAGAGGAGCATCGCTATGCCTATCAAACAGAAAATGAACGATCGCTTTCGCGACCTGCAGGGGGGCTTGTTCGCCACGGTGACCAAGGCCGATGTGGGTGAGGGGGCCGGCCGGCTCATGGCCGAAGGCTATGACATCATGGCCTGGGCGGATCCGTTTTTCCCGGACCCATCCATCCCGGCGTCGGTCACCCAAACCATGATCGAAGCTTTCGAGGATGGCTTTTCATCCCATTACACCATGCCCATGGGCAACGCCGACCTCAGGCGGGTGGTGGCCCGCAAGGTCTGGGAGAAAAACGGCCTCAAGGCAGATCCCAGCCGCAACGTGCTGATCACGCCTGGCTCGGACTCCGGCCTCATTTACGCCATGATGCCCTTCATTGAAGCGGGCGATGAGATCCTGATCCCCGATCCCAGCTACCCGTCCAACTTCCTCAACGCCAAGCTGTGCGGGGGGGTGGCGGTTTCGGTGCCCCTGCGCGAGGCGGACAACTGGCAGCCCCAGGTCGAAGCTTTCGAGGAGCGGCTGACCGATCGGACCAAGATGGTCCTCATCTCACACCCCAACAACCCCACCACCACCGTCTTCAGGCGTGAGAACATCGAAGCCCTCTGCCGCTTCATCATCGACAACGACCTGATCCTGGTCAGCGACCAGGCCTTTGAAGACCACGTCTTTGATGACATCGAGTTTGTCACCCCCGCGGCCCTACCGGGCATGTGGGAGCGGACGGTGTCGGTCTTTTCCATTTCCAAGGGCATCGGCCTGTCGGGCTTCCGGGTGGGTTACCTGGTGGCAGACGACCGCATCATGGATGTCCTCTACGGCGGCACGGTCAACATCCTGGGGGCCACCAACACAGCGGCCCAGCTGGGGGCCATCACGGCCCTGGAAGATGAGACCATCCTGCCCACCTACCACCGCATCCTGGACCGGCGCCGCAAGCTGGCCTATCAGGAGTTCAGCCAGATCCCCGGCGTCTCCTGCACCCTGCCGGAAAGCGGCATCTTGTCCTGGCTGAACATCTCCAAGCTGGGCACCAGCGCCGAGGTGGTGGCCTATCTGCTCAAGCACGCCCGGGTTGTGGTCAACGAAGGGCCACCCTACGGGCCAGAAGGGGAAGGCTACATCCGCATTGTTCACGGGTGTTTTAAAGAAGAAGACCGCGCTGTTGCCGCCTACAAACGCATCCGCCAGGCCTTGACCCAACTGGCCGGTGAGCGCGGGCTGATACGGGGGTGATCACGGGTTGTCCCATCAGAGGACGTGTTTTTGCCGTTTGAATCAGGCACAGCGCCAAACAGCTGTGAGAGAGGAGCAGGTGCAGTGAAAGAAAAGATTCAATTTCGTGGCGGCTGGGGGTTTGCCTTTGTCCCCATTGTGGTGTTTTTGTTCTTCTGTGTGCTCTACTTTATCGTCTTCAAGGCCTTTGAGATGCATGCGCTGGCCATGGGGGCCTTTGTCGGCCTCTTGATCGGCGCCCTGTTCACCCGCAAGGGCCATTACGGCTCCTTCTGGAACGCCGTTTACGAGGGGGTCAAGGAATCGGTCCCCATCGGGGTCTTGCTCTTTGTCATCGGCATGTTCTCAGCCCTGGTCAAATCGACCAATGTCTCGGCCGGCTTTGTCTGGCTGGCCAAATCCATCGGGGTCAGTGGTGGGCTGTTCACCGCTTTCACCTTCCTGGCCGTCTGCATCATCTCGTCTGCCACGGGTTCCTCCATTGGCAGCCTGTTCACCTGTTTTCCCATTTTCTACCCAGCCGGTGTGCTCCTGGGCAGCAACCCGGCCATCCTGGCCGGTGCCCTGGTCTCGGCTGCCGTCTTCGGTGACAACCTGGCGCCCATTTCAGACACGACCATCATTTCCGCCAGCACCCAGGAATACACCCGCCGGGAAGGCTTTGCCGACATCGGTGGCTGCGTCAGCACCCGGCTCAAATACTCCCTGGTGGGCGGCGTCATCTCCTTTTTCCTCTTCTGGCTTTTTGGTGGCGGCGGCTCTGTCGGCCAGGGCAGTGAAGAGATTTTGGCCGCCCACATGAACCCGACCAGCCTCTTGATGCTGATCCCGGTGGCCATCATGCTGGTGGTGGCCGTGTTGACGCGCGACATCTACATCGCAACCACGGTCGGCATTGTGGTGGGCACGGCAACGGGCCTCTTGGCCAAGCTGATCAGCTTCCCCCACATCCTGTCCGTGACCGATGGGGCCCCGACAGGCTTTTTGACCGACGGCATTGCCGGCATGATGTCAACGGTGACCCTGGTCATGGGGGTATACGGCATCATGGGGGTCCTGAATGCGGCCGGTGCCCTGGACAAGATCACCAACGGCATCGTCAAGAGCAAGCTGGGCCACACGGTGCGCGGCACCGAAATCGCCATGATGCTGGGCATCAGCCTGACCACCCTGATCTTTGGCGGCGTGACCTCCGCGTCCATGGCCACCTTTGGCAAGGTCCAAAACGAGCTGGGCAAGCGCGTGGGCCTGCACCCCTACCGACGGGCCAACCTCTTGGACGGCTTCGCCCACACCCTGCCGGTGGTGGTGCCCTTCCTCAGCGCCTTTGTCTTCATCGGCGGCCTCTTGACCCAGGGCTATGACTTCATTGCCCCGCTGACCCTGGTCCAGATCGCCGGCGGCATGTTCTACAACATGGTCCTCTTCTTTGTCCTGCTTTTCTCGGTCTTGACCGGCTGGGGGCGTGACTTTGAGGGCCCGGACGGCATCCGGCTCAAAGAACCGGACCTGGACAAGGCCTGAAGCGGCCTGACCAGGCCTGCTGGCCCGGCCGGTTGGTCAACCGGCCGGGCTTTTCTTTGGCCCTCTTCTGTTCAAGCAGGCCGCTGGTGTGGTATAACTAAAACGATGCCCTGATCCAAACGGCCCGCCAGGGGGCCACCAACAAGTAAGGAAAACAGATGGTCAAACGATCCGTGTCTTTTTTACGCGACCTGCTTCAAGCCATTGAAGACGATGACATCATTGCCTATGCCCATCAGCTGACCTTGAGCCTGATCATGGCCTTTTTTCCCTTTGTCATGTTTTTGTTCACCCTGCTGGCCTATTTTGACATTGACAGCAGCCTGGTCCTGCGGTCCATGGAACAGGCCCTGCCGGTGACGGTCTATGCCTTTGTGGCTGACATCATCACCGACGTCCTGGACCACCAGCGCGGCGGCCTCTTGTCCCTGGCCATCGTGCTGGCTGTTTATTCGGCTTCCAGCGGCTTTCGTGCCTTCATGAAAGGCAGCAACCGGATCATCGGCCTGAAAGAGCGCCGCAACATCCTCTGGCGCTATGTCCTGTCCATCATCTGGGTCTTGCTCTTCGCGCTGACCCTGGTGGTGATCCTGGTCATGCGGGTCTTTGGCGCCCAGATCATCACCCTTTTGACCTGCTGGGTTCAGGTGCCCATGGCGGGCCTGGTCAATCTCTTGCGCTGGCTGCTGCCCCTGCTGCTGATCGCCCTGATCCTGACCATTTTTTACATGTTCGGCCCGGCCCGGCGCCTGCGTTTTTGCCATGCCCTGCCGGGGGCCCTCTTAACCACCCTGGGCTGGGGGCTCTTCACCAGCCTCTTCCAGTATTATGTGGACCATTTCGCACAATATTCGCGTTTTTACGGCACCCTGGGTGCCTTGATCGTCCTGATGATCTGGCTGCAGCTGATCTCCATCATCCTGTTGGTGGGGGTGGAGGTGAACGCGGTGGTCATGGCCCGGCGTGGCATCGAGCCAGCCTGTCGGCCACGCCAACAACTTCGCATCACACGCCTCAAGGGGCGCGGGGAGGAAAGCAAACCATGACAAACAAGCGACAAGCAGAAAAAGACCAACGCCTGGGCCAGGGCCTGGGAGACCACCTGGGCCTGTCCTGGACCTGTGTCTATGCCAACCTGGTGGGCCAGCAGGAAGCGGCGGTTTCCGACAGAGACCGGGTGCATTTGCGCGAGCTGGCGGCCCGTGTGGCAGCGCTGGCGGCCCAGCCCATCCAGGCCATGCGGCGGGAACGCTGGACACGCCACAATGACCTGGAAGAGACCCAGCCGCTGCTCTTTTGCGACCCGGAGCTGGCCTGGTATGAATTGATCCCGGCTTCGACCCTGCGCTGCCAGGGCAAGCTGGCCCGCATCTGGGAGTTTCGCTTGAAAAAAGAACTCTTCTGGGGCCAGCACATCCAGGACGACCGGGTGACCCCGTCGGAGTGGACGGTCCAGCGGGTCTACCGCCTGACTTCACGCGGCCTGGAAGCCAAGCGGATCGGGGGAGAAAGCGGCGGGGCCTACCGCTGGGAAGCCCCCATCCAGTCCTATGACCAGGTCGATGAACTGTCTTTCAGCCGGGTGGAAGTGGACCACGAACAGACCGAAGCCCTGCTGGATGTGGCCCGCTGGGTCTTTGACGACCTGATGCCGGTCCGCCTGGATGCCTCCTACTGGTGGACCCTGGGCCTGACCTCGGATCTGATTTTACTGCGCGGCTTTGAACCGGTTTTACTGGACATGTACGATGACCCGGACGGCCTGCACCGCCT